>CAYYVH010000008.1:0-29681 GCA_964475075.1 uncultured Anaerolineales bacterium | reverse complement strand
GAGCCGCACGGACGCAGCCAGCACGTGCGCGGACCGGGCGCAGCCGGATATGGGTGTCCACACAGGCTCTCAGGGAAGGACCGGGGGTTTCCGTCCTGCCCGCACCCACTCCGGACTGTGGGCGGCTCCCCAGCACCAGGCCAGCTTGGCTGCAAAGATGGCTGGGAAGGTGTGGCCGTAGCGCAGCATCTCGGGCTGGCGCAGAAAGATGCGTGTCGTGACCGTGGTGGCCATCAAAGGCGCTAGGAGCAAGATCAGCCGGTGGTGGCGCAGGACCCGGAAGCCCGGGCTTTCCCCGGGGTGGGGGCGCAGTTTCACGGAATAACGACCGAATCCGGACGCGTGGCGCAGCAGCGCCCCGAACGTGCTCCGCCGTGGGCAGTGCCGCACGCGGGCCGCCGGCTCGAACAGCAGGGTGTGACCGGCGGCGCGGAGCCGGTACGATAGATCGCTGTCCTCCCCCGCCGGGAGGGGATAGCGCTCGTCGAAGCCGCCTACGGCCGAGAGGACCTCGCGTCGGGCACTCAGGTTCAGGCTGGGCAGATGTACCCGCGGCCCCGGCGGCGTGCCGCCGAGGAACTCGTGGAAGCTGCTCAGGTTGTCGGCCAGGGTCCAGTAGTTGCCGGTTTCGAAGACCACTGCGCCCCCCACAACGGACACCCGGAAATCGGCATAGGGCGCCGTCAAGCGTGCCAGCCAGTCGGGCTCGGCTACGCAGTCGGCGTCGGTGAACACGACGATCTCGCCCCGGGCCTCGCGCAGGCCGATGTTGCGTGCGATCGCCGGCGGTGCCGGCCGGCCGGTCGAGATCAACTGCACCAGGCGGTCCTGGTGCACTAGCCCCGGGCCGTCCAAGCCCACCACGAGAACCTCGGCCATTAGTAGGTCGAACCGCTGGGAGCGGATCGCGGCCAGCGTCCGGTCCACTACGGGCGAGTTCAGGTTCGGGATGACGATGGATAGCCGTGGCGGCATGGGCTCGGGCCCGCAGGGCATCCTATTGATCACGTCTACGGCAGGCGGTCCGAGGGCCTTGTCCCTACGGCTTGGGTGCGGGCCTGGGCGTTGACTCCTCGGACACGGGCCCGAGCGTCGGCTCCTCGGCCACGGGCGTTCCCTGCGCACGTGACAGCTCGCGGTCGATGATGGACCGCAAGTCCTCGAAGCTCATGAAGCCTTGTACCGGCTGCTGGCCGATGAGCAGCGTCGGAGTCACCTGGATGCCCGAGTCCAGGGCGCTCTTGAAGAGCGAGGCGACGATGGGGCGGTACTTCTGCTGATCCAGGCACGCCCGCAGGGCACTCGTATCGATACGGATTCCATCGGCGATTTCGACCAGGGTCTCGAGGACCGTCGCCTCGTCGGCTTCGATCAGTGCCGAGAGCTCGCTCTGGCGCTCGAAGAGCGCGTCGTGCATGTCCCAGTAACGGTCTTGATCGCCGGCGCAGTGTGCCGCCTCGGCGCCCATGAGGGCTGGGAGGCCATGGTTCTGCAGCGGGAAGTCCACCAACACTACCGCGACGAGCCCCTTGTCTACGAATTCCTTGTCGACCTCACGGGCCGTTTCCATCGCATAGCGACGGCAGAACGGTCAGATGTAATCCGAGAACTCATAGATGCGCAGGGGGGCGTCGGGGTCACCTTTCAACGGAAGCTCGAAGCTCGCCGCCAGCGCAACCACCGTCGGGTCCGGGGTAGCGGTCGTCCCGTCTTTCCCGGCGGCATCGGTGGCCGCATCGAACATGTCGTCGCCGATCGTCCCACTCTCGTCGCCGGTGGCCTCGTCGGCAGCATTCGCACTCGGCGAGTCGGTCGCTGCGACGGGGTCGGTGTCTGCCTCCGGGGGCTGTGGGCCGGAGGTGCTCTTGCCCGGAAGCCCGCCACAGGCCACGAGGAGCAGGGCGAGCAACGCCGGTGACCAGATGAGTCGTTTCACCAAGATGCCTCCTGTGCTGATTGCTCGAACCATACCTGCGCCCCGGACGGTCCTGGCCGCCGCAGCGGTCGGGCGGTAGTAGGTGGCCGGACTCGACGCGTTCCATCCGGCTACGACGGTGTTTGCCCGTGTGTGGAGATGGTTCGCCCGCCGCAGCAGGAACTCACGCTGGGCATTGACAGATCCACCGAGCGATCCAGTGGTCGGCCCCCTCGGACTCCCATCCTGCATTGTTGTTGCTTTGGCCGACCACTAGCGCCGTAGATCGGGACATTATAGCCTGCCGTGCAGGTTACGACGAAATGGAGCCCGCTGGATCCTCGAAGTGATTCACGCCCCACGGGGATGCATTGGGGCGTATGGGCTGTGCTATACTTCCACGCTAGCCGGCCCCAGATCAAGGTCCGGCCAAGCGATACCCGTGAGGTCATGGAGGTTTGGATGGTACACAGCCAGGCCCGTGAGGACGATCGCCCAGAGAGTGTGGCCGGGACCCGAGAGGAAGAACGGGTGATCACTCTTGGCTGGCAAGCAGTTGTATTGCCGGTTGTCGCCATTGCCGTGGTGGCGGCCGGGTTCTTCTTCGGACGGGCGATGCTTGGTGGTGGTGCGGCAGACCCAGTGCAGCCGCCGAACGTGTCCCCAACGGCGGTCCAAGTGCCCATCGTGCCCATCAATCCGGGTGAGGGCGAGGTGATCGAACTCCCACCGGCGCAGGCGTTGAGCCTGTTTCCGCAGGACAAGGTCGTGGAGTTGCCTGTGCCCAACCACGCCTTGCTGAACCGCCCGGCGCCGGACTTCACCATGACCCTGCTGGAAACCGGCGAGGAGGTCAGCTTGAGTGACTACGCCGGCCAGTGGGTGATGGTGAACTTCTGGGCCACTTGGTGCCCGCCGTGCCGCTTCGAGATGCCGTGGATCCAGAGCGTCTACGAGGCCAGGCAGGAAGATGGTTTCGTCGTGTTGGCCGTCAACGCCGGAGAGCGGGTGCCGCCCAGCATGGTGGAGGACACCATCAGGCAGTTCGTGGATTTCATGGGGTTGACCTTTCCCATGCTGTGGGGGGACAACGCGTACGAGGTGCAGCGACAGTGGAAGGTCACGGGTCTGCCGGCGACGTTCGTCGTGGACCCGGACGGTACGGTTGTCGACGTACACCAGGGCATGTTCCCCAATCAGGTAACCCTCGAGTACCGCGTGAATCGGCTGCTCGACGAGGAACTCGGCTCGGACGCACCATAAGGGGACCGCTCAGCCGTCGCTGATGTTCGGCTCACGGCTCAGGCGGGACCGCGCCACGGCGGCGTTGCTCACCTCCCGCGCCAAGATCTCTTCGATGAGCTCCTTCTCGTAGTGCTCGGTGATGGTCTCTTGCGGACGCAGCAGGAGATAGACCACCAGCCCGAGAACATTGAGGACGAGGACCAAAGCTACAGCTGCCAGACGCACCAGGCTGTCGCGGGTGCGCGCCGCGACATCCCGGGCCGTCCAGACGAGGAGGCTGAAGTAGAGCAGCGCTGCGGCTGAGCCGCATATCATCGCCGTAAGGCGTAGGACAGTTGCCGCGCTGTCAGGCAGGGAACTCATAGGGCGTGGCGTCCTCCTCTCCGGACGGAAGCCGCAGGCTCAGGGAGCGTGGATTATAGACCGGCCGGCACGCCGAGGCCAGTCCCGCCGGGTACTCCATCGCCCGGCCGTGTTGGGTGGCCGCCCCGCCGCATGCTATAATCTCACTACGCAAGGGTCGATCGATTTGGCTCGAAAGGAGAGCGGCCTTCGTGGTCGAGGTCACCGTTGAGAGCATCCGCGTCAGCCTGACCAACCAGCAGCGTCTGGTCGTGCTGCGCGAGAACGGCAGCCAGCGCTACCTACCGATTTGGATCGGGCCGTTCGAGGCCGAGGCCATCACCATGGGGTTGCAGCGTTCCGAGGTCATCCGTCCCATGACCCACGACCTGCTGCGCGGAGTCGTTGAGCAGCTTGGCGCCGACATCGAGCATATCTACATCAACGACCTTCAGGACGACACCTTCTACGCGCAGATCGTGCTCGATGTAGGCGGTGAGAGCGTCGAAGTCGACTCGCGGCCCAGCGATGCCATCGCCCTGGCCGTGAGGCTGGATGTCCCCATCTTCGTCAGCGAGGATGTGATGGAGCGCGCGGGCCAAGTGCCGGCAGCGGAGTACGAGGCTGCTGACGTGGCCGGTCGTCACGACGACGACAAGCTCGAGGTGTTCCGCGAGTTCATCGACGAGCTCGACATCGACCTGGGTGTGGACGGCGGCGAGGAATAAGAACCTCTCCAGCCAATCCACCCCGCGGCAGCTGCCGCGCCAACCTACAGAGCCCACAGTCCTATGCCAGGACCCGACAAGCTGGCCCCAGCCAACGTCGAGGCTGAGGAGGCCGTGCTTGGTTCGTTGCTGATCGACCCAAGTGCGGTTGTCCGCATCGCCTCGACCCTGGCGCCCGCGGATTTCTCGCGGCCGGCTCACGCCCGAATCTATCACGCGATCCTGGACCTCTACCGCCGTCACGCGGCGGTTGACTTTGTGACGGTAGTCGCCGAGCTGGAGCGCGACGATGCGCTCGAGGAGGCCGGCGGGGCCGCCTATCTGACCGAGCTCATGGAACGCACACCGGTGGCCACGCACGTGGACCACTACGCGGCCCTCGTGGAGCGCATGGCCGTGCTCCGGCGGCTCATAGGCGCAGCTGGCCAGATCGCCCAGATAGCTTACGACGACGAGGCCGACACCATCGAGGAGACGGTGGACCGGGCCGAGGCGGCGTTGTTCCAAGTGCTTCAGGAGCGTGAGCACCGCGACCTGGTTCCCTTGAGCTTCCTCCTGAACGCCTACTTCGAGAAGATCGAGAAGATCCAGGCCAATCGGGAGCTGATGCTCGGTATCCGCACGGGCTTCACGGACCTCGACCGGCTACTGGGGGGGCTCCAGCCATCCGACCTCTGCATCATCGCCGGTCGACCGGGCATGGGCAAGACGAGTTGGCTGACCACCGTCGCCGGCCACGTGGCGGACGCGGGCGGAACGGTGGCGCTGTTCACGCTGGAGATGAGCTCCGAGCAACTCGTGCAGCGGCTCATCGCCGGTGAGACGGAGATTCCGGCGCAAAGGCTGCGGCTTGGCCAGATCCGTGACGACGAGATCCACCTCGTGATGCAGGCGATCGGCAAGCTAGCCGAAGCACCGATTTTCATCGATGATTCGCCAAGCATCACGCCCTTTGAGCTGCGGACCAAGGTGCGGCGTCTTTTCGCCGAGCGCGGTGTGGACCTGGTTATCGTGGACTACCTACAGCTCATGCACGGCGGTCGCCGCTCGCAGAACCGGGTGCAGGAGATCAGCCTAATCTCGCGCTCCCTCAAGGCGCTCGCGCGCGAGGTGCGCGTGCCGGTAATCGCCGCCAGCCAGCTGTCGCGGGCCGTCGAGAGCCGGGCCGACCGGCGCCCGCAACTCTCAGACCTGCGTGAGAGCGGTTCGATCGAACAAGACGCGGACATGGTGATCTTCCTGTACCGTGATGAACTGTACAACCCGGCGACGGACAGGCCGAACATCGCCGAGGCCCACGTGGCCAAGCACCGCCACGGCCCGACGGGAATGGAGGAGCTGGTGTTCCGGCCGAACCAGACGCGCTTCTTGAACCGGGCCCGCGAGCAGGCCGAGGCCGAGGTGGCGATGCTATGAGGGGCCAGGGGTTTCCGGACGGGGCGCGCTGCACGCCGGTGCCGGATCTGCTGTTCAGCCGGCATCTTCCCGAGTTGGCGAGCACGGTGGCCATCAAGGTGCTGCTGCACGTGTTGTGGCGGATCCACCGCCGGCCGGCTGGCTCGCCGCCGGCGCTGCGGGCGGACGGTGTGGCGGCCGATCCCACGCTGCGGCGCGGCGTCGCGGTTCTGGGTGTTGCCGAGGATGCCATTGGCGAGGCGGTGGGCGAGGCGTTGGACAAACTGGTCGAGGGCGGGCTGCTGTTGGCGGCGTCCGTGGCCGGCGAGGCCGGTCCCGCTCGCTGGATCTTCGTCAACGGCCGCGAGGGCCGTCGGGCCTACCGGCGGTGGCAGGACGGGGGCCTGGTGCTCCCTGAACCAGCGGCGGCGGTTGCCAGTGGTGGGCAGAGGCCCAATGTCTTCGTGCTATACGAGGAGAACATCGGGTTGCTGACGCCGCTCCTGACCGACGAGCTGCGCGATGCCGAGGCGACTTTTCCGGCGGATTGGATCGAGGACGCTTTTCGGCTCGCGGTTGAGCACAACGCCCGCAGCTGGGCCTACGCCCGGGCTATTCTGGATCGATGGGCACGCGAGGGACGGGATGATGAAGCCGATCGGCGAGGTGATCAAGCCGCTCGAGAACGAGATATTGAAGGGCCGTACGCCTCCTACATCGAGCACTGAGGGCGGGGATCCGTTCGGCACCGCCGAGGGACCGCGGGGCGATGGCGCGGGGGGGGGCGAGCCACGTTGTCCGCGCTGTGGCGGTGTCGGTTGGGTGGGCCGGGACGTGCCGGTGGACCATCCTGATTTCGGGCGCGCCTTCCCGTGCGAGTGTATCTCCGACGAGCTTGCCGCCCGCCGTTTGGCCAGCGTACGCCGACTGGCCAACATGGCGGACCTGGCGGATATGACGTTTGCGAGCTTCCAGGTCGAAGCGCCTGGCAACTCGTCCGAGCAGATCCACAGCGTCCGGACGGCGTACGAGGCGGCCCGCAACTTCGCCGAACGACCCGAAGGGTGGCTCGTGCTCCACGGGGGGTTTGGCTGCGGCAAGACCCACCTCGCCTCAGCGATCGTGAACGAGCGGCTGCGGCGCGACGAATCGGCGCTGTTCGTGGTCGTGCCGGACCTCTTGGATCACCTTCGGGCGGCCTTCGCTCCGGGTAGTGAGGAAACCTACGATGCGCGCTTCGATGCGGTGCGGAGCGCGCCGTTACTGGTGCTCGACGATCTCGGTACGCAGGCACCGACTCCGTGGGCGGGCGAGAAGCTGTTTCAACTGCTGAACCACCGCTACAATGCGCGCCTGGCGACGGTGATCACGACGAACCACGATCTGGACGAGCTGGACGACCGTCTGCGCTCGCGGCTTGGGCACTTCGGCTTCGTAAGGCCATTCGAGATCAAGGCGCTTGATTACCGTGGGGGCATCATCCAGGATGGCACCGAGCTATCGAGTCTCCCGCACTACTCGGACATGACGTTCCAGGATTGGGATACCCGCGCCGCTGGACTCGGGCCCGATGTCGCGGCCAATCTCGCCCGTGCGTTCGATCTGGCGCGGGCGTTTGCCGAGGACCCTGCCGGCTGGTTGGTGTTCACGGGCGAGCACGGCTGTGGCAAGACGCACCTGGCGGCGGCGGTCGCCAACCACCGGGTGGGCCTGGGAGCCTCCGCGCTGTTCGTGGTCGTGCCCGATCTGCTGGACCATCTCCGGGCCACATTCAGTCCCAGCAGCCGAGTCCAATACGACAAGCGCTTCCTCGAGGTTCGCTCGACGGTGCTGCTGGTGTTGGATGACCTGGGAACCGAGAGTGCCACGCCGTGGGCCCAGGAGAAGCTCTACCAGATACTGAACCACCGCTACGCGGCCCGACTGCCGACCGTGATCACCATGGCTACGCCGGTGAAGAACGTGCATCCGCGGCTGCGGACGCGCATGCTCGACCGCCGTCGCTGCACGGTCTTCGAGATCCTGGCATCGCCCTATCACGGGGCGTCCCCGGCCGCCGGTGCGCGCTCGGCCCGCACTCGGCGTCGGTGAGGCGGTGATTCGCCCCGATCCGGGCGTTACCCCTCTCCGCGTTCTCATCCTGAAGCCCTGCTGCCTGGGTGACGTGCTCCTGGCGACGCCGCTGGCCAGGGCGCTTGCGGAAGCCTGGCCCGAAGCGGCGATCGACTGGGCGGTGGACGATCACAGCCGACCGATCTTGGCCGGGAACCCTCATCTGGCCGAGCGACTTGACGCTACGGGTGTTGTGCGCGGTGCATACAATCTGGCGGCGCTCCCCCGCTTGATCCGGGCGGTTCGCCGCGGCGGATACGACGTCGTGTTCGTACCGGACCGGTCGCCGGTCATGACGCTCGTGGCGTGGCTGGGCGGCGTCGCTGAGCGGGTCGGGCTCGACAGTGCCGGGCGGGGCCGGTTGCACACGGTGCGCGTGCCGGTCCCGCCGCTCCGTCACGAGGCCGCGCTCTACCTGGATCTGGCCCGGGCGGCGGGCGTGCCCGCAGGCGATCCCCGGCCGGTGTTCAGGGTGTCCAAGGGGGATCGGGCGGCCGCACTCCGTGCCCTCTCATCCCTACCCGCGGCGGGTCTGCGCGTGGCGCTGCACCCCGGTGGCGGGGTGAACCCGGGCATGCGGCTGCCGGAGAAGCGCTGGCCGGCCCAGCGTTTCGGGGCGCTGGTGGACCGGCTGTCCCGGGGGTTGGGCGCGCACCTGGTGCTGCTGGGCGGACCGGGGGAGTGCGACGTCGTGTCTGCCGTGCAGACGGCGGCGCGCGTCCCGGTGCTTGATCTGGCCGGGCAGTTGGAGCTCGGCCAGGTGGCGGCCGTGATCGAGGCGTGCGACCTCTATGTGGGCAACGACACCGGTGTAACGCACTTGGCTACCGCGGTGGGCACGCCGGTCGTGGCGATCTTCGGCCCGACGGATCCGCGGCGCTACGGCCCGGTGCCGGGTACGGGCGTGGCGGTGGCACCACCGGATGGGGCGGTTGACCGGCTGGCGGATGCGGTGGGCTCCTGTGCCGTTGAGGCGGTCAGCCTGGCGCAAGTGTGGGCGGCAGTGGCGCAGGTCATGGGGAAGGAGAAAGGGCCGACCAAAAAGGTCGGCCACGATTCGAGTTGATCTTGGGCCTGCTCGGGCGTTAGCGGCGCTGCACCGGCCTCGAGCGTAAAGAGCGCCGGCGTGCCCGTCGCTCGGCCTTCTTCTTGGCCAGGCGCCGCTCTTCACTGGGCGGGGTGAACCAGCGCTTGCGCCGGAAGGTGCTCAGGATGCGAGCCTTGGACACTTCTTTGCGGAAGCGCTTCAGCAGGCTCTCGAATGTCTCGCCCGGTCGAAGCTCTACGGTCATAAGCGCATCTCACCTCCTTTCGCAGTGATTAGGGGATTGGCACCCTGGATACGGAACAACTATTCTAGCGCACGGGTAAATCCGGGGCAAGAAACCGCACGGAGCGGGTGCACGAAACAGTAGGGGCGGTTCGCGAACCGCCCCTACTGCGTGCAATGGTGAGGCAAGTGGAATATAATGGCCGGCCAATGCACGTAAACACTAGACGCCGATTGCCCCTGGGGTTGGCCGTTGCGGCCCTCCTACTGCTGGTGACTGCCGCTCTGGCAGCCCGCTCCCCGGAGGTGCGCGACTGGCTGTGGCGGGCCACCGGTGAGGAAGATCTCTGGGAGGGTGCGAAGGGCATCGTCGCCCTAATGATCTTGGAGTCCACCGGCGCTGCTCCGGATCTGGCACCCGATGAACCGATCGACCACCTGGGCGTCAATCCGTACGGCGCCAACACCTTTCTCCAACTCGAGGCCGACCCGGAGAACGTCCGTCGCTCGCTGGCCCTCGTGCGCGATGCCGGCATCGGCTGGGTGCGCCAGGAGTTCCCCTGGGAGGACATCGAGATCCACGCCCGGGGAGACTACGAGGACCGGCGCAATGAGCCGCCGCGCTCGGCGTGGGAAAAGTACGACCGTATCGTCGCCCTGGCCCGGGGCCACCATGTGGACCTGTTGGTGCGGCTGGACAATCCACCCGCTTGGGCGTACGCCAACCCGGAGGACGCGCGGTTGCCGGGTCCGCCGGACGATCTGGCCGACTTCGGGGACTTCGTCGCGGCCGTGGTCGAGCGCTACTGCGGCCGCGTGCGCTACTACCAGATATGGAACGAGCCCAATATCTATCCCGAGTGGGGCGAGCAAGACGTGGACCCGGACGGTTACGCCGCGCTCCTCGCGGTTGCCTCCCGGCGCGCCCGGGAGGCGTGCGATGACGTGGTCATCGTCAGCGCCGCGCTGGCGCAGACGACGGAGCCAGGTGGCCGGAACATGGATGACCTGAGCTATCTCGAGGCCCTGTATCAAGCCGGTTGGGCGGAGGACTTCGACGTCCTGGCAGTGCAGGCCTTCGGCCTGTGGACCGGGCCCACGGACCATCGGGTGAGCCCCGACCGCACCAACTTCGTGCGTCCACTCCTGGCGCGCGACACCATGGTCAGGTACGGCGACGGGGAGAAGCCGGTGTGGGTCACCGAGATGGGATGGGACAGCCCGCCGCCGGAGATGCCGGCCCCCTACGGTCGGACGAGCGAGGAGGCTCGGGCACGCTACACCGTAGCGGCCTACGAACGGATCGCCGCGGAGTGGCCCTGGATGGGCGCGGGGTTCCTGTGGTTCTTCCGTCGGCCCGACTGGGCGTGGCACGAGCGGCCCGAAGGGTTCTTCCGCCTGGTGGAGCCCGATTGGACGCTCACGCCCACCTACGAGGCCCTCTCCCAGGTCGCCGCCCGCCGGCCACCGGTCATGAACCGCGGGCGGCATCGGCCGGACGACTGGGCGCTGGCCTACGCCGGCCCGTGGGGTGATGTTCCGGAAGACGGCCCGCCGGCCCACCGGGTTGGCATGCCGGACGCGGAGGCCCAGTTTGCGTTTCGCGGCACCGGTTTCCGCGTCGAGTTGGCCGAGGCCCCGCCGGAGGCGACGCTCCCGGAGCTCTTCCTGGTCGTGGACCAGGACCGATCCGCGCTCGTACCGGTGGAGTCGGAAGCCGGCCGGCGATTCAGTTTCGGCCGCAGCGGACTCGAGAACGGGGAGCACCTCGTCATCGTGCGGGTCGACAGCGGGGAGATGTTGCTCCGGGAGATCCTGATCGAGGCGCCCGATCCGCCGTCGGTGCTTGGGCCCGTTTGGCGTGCCGGTGGGCTGGTGCTCATCATTCTGGTCGGCCTGGGAGCTTTCGCGCTGCGACGACGCCTGTGGAGGCCCGGCCCGAGGACGGCATGAAACGCGGGCGCCTCGTGCCGGTTGGGCTCCTGCTCGTCGCGTTCGCGCTCCGCCTGTTCCGCCTCGGCGACCAGAACGTCTGGTGGGACGAGGGGCTCGCCATCTGGGCTGTCCGCAAGCCCTGGTTAGAGACAACGCTCTGGACGGCGGCGGACGTTCACCCCCCCCTCTTCTTCTGGACGCTGTGGCCGTGGGTACGGCTGGTGGGCCAGGGGGAGTTCGCGGCGCGCTATATCACGGTCGCGTGGGCGATGCTGAGCGTCGTCCTCTGTTATGTGCTGGGTCGGCGGCTGGGCGGCGGTCCGGTGGGGGTGCTGGCCCTCGCACTACTGGCGGTCTCCCGCTTCGAAATCTGGTGGTCGATGGAGATGCGGATGTACATGCTGGCTGGGACGGCGGTGCTGGCGGCCGCCTACGCTCTCGTCCGCTGGCTGGATGAAGGCGCGGCCGCCGGGCCGGGCCGCGAGGCCGGTGGTCGCCGTTGGTTGCCGGCCCACCTGCTGGCTGCCCTGGCGGCGATGTACACCGTCTACCTATCCGCCGTCGCGGTGGTGATCTTCAATCTGGTCGTGCTTACGGGCGCACTGTCGCGCCGCGTGAGCCCGAGGCGACTGTCGGTGTGGCTGGGTGCGCAAATCGCCCTGGTGGTGCTCTTCCTGCCGTGGCTGACCCTGGCCCTGCCGCGGATGCAGAGTTGGACCTCGATCCGCGAGCCTGTGCCGGCCGGGTTCGTGACCCGGCTCTGGGCGACGCTCTTGGCGACCGGTGTTTCGACCGATCTGGACGAGGTGCGGTGGGCCACGGCTGTCTTCTGGCTGGCGGCACTGGTCGGGTTCGCCATGCTCTTCACGCGGTTCGCACGGGGGGCGAGTCGGACGGTCTCGTCCGAGGACGGATGGGATTCGCCCGCGCCGATACGCTTCCTGTCTGCGGGTCTGCTGGGCCTCTTCCTGCTGCTGCCGCCGCTGGCGGTGTGGGCGGCCACGCAGCCGCGCTCGTTCTTCTACAGCCCCCAGGTCGAGGCCCGCTACCTGCTGCCGTTCGCCGCGCCGGTGTACGTGCTGGTGGCGTGGGCGGTGGTGACGGCGTTCCGGCGGTTACGCCCGTTGGGCGTGCTGCTCGGTGTGGGCGTAGTCCTGCCGCTCCTGGTCCATCTGCCCGGCTACTACACCCCCCGGCGCCTCACCGGCGATCTCTACGCCATGTCGCTGGCCATCTGGAGTCAGGCCGAGCCGGGGGATGTCGTCCTGCTGGTCAGCGGCAACCGCTATCCGCTGTTTCGGTACTACTATGATCAGCCATGGGTGCGGGCCGTGGGCGGATCGAGCTATGAGTATCCCTGGGACCGTCCCCCGCGATGGGCCGAGCGGCCCGAGGTGATCGAGTTCCCCGACCGGGGCACCGACTCGATAGACGCACACGACTGGCAGGCGCAGTTGGGGGAGATCGTCGATTCGCACGAGCGGGTGTGGCTAGTGGAGTACGGACGCGATCTCCAGGACCCCCAGCGGCGCGTCGAGGCCTGGCTGACCGAGCGCCTGCCGCGTGTGCTCAGCGAGGGCTACGGACCCGACGCGCTGCACCTGTATTCGAAGGACGGCCAACCGCCGCGCCTCACGCGTGTGTCGAGCCGTTTCCCGGGCACTGTGTGGTGGCCGGAGGACTACTGGTGTTGTGCCGCGTATTTGGCCGTGCATCCGGTCGTGCAGCCGCCGGCACGTCGAGCGCTGCCCGGCGACGCGCTGGAGACTGTGGTGTTCACGCATGGCGACTCGTCCGCGCGGGCACGACTCCAGGCGCGCCCGCACCAGCGAGTCGTTGCGCCAAGGCCCTCCTCGACAGAAGCGGCGGTTCCGGAAGAGCCGGCGTGGCCGGATTGGCCGCTGTGGCGAGGAGACGGGTCTGGCAAACGTGTGCGGCTGACCGTGCCGGTCAGTGGTCGGACGCCGGGTGGATTCCAGTGGATTGCAGGTGACGTTGGGGGCATCGGGTTCGAGTTCCCCGTGGAGATCGCCAGCACGCCACCGCTTGTTCCGGAAGTTGTCGAGACCGATGTCCGGACGGCGGGGGCCATCCGGTTGGCGGCCTACGCCGTCGCGCCGCGTGAGGCGGCGCCGGGCGAGGTGGTGGTCGTGGATCTCTACTGGTTGGTCAAACGCGACCGCGAGGTTCCCGAGCCGCCACCGGTAGTGTTCGCCCACCTGATCGGACCGCCGCGCGATGCTTCGGGTGATTCCCTGTGGGCGGGGCAGGACGGCCCGCCGTCGTCAGGTGGCTGGGACGTGGTCGTCAAACCGGACCTGCCTTGGGTGCGCGTCTTCGACCGCCATGTGCTGGAGGTCGACGTGGTTGCGCCGGAGGGAACGTACCAGATCGAGGTGGGACTGTACGATCCCGACACTGGTGAGCGGTTGCCTGTCAGCGGCGGTGCAGCGGACCCGGCCGAGCGGCGCATTCTGCTGGGGGAGGTCGAGGTGAGATGACGAGGAGCCGACTGGACGAGTTCGAGGCCCGCCGTGAGCGGATGAACGCCCGCGTTGCCGAGACCGACCACCTGGGTATCCAGCGCTTCGTCAACCTGGACAGCGCGGCCTACCGGGATGGCGCGCTCGATGGGCGGACGAAGGAGCTCCTGGGCCTGGTGGGCAGCATGGTGCTACGCTGCAACGACTGCATCGACTACCACGTTGTGCAGTGCGTGGACGCCGGTTGGTCCGACGACGAGATCGTAGACGCGATGAACGTGGCGCTCGTCGTGGGCGGGAGCATCGTCATTCCCCACCTGCGCCACGCGGTCGAGACCCTGGATCTGGCCCGGGAGAGGGAGGGTTAGGGGGAGGCTGCCAGGTTTGGGCAATCCAGCAACACCACCTACTCGCTGCTTCGCTCTCGCCAGCTGCTGAAGCCTGTCCCAAATCTCCCTTGGTTTGAGGCGCAAGTCGCGCACGGTCACGAAATCCATGGCTCCCTCTTGTATACCAAGTGTCCTACGATAGGTCTACAGGATGGGCGCCTCATGGCCAAGTGTGGTGGCGGCATACCCTTCCCAAAGATCAAGAAAGGACGTGCGGGTGAACAGGCGTCGGGGGAATCATGGTGCGCTCCGTGCGTGCCCTCGCCATACTCGCACGTTACCAACAACGTAGGCGTCGGGGATCGGGCTGTTCCCGCCGTCACTCAGTCGGACCGGCAGGCGGGTACCGGTAGCGCCGTCGTACAGGCCCATGATCATCCGATACGATCCGGGGGGCGTGTCTTCCGGGATCAGCAACCCGACGAGGTCCGGGATCACAGCCGTACCCGTCGCCGGAGTGTCGGGATCGGCTGGAGTGCCTCCCGCCTGCCCCCAACTCGACGTCTGGGCGGTGCCCCCGACGGGGCGCATGTCGCGCTGGGCGACGAGGTGGTCGGCCTCGTCCAACAACTGCACGAAGACCGTGTACTCAGCGCTGGGTTGGCGGAGCGCCACCCAGCCCAGTTCGAGGGTCAGAACGTTCCCGGCGGAGACCGTCAAGGGGGAGTGTGCCAACGAGGCTAGGGCGATCTCGTTGCCGAACGTAACCTGCGAATCGGACCAGATGATGTCCATCGTTCCGCTCGGCGCCGCCCACAGCGCCAAGCGCACGTTGCCGTACCAGCGGTCGAAAGCCTTGAAGCGGTTTGCGTTCAGCCAGCCCTCGACGAGTCCCTCGGGATCGCGCTCGTCCGCCGCCCACAGCACGGCGTACAGGTCCTCGTGCTCCTCGCCGACCTCGCCGAGCCGCGCCCAGACCTCGTCCCGCTCCGGCGCCCAGCCGGTGGGCAGGGGGTAGGTGGCGTGGGCGCCCCGGTCGTAGTAGCCGAACACCTCGATCTGCGTCGGCGCGTTGAGGATTACGGCGTCGTCAGGACCGGCCATGGCGGCGATGTCCCGGGCGATGCCCCGGTAGTCGTCACGCTGGTACGCCGGATCGTAGTACATGGCGCTTAGCGCCAGGAGGCGCGGCCATGCGACGAGCACCAGCACCGCGCCGGAACCGAGCAGCAGCCCGGCTGTCGCGAGCGATCGCTTCAACGACGAGGCCAGTTGCGCCAGAACCAGGCCAGCCTGCACGATGCCGGCGCCGAGGAGGAGCTCATAGGCTGGTGCCGCCGTCAGCAGGAACTTCGGGTTCCAGCTCGGCCTCGACCAGGACACGATCAACAACAGCACCGGCGGCAGCGCCGCCCACACCAGAACCACGGCTGCGGGCCACCGCTCTCCTCCGCGGCCGCGGGAAAGCGCCCCCAGCGCGGCGAGGGCAGCCGCCAGCGGCCACCACGCGCGAACGGCGGGGGGGACGTTGTTGCCCGTTGCGAGGGTGGCGAGCGTCTCGCGCAGTGCGAAGCCGGCCGAGAACGGGGGGCTGGTCGCCGGCCAACCCCGCATGGCCGGCCAGGCGAAGGCCAACCACGGCAGGAGCAGGCCCACGGCCATGAGCTGTATGCCGACCCATCGCGTCACCCAGGGCCACGCCACGCGCCCGCTGGAGCGCCAAGCCCGCATCGCGGACATGGCCGCGATGGCGTTGGCTGCGACCACTGTGCTCACACCGGCGAAGTAGTGCGTGAAGAGCGCGGCGGTGGTCAGGAGCAGACAGGCGAAGTAGCGCCGGCGGTTGGGCCGCTCCGCCGCGGGGCCGCCGTGCCCGCTCTCGCCCGCCAGGTCCAGTGTCAGCCACATGAGCCCGACCGCCAGAGCGGTGGCCAGGATGTACATCCGGACTTCCTGGCTGTACCACACTAATAAGGGTGAGATGGCGGCCAGAAGACCGGCGAGGGCACCCACGGCCGTGCCCCACAGCCTGCGGCCGAGGGCGAAGACGCCGCCCACCACCGCCGTTCCCAGGAGGGCAGACAGGCCGCGCATGGCCACGACCCCGTTGCCGAAGAGACGCGACCAGAGGGCCAGGAGCCAGTAGTATAGCGGGGGATGGATGTCGTCGGCGGCGTTATGGGCGATCTGAACGAGCGAGCGGCCGGCCAGAGCCACGCTCGTGCCCTCGTCGTACCACAGGCTTTGGGCATCGGCGCGGTAGAGCCGCAAGCCAAGTCCGAGGACGGCTATGGACAGAGCCAGCCATAAAACGCGCCGGTCTTTACAGCGACTTAGCATGCCTCGCACGGGCAGTAGGATTACCAACCGAGGGTCGAGCCGCCGCTACCTCTTGCGCTTGTCGCCCCCGCCCGGCGCCGGCACGATACCGTACTGCACGCGGGCCGTTCGGAGCACCCTGAGCAGCGTGTCGGGGCTGGCGCGGTTGATGCGGCGGTAGAGCTCCACCGCCGTCATGGGCTTGTTCAGGTTCTCGATCAGTGCGCGCAGCATGGCGTTCGTCAGCGGCGTCGCGCTGGTAATGTAATCCGGCTTGCGAGCCCGATGTACCAACACGTGGACCCAGCGGGGGTCCAGTTGGTGGATCTCGGCCGTCTCGGGATCGATGTAGTCCAGGGGCTCGCCACCGTTGAGCGCGGGTTTCTTGTCGCCCAGGATCTCGGATAGGAAGCGCCCGAGGTTACGGCCGCGGCTCTCCCACCAACTCAGGTCGATGTGGAAGGGGGTGTTGACGTCGACCGGTGCGTACATCGCTCAGCTTCGAGATGCCAGCGTCCACAGCGGAGACTCGAGAGCCCCCACGTTGCGGAATCGCCCGTCCTCGGCGAGGGTAATCTCCAGTGCCATCGACCTTGTCTCCAATGGTACGGTGTCACCCAGGTCCAGCTCGGGGAGAATCTGCGCGGCCGGAAGTGGCTCGCCGGCCAGCATGAGGATCGCCTCGGCCAGGTTGCAGTGCCCGGCATTAATCTCCGGTAGCAGCGCTCTCTGGATCCAACGGTCGCCGTAGCAGAGCCACTCGCCATCGTTGCTCAAGGAGCTGGCCAACTGCGGTGAGATCAGGGGGGCGAAGCGCTCTGCCACTTCCTCGGGGTCGACCTCGGCCACGGTCTGGCTCAAGGCGTGTTCCCACTCCAAACCAGCGGCAAACTCGCGGACCTCACCGTTCATCTTGACACTGATGACGTCGTAGTCACCGTAGTCCGGGTTGTTGCCCGGGCGGATCTCCTTCACGGCGCCCTCGCTGCCCTCAAGTGCCGGAAAGACCAGCTTCTGGCCCACTTCGTATCGGTCCGATGGTTGGTATACCGCCCCGTCCGAACGCTCACTGACCCGCCGTGCTTCCATCGCCTGCGCCACGTGGAAGCGCACCAACTCCCTGGCAAGGGATTCAATATCGAAGGGACGGCCGGCTTCAAGTACATACTCGAAGAGCCAATCGAGCTCACGGCCAGAGGGGCTGTAGCTCTCGATCCAGTATTCAGGAGTGTCGATGGGCTTCGGCATATTGAGGGGATCAATCCTGGCCGGACGTCGGGCAGACGCAAAACAACATTATATCATGGGTGGCGGCCGATGGTCAAGCTTCCTCAAGTTGCGCGTAGATCGTGTCGAGCGTTGCAAGGGCCGGTCTGATGGGATCCGCCCCCACCGCGCTGGGCGCCACCACGGCCACGCCGCGCGCCACGGCTCGGGTGCGCTCCTCAGGGGAGAAGCCGCCGGGGGGCGGGCAGAACAAGTCGATGGAGAAGGGTCGCCCGGCAAGGGCTGCTTCGAGCCGAGGGCCGTCAGAATGGAGCAGTAGCACCGTGCCGCTGCGCGTCGCCTGATCCACGGCGTGGTCGAAGAGCATCGGCTGACCGATGGTGGGCCGCCGGCCCCGCCCAGAGTCTTCGGCGGCATCGCACACCAGACGTGGCCACTCGGCCTCGCCCTCGACCGTGCCGTCGGGTGACGGTGCCGGCACGACGCTGCCGTCGGCGATGACCGGATTGAAGGCGACGACGCCCACTGCCGTGGCTTGCTGCAGGAGCCGTCGGAAGTCCGAGGGGTGCAGTAAGCCCTGAAACAAGCTGATCTTCGTGCGGCGCTCAGCAGCGAGTGCCCGGCCGGTTACCTCACCGTGGCACAGATCGGGTCGGGCCTCCGCTAGGTGGACGGCGAGCTCCCAGCCTGAGTCGTCGAGCGCGATCAGCGTCTTGCCCATGCGTGCCCCACGCCGGTAGGCCTGCTCCGCGTCAGGACCGTGCAGCGTCAGTTGCCCTCCGACAACGCTGTCTGGCGGCACGAACAGCCGCAGGGGCCGGTCAGTCATCTGCCGCCGCAACCCATCACGCAAAGCGCTCCCGCACCCGGTCCCACAGCCCTCGGCCGTGCTCGACTACCTCCGGCTGCGGAAGTGTCTCGCGGAGTTGCTCGAGCAGCTGCCGCTGCTCTCCCGTGAGCCTCTCCGGCGTGGCGACGACGGCCGTGACGATCTGGTCGCCCCGGCCGGAGCTCCTGAGATAGGGAACGCCAAGCTGCTCCAACCGGAACGAGTCGCCGGTCTGCGTGCCTGGGGGTATGCGAAGCGTCGCCGTCCCTTCCAGGGTGGGTATCACCACTTCCGTGCCGAGGGCGGCATCGGCGGCGTTGAGCCGTAGCTGGAGAAGGATGTCGCGGTCCTGCCGCTCGAAGACCGGGTGCGATTCCACCTCCAGCACCACGTAGAGACTCCCTGCCGGCCCACCCCAGCGGCCGTGGTCGCCCTCGCCGGACAACCGGATCTGCGTGCCATCCTCTACGCCAGCCGGTATGTCCACCGTCAGTTTCCGCTGGCGGCGCACTCGGCTCGCTCCCTTGCAGGTCTGACAAACCTCGGGCATTACCTCGCCCCGTCCGCCACAGGCCGGACATGCCTGAACGTTCACGAAGGCGCCAAAAGCACTCTGCTGTACGTGCCGGATCTCGCCTGATCCCTGACAGGTCTGACACCCTACGGGCTTGGTGCCAGGCGCGGCACCCGTACCCCCGCATAGTTCGCACCCCTCGAGGCGGGTGACCTCTACCTGACGCGGTGCGCCGAAGACCGCCTCCTCGAACGCCAGCCGAAGTCGCGTGCGGTGATCCGCTCCGCGTTCGGCAGCGGGACGCCGCCTCCCGCGCGGACGGGTACCGAAACCGAGGAACTGCTCGAAGATATCACCCAGATCGCCGAAGTCCGGGTAGATGCCTGGGCCACCTCGACCGACCCCCCGGACCCCGGCATGCCCGTAGCGGTCATATGCTGCCCGCCGCTGGGAATCGCGCAGAATCTCGTATGCTTCGTTGATCTGCTTGAAACGGGTCTCGGCCTCGGGATCGTCGCGGTTCAAGTCCGGATGGTGCGACTTCGCCAGGCGGCGGTAGGCGCGGCGGACCTCATCCGCGGTGGCGTTGCGGTCGATTCCAAGTACGTCGTAGAAGTCTAGTTTCATCGGTTCACGGATGGGGCGACTCGGGGGGTATCATTCTGCCAGCCCTCAACCTTCGGCTGGACCAGCCAGGAGCTCGGTCATCAGCTCGGCGACGAAGCCGACCGTCGACACAGCGCGCTCGTAGGGCATCCTCGTAGGACCAACGACACCCAACACGCCGCCCTGCGCCGTTTGATGGCCGAAGCGCGAGAGCACCATGGTGACGTGGGGCACGCGCTCCAGGGGTGGCTCGCCACCGATGATCACCTGCACCCCGCTGCCTGGCAGACGGTCCATGATCGGCTCCAGCCAGTGACCGTGCTCCAGGATCTCCACTACCTCTCGCAGCTGCTCACTGTCGGCGAATTCCGGTTCGTACATGATCTGTGTCAGGCCGGCGTGATACAGGCGCGGTGTAGCTGGACGGCCGGTGCGAGAAAGCAGTTGGTGTACCGCCCCCGATGCAGCGGCTTCGAGTACGCCGGGCCCCGCCGCCTCCTCTTCGGGCGGAGTGCCGGTCGCCGCCAAGACTTCGTTGATGCATGCGCTGATTCGGTCCAGCGCGGCCTGATCGTAGGGTAACTCCGGGCGCCAGCGGGATTGGCGCACCTGGCCGTGGTCCAGGACGGCCACGACAAGCACCAGCCCGTCGCCCAGGTCAACAAACTCCAGCCGCCGCAGAGGTGCGCGCCGGCTCCGTGGTGTGGCGACCAGCCCCGCGGCGCCAGAGGTGTGAGCCACCACAGCGGCGGAGAGCCGCATCCACCGCTCCGGGTCCCAGCCTGCCTGATGAAATTGATGCCGTATGGTCAGCTTCACGTGCTCGGGCATCCGGGGGCTCGTCATCAGGTTCTCGACGAAGTAGCGGTACCCGGTCACCGTTGGAATGCGGCCGGCCGACGTGTGGGGGTGGGTGAGCAACCCCATCTCCTCCAAAGCGGCGAGTTCGTTGCGTACGGTCGCTGCACTCACGCCCAAATCGTAGCGATTGACGAGTCGACCGGACGCCACGGGCTGCGCCGAGTCGATGTACTCGCGCACCACCAACTCCAGCACCTGTGCTTGGCGTTCCGTGAACAGAGGAGTATTGGCCTGTCTGGCACTCATGGTATTAGAGTGATAATCCGAAGCATGAACTGGTGCCTAATGGTAGTCAGCGGCCGCGATAGGGTCAACTGAGCGCGCCCGCCCTCTAATCCGTGGAGGGGTGAATTCCCGGAGCATGCTCGGACCCGCGTGAAGGGCGTCCGGGTTCTTCACCACCGATTAGTACGCGTTCTGGTCCCGTAGGATCTGCAGGGCGGTCTTGGTCATGATGTTGAGGTCGAACAGGAGCGACCAGTTCTCGATGTAGTAGAGGTCGTACTTGGTGCGCTCCTCGATCGAGGTGTCACCGCGAAGGCCGTTGATCTGTGCCCAGCCAGTGATGCCTGCTTTCTCGCGGTGACGCTCCATGTAGCGGGGGATGTGGCGGCGGAACTCGGCCACGAACTCGGGCCGTTCGGGGCGCGGACCGACGATGCTCATGTGACCCACCAGGACGTTGACGAACTGTGGCAGCTCGTCCAGGCTCCAGCGGCGCAGGGTCCGTCCCAGGCGGGTACGCCGGGGGTCACTACGGCTGGCCCAGACCGCGCCGGTTTCCCGCTCGGCGTCGGCGTGCATCGTGCGCAGCTTGACCATCGGGAAGGGGCGCGCGTCCAACCCCATTCGCTCCTGGACGTAGAACGCCGGTCCCTTCGATTCCAGCTTCACGAGGACCGCCAGCAAGAGGATCAGCGGAGAGAGGAAGATGAGCACCACGCCGCTCACCAGGATATCCACAGCGCGCTTGAGGGTCCGGCGCCAACCCCGGAGCGCCACGTCGCGCATCGTCAGCAGAGGTATGCCGTCGAGATGGCCGATTTGGACCTCGCTAGCGATGATCTGAAACACGTCCGGAAAGACCTTGATCGTCACCCCCTCGCGCTGGCACTGGCTGACCAGGGAGAGGAGTTGCTGTCGTGACGCCTCGGGTAGCGCGATCAGCACCTCGTCCACCGCGAGCCGGTCCACGAGCACCCCCAACTCGGCGGTGCGGCCCACGACCGGTACGCCGCGGGCCCGGGAGCGGCCGGGTGTGTCGTCCACCAGGCCCACGATTTCGTACCCGAGCCACGGCTGGTGATGAATGCGTGCCACCAGATCTTGAGCCGCGGGACCAGCCCCGACAAACAGCAGCCTGTCACGACCGATACCGGCCTGCCGCAGTGCGCCCCACACGGCCCGGTGCACGAGGCGCAGCGCCACGACGGTGGCGAAGGTGGTGACCCAGTCGTACACCGGGATGCGGCGCGAGTACTCCAGGTCCGGGAACAGGAAACTGGCGATGGCGTAGGTCAGAATCACCCCGATGGAGACACCGCGGAAGAGGTGCTCGGTGAGGTCGATCCGGGAAACGCCGCGGGGCTGATGGTACAACTTCACGAAGAAGAACACGCCGGCGAGGATCACCATCTGCACGACGGCCAGGACGCCCAGGGCCGCCGCCTCACCGTACGCGCCGAACTGGAGCGGTGGCGCGAAGGCAGTGTTGCGGGGAGCCGTGCGCACGTACAGCGCGTAGGCCGTTCGCAGTCCAACGGCAAAGGCCGTCAAGTCCAAGGCCAATTGCGACGCTCGCTCCGGTAAGGCGCGGCGCGAACGGGGAGCGGAATCGTCGCTCACGCGGCCCTCCTGGCGGCCAACATCTCGCGGACCAGTGACGGCCCGCCGCGTAGTGCCAGAGCCGAAAGAACCAGCCAGTGAACAGGCCGGGGTGTCGTGGCTTCGTAGTGCTTCTCGTAGAACAGCCACATCGCCCGTTGGAACTCGTGCCGGGCCCGTCGGCTGCCGGAACTGGAGGCGCGCTTCAAGTGCTGAACCACGACCTCCGGCCGATACACGACCCGCCAACCGGCCCGACGGATGCGCAGGGCCCAGTCCAGATCCTCGCCGTACATCCAGAAGCGCTCATCCAGCAACCCCACAGCGGTGATGGCTTCCCCCCTCACCAGCATACACGCGCCGACCACGGCGTCCACTTCGGCCGGCGTGTCCGGGTCGAGGTAGGTCATGTTGTAGCGCCCAAAGCGACGGCTCCTGGGGAAGAGCTTGGACAAGCCGCAGAAGCGGTAGGCCGACACCTCCACCGTGGGGAAGGACCGCCGGCAGGCCAGGTCCAGCGACCCGTCCGGAAGCAGGAGCTTGGGTCCCACCACACCGACCTCCGGCTCGGCCGTGAGAACTGCCATCAAGTGCGCCAACGCGCCAGGCGGTACAATCGTGTCCGGGTTCAGTAGGAGCGCGTGGCGGGCGGCTGGCCGATCCTCGCCGAACCCGGCTGCGCGGAGGGCCAGGTTGTTGGCGGCGGCATAGCCGACGTTGGCCTCGCTCTCGATCAGGCGTACAGCCGGGAAGCGGTGGCGGACCACAGCCGCGCTGCCGTCTTCCGAGGCGTTGTCCACGACCCAGACAATCGCATCGAGAGCGGCGGTGCCTCCCGAGGCCAGGGAGTCGAGGCAGGCGGCAAGCAACTCGGCCGTGTTGTGATTGACGATGACGATCGCCAGGTCAGACTGCGTGTCGTTCACTCTGTCTGCCTCGCCGAAGGCCGGGCTTCGCCGGGCTGCGCGCCGGCCGATGAGGCGCGCACGTGCACGTCTCCGACGCGGCGCGTGACGCGAATGCGGTCCAGGTGCTCGAGGAGGGCCAGGGCGTACTTGCGGCTCGTATCGAAGCGGTCGCGTAGGTCGGCCACGGTGACCTGGCCGTGCTCCTCCAAGTGCTTCTCCACCGCGCTGCACAGCGTCTCGTATGCCTGGCGATTGTACAGAACATCGCCGCCGACCGCCACCAGGTCGCCCCGCTCCACGACGGCGGACACGACTGCTGGCCCAACGGCATTCTCGGCCTCCTTCGCCGAGGGGGGCGAGAAGGGGTTGGCGACATAGCGGCTCAACAAGGCGTCGATGGCTGTCTGCTCCTCGGGGGAGAAGCGGACCTCGTGCCCTGGCAGGTGTACTAGTTCGCCCGTTCTGGCCAAAGTGCCCTCCGCCAGGGCATGGTCAAGGAAAGCGGCGAAGGCTTCGCCGGTCAGGCCCAATTGCTGGCGCAACTCCTCCGTGGGCGGTCCCTGCCGGAGCGGGAGGCGGCGGTGATAGTCGCGCAACAGCGCTTTGGTGCGCCGGTGCAGTACGAGCAGCCCCCGATCAGTGATCCACAGGGCTCCCAGGCGATGCGCCCGGCCCGCGTCTGCCAGGGTGTGCAGGGCCGTATCCCGCTCGTCCGGCTCGAGCCCGGTTTCCGCTGGGCGGAGATCTTCGACCCGTACGGGCTCCCGATCGGAGAGCATGTGCCAGGCCACCTCGTCGCTCTGGCCGCCGGCCAGGGCGGCGAAATGATCCAGCACCGTTTGGCGGAATCGGCGACGGCGCTTGCCGGGGTGCGTGTCGAGAATCACGCCGCCGCCGAGGGTCGCCGGGGGCGAGGGGCGGCGGAGTACGAAACGGTCGCCTGCGGCTACCACGACTGGGTGGGGGAGGTGCAGCTGGGCAGGTCTGGTCTCGCCGGGAGCGATCTCGCGCGCCCCGACAATCCGCGCTCGGGCCGGGCTCTCGGCGGCGTCGTGGTAGACGTGCACCGGCGCGTCGTGACGCAGCGGACCGGGCGCGTCGGGCAGGACTCGCAGCATCACGTCGACCAGCCGCGTTGACCGATAGCAGCCCGGGGCGGTTACGACATCACCCCGATCGATCGTAGCGGCGTCGATGCCGGCCAGGTTGATGGCGACGCGCCTGCCTGGCCGGGCCTGGGCGACCTGCTCCCCGTGCGACTGCAGACTTCGTGCACGGGCACGCAGCTGTGACGGTAAGATCTCCAGGACGTCGCCCGGCTGCAGGGTGCCGTCACGAAGCGTGCCGGTGACAACAGTGCCGAACCCGGACAGGCTGAACGCCCGGTCCACTGATAGCCGCGGCCGCCCCCGATCCGGTGCGGGGGGTGTGTTGGATACCGTGCGGTCGATGGCTTCCACAAGGGTGGTTAGACCTGTGCCGGTCACCGCGCTCACCGGGATGATCGGCGTGCCGGCCAACGACGTGCCTGCCAGGAGACCCGCTGCCTCGTCGAGCACCAGGGCGAGCCAGTCGTCGTCCGAAACGAGATCCACCTTGGTGAGGACGGTGACGCCGTGGTCGATGCCCAGGAGATCGAGGATGGCCAGATGCTCGCGCGTCTGGGGCATCGGTCCCTCATCGGCAGCGATGACCAGCATGGCGGCATCGGTACCGCCGGCGCCCGCCAGCATGTTCCGGAGAAAATCCTCATGACCTGGCACGTCCACGAAGCTCGCCTGGTTCCCGCTGGGAAGATCCATCCAGGCGAAACCGGGGACGATGGTCAGGCCGCGCGCTTTCTCTTCGGCTAGGCGGTCGGGGTCCGTGCCGGTGAGGGCCCGCACCAGGGTGCTCTTGCCGTGATCAACGTGCCCGGCCGTCCCGATGACGACCACTTCGCCACCGACGACCGGGTTGCCGCGTTTGGGCACGAGCTCGATACTCCCCGTCTCGCGTCAGTCCTGGCGTGCGTCACGGCGGGCACGCATTGCCCGTCGCCGTGCCTGGCGCCGCGCGTCGATGGCCGACCGTTGCTCCTCCGGCGGCAGGTCGGCCTCGACGGCCTGTGCCAGCGTGTCCGCGGTCTCGGACCAGCTGCCCACGGCCGCAAGCAGTCGGTGGCGGAGTTCATCCAGCGCTGCCGTCTGTGCGGCGAGGCTGTCTGCGACCTGGGATTCGAGGGCGCCAATGGCCGTCTCGACGCCGCCAGTGCGCTCCGCTAGCTCGTCCAACCGCGTATCCCATGCGGCATGCGCGGCGGTGTGCTGATTCCACTCCTGGGTCCGCTGGGTGAGAAAGGTATGCCAAGCGCTATCCGCCTCGGATCGCTGGTCCTCGAGAAGCGCGTCGATCCGTGCCTCCCAGAGACGCTGTGCCTCGGCCACCTCGTGCTGGTCTTGCTGGAGCTGGCCAACCTGGGCGCGCATCTCGTCGGCCACTGTACGCGCCTCACGCACCGTCGTGCTCTGCAGTTCGATGCGCTCCTGCCAACTGTCAATGTCTTGGCGCTGGCGCTCCAACTCCGAGCCCACCCCATCGAGGCGGGCACCGAGGCGCACCTCGACCTGCCTCAAGGCTTCGTCGAAGCCGGTCCGCTCTTCGGCCACGGCCTCGATGTGTGCCATGAGTGTGTTGAGCTCGCTGGCCAACTCGCCGTGCCCGCGCACCGCGGCTGCCAGCCGCCCGGACAGACCTTCGATCTCCCGGACGCGCCCGGTGAGCGCGGTGAGTTCCCGGCCCACGCCTTTGACATCGGCGTCGAGGCGCCGATTGAACTCCACCAGTGCCTGATGAAGGCTCTGCTCCTGTGCTGATAGCCGCTCGGTCAGCTCGTCGCGAAGTTCCGAAACGCGTGTCTCGAGACGGTCGACCTGCACGAGCTGATGGCGTACACGCTCCAACTCGGCCGCAGTGCGGGCGTGGGCTGCCTGGGTCTCGGCCAGGTGGTTCTCGGCAGCCTCAACCCGCCCCTGAAGTGATGCGAGTCCTGCCCGCAGTGATTCGAGGTCGGCGGCGGTCCGCCGCGAGGCGCCGGCCAGTTGGTCAAGGCGGTCCGTCTTGGCCTCCATGCGCGCTGCCTCCGAATGCCGATCAGCGATTGAGCCGAACCATCGGGATGGACCGCCCATTATATTCCGGGCCTGCGGCATGGGCAATCGCCGGCGGACAGCCGAGCGGGGGTCAAGCGCCGCGGACTTGGTCAGGGGTCCTGGTCGATCTGTTTGCCCAACCACGGGAACAACAGGTAAGGCCGGGCCAATACCGACGCGCTGAGGGTAATCGTCTCACCATACTCGTCGGTCAGTACGGCGATGTTGCGCAGCCAACCGCCGCCGTAGGTCACCACGCGGGCCTCGTAGGACAGGGCCGCATTGCTGTCGGCGTCGACGGTGCCGCGCCAGACAATCGTGCCGCTGGTTGTGTCCGCCTCCACGGTGCCGTTGTCTTTCTGTATCCCGCGGGGTACTAGCCGCAGTCCGGACGGCAGCGTGTCGGTGACGACGAATTCGTTTGCCGGTTGCGTGCCCGTGTTGCGGATGAGGATGCTGAATCTGGCCCGTTCACCCACGGAGAGGTCCTTCCAGTTGTCGTCGACGGCCTTGTAGGAGGTCCGCAGGTCGGGGGCGTTGACCCGCAGCTCCGCCTGTCGCTGAAGGGTGAGGCCCTGGCCGTCATCGATCTCGGCGGCGGAAATCAGAGTGCTGTTGGCCGGCAGGTTCGCATCCAATACGAAGACGATAGTGGTCTTCTTGCTGCGACCGCGCCCTAGATCGCCGAACCACATCAAAGTCCGGTCCTCCGGCCGCAGGCTCCAACCCACGGGGATCTCTTCGAGCTCACCCTCCAGCGGCAGCTTCCACCGCACCTGAACCCCATCCACGCCGCGCGGGCCTTCGTTGAGCAACTCCAGCTCGAGGGTCACCCGCTCCCCGGCGGCATACGTGCGGCGCTCTGTCGGATCGCGCAGGGCGCTGGGGTGGAGGGGGCTGAACCAATCCAGGGACCGGCGCATGAGCTCGTCGGCGCACGGCTGGTCCAGCAGCCAAGTGTCGAAGGCCAGGAACAAGCTCTTGAAAGCGCCCGAGGCGTATTGAACGGCGAGATTCTGCCCGAACTCGTCGACGAGGCCGTTGCGGGCCGTGGCGCGAGGGATCAACCGGTCGGCGAAGTCCTCCTCGGTGTTTCGAGGCAACAGGCGGCAGCCGGAGATACCCTCGAAGATCGATCGGTCCGCACCCTGCAGGATGCGGGGCCGAGCGCCTCCCAGGTCCTGCTCGTACCGTTCTACGCCCAGGTATTCGTGGCGGAACAGCCGGTCTTCCTCGAAAGGAGTCTCGCCGCGAATGAGCAGGTAGTCCTCGCTGGAGAAGAGAAGCCGGCCCCCATTGTCCAAGTACTCGGCCAGCGCTTGCTGGCTACCTACGCTGAGGCTGCCGTTGGGCCGCCAGTCGTAGCCCGTGAACCACACGACGCTCGGATAGAGGGTCAGGTCCTCGATTGCCGGCCGTTTCGGGGCACTGGCGAGCAGCCCGAACTCCCACACATCGTACGGCACGCCCACTTCCGCGAGCGCATCGAGGTAGCGATCCTCGCTGTCCTGCCAGAAGTCGCCGTCGACCACCAGCACCGGCGCAGCCGTGGACGTTTGCAGCGTCAGCCCGCGTTCTGCTTCTCCCTCGGCAGAGCGAACGCGGACCGTGGTCGTGTCCCCCTCACCCCGGCGCGCGTTCGCCGGGACTTGAACTCGGATGACCAGCGGCACCGCCTCGCAGTAGCCCAGCCGCAAGGGGCCGGTCAGGGGCTCGGTGAGTCCGGCTCGCCAGGCGGTGGCGTCCCAGCGTGTTGCCTCGACCGCCACCGCGAAATCCGTGGTCTCGCTGCCGGTGCTTCGCAGCGTGGTCGTGTAATCGGCCGTCGCACCCACACGCGTCACGATGTGCATGGCCTCAGGCCACACTTGGAGGCCCCGTTCAGGAAGCGGAGCTGCCAGAGCCGCGATGACCCGGTCCATGACCTCGTCACGGTTGCTGGCGCCGCCTATCCCCTCGAAGCCGAAGCCGAAGGCAATGGCGTTATAGTCCAGGCAGGTTCCGGTGAGGACCGCGGCTCCGCCACCGCCCTCGTACTCGGCGACCAAGCTGGCGGCCAGCGGGTCCGTTACGGCCAGAACGTCAGGAACGAACTGGTTGCCCATGCTGTCTGGACCGTTCAGGGTGAGGGAAAGACCCTCCAACAGCCCGCCGGTGGCGCCGTGAAGGGCGAGCGCGTTGGCGCTGTCACGCACCACGCGCAGGCGCAGCTGCTCCTGAACGTACGGGTGACGGCCGGTGCGGCGATTGCACGGATCGTTGGCCACATCTGTCCCGGCGTCGGTGCACAGGGCGTCCTGGCCGGAAAGGAAGAGCCGGCCGCCACCGGCCAGGAAGGCTGATAGCTCGTTCGCTCCGCGCACGAAGCCTGGTGATGAGGTGGAGCTCGACCAGATCACCAGGTCGTAGGGTGCCAACTCGGCTGCCTTGGGCGCGCCACCGGGTGTGCCGGGCAGTGCCGTCTCGACAGTGACCCGCCACTCGTCGTAGACGTACCCAAGTCGGTCGAGCGAGCCGCGGTAGTAGTCGATCGCGCCGTTGTACATCCAGGCATCGCCGTCCACCAGGAGGATGGTCGGGGCCGGTTCCGGCTCGTATGTACGCGAGGTGACGTACCCGGCCGTGATCTTGACGGTGTCGGTCAGAACGCGATAGCCGAACTTCTCCACGCGAACGTGGTATGTGCCGGGCGGTAGCTGCTGGGCGAATCCGGTGAACTCGTCAGACTCGATGTCGAAGCCCTCGGGTGCCTCGGCTAGCCGAACGCGTGCGCCCATCGGGACCCTGACGCCGTCCTGTTGGCCGTAGACCCAACCCTGGAGCGTGCCCATGGGCTCGTCGGGCACGAGAGCGATATCGAGTTCCGTGGCCCTGTCCTGCTCCACCTCGACCCCGCGCCGGGTTTCCAGTACGAAGGTAAAGGCCTCGACCGTAACGAGATACTGCCCCGGCCTGATGGCGATCTCGTAGCTGCCGTCGGCGGGGTCGACCTGAACCGTCGTCAGGTGATCGCCGTTGAGCTCGGCCAAGTGGACGCGTGCCCAGGGGATTACCGCTCCGTCGAAGCGCAAGACGTGCCCGCGGATGTAGCCGACGTCTGTCACGGAGGCAACGGCGGCGTAGGCGTTCACGACGCCCCAGCCGCTGTCGGGGTCAGGCACCTGTGACGACAGCGGGGTGGCGGTGCGCTTTAGGATGTCCTTGATGTCCTGCGGAGTCAGGTCGGGTCTGGCTTGCAGGAGCAGCGCCGCTACCCCGGCCACGTGGGGCGTGGCCATGCTGGTGCCCGTTTTTCGCGCCCATCCGCCGCTGGGAACAGTTGACGTAATGCCGGTGCCGGGGGCGACGACCTCGGGCTTGACCTCGTAGGCCAGCGAGCGCCCTCGCCCGCTGAAGGCTGCAACCTCGTTCTCGTCCGTCAGGGCGCCAACCGTGATGGCCGATGGGTACGTGCCCGGGGCGGTGACGAGTTTCGGATTGTTGCCAGACGACACTACGGCCGCCGTTCCACTGGCTACCGAGGCGTACACGCTGCTCGTGTGCACTCTGCGACGCGAGCCACCAGAGCACGCGCCAGTGTATCTACCAGCGCAGCTGCCCGCCCCGGACCGGCTGCGCCGGCGACCCCGGGGTTGGCGAGGGCCAGCCCAGCAACCAGGCCCAGTCGAAACGCTGTTTTCGGCGAACGATCATGGTCGAGATAAAAGC
>CAYYVH010000007.1:0-29768 GCA_964475075.1 uncultured Anaerolineales bacterium | reverse complement strand
TCTTCACCGCGCGCTGCACCAGCTCGGGGCTCACGCCCTCGGCCAGCCGGCCCTGGACTCGCTCCAGCAAGTGTATCTCGTCGGTAACGGAGATGGCCATCAGGACCACCGGCAGCACGGTCGTCATGAGCGTGACCGGCACACCGCCATATGCCATCGCACCCAGCGTCCAAACCAGGACGACCACGGCTTCGATCATGGGGACGATCACACCACCAGCACTCCGCAGTGTGACGAAGAGCAGTGTGGCAATGGCCAAGACCATCATTGGGACTAGGCGCAGCAGGTCGTCCAAGACCATGTCCCCCAGGGTCGTTTCGGCAACCAGCGGGCCCGTCAGGCGCAGGTCGAACCCGGCGCCCCGCCGTGTGGTGATCCAGCGCTCCAACTCACTGACGAGGTTCTTGGGCGTGCTGTTCTCGGCCAAGGGGATATACACCGCGGCTGCCTGTCCGTCGGAAGACAGCAACAGCCCATCGGTCAGGGAATACTCCCGCAGCCGGCGTGTCTTCGCGGCGCACGAGGATGTCGGAGCGGGGATCGGATCTGCGATGGTCCGGACGGTCACGGACTCGGCGCCGGTTGGGATCGCGACCAGGCTGGCCACCGAGCGGACGCCGCTCGCACGCACGCCCTGCAGGGCGCCGACGTCCTCATGGACCGCTCTCAAGAAGCGTAGGCCCTCCCCAGACGCCACTCCCGGCCCGCCGGGCCGGGCCGTGACGAGCAGGATCACCAGGGGCGAATCGCGGAACGCGACTGCATCGGCCGCGGAGTGCTCCACGGTCGGGTTGCCGGCGGGGTACAGCATCGCGCCGTCGGTGCGCAGCGTCAGGCGCGGCAGTCCGGCCGCCAGCGCAAGTGTGAGGAGCGTGACGGCCAGCAGGCAGGCAATCGGGCGGTCGACTGCAGTACTGGCGAGGCGAAGCATGTCCGTCAACCGCTGAGTCTGCCCTTGAGGTTCAGACGGGAAGCACGCGACTCACCGCGCCCATCCCCAACAGGCACCCAGACGCAAGCCGATCACGGCCGGTAGGGCCAGTACGCCTCAGCCGGGCATTTGATCTCGCCGGCCACCTGGGCGTAGATAAGCTCCAAGTCGCTCGGCGCGGGCGCATAGTAATAGCGGCTCGGGTCACCGGCAATGGCGCGCAGCGTTGCCTGGTCGGCATCGCTGCCCAGACCAATCGTGTACAGCGCCACGCCCTCTCGCCTGACCTCGGCGGCAGCTGCCAGCGCCGGAGCGGGCCCGCCCGTTTGAGCACCATCAGACAGTAGTACGATCACTCGGTTGTTACCGGCAAGGTGCCGCGGACCGGTCAGCTCCGCCAAAGCCTTCCGCAATCCGGCGTCGATCGCCGTGCCGGACCCAACCCGCAGGTCCAGGATCGCACTCTCAATCCGGGCACGGTCGTGGGTCAGCTGTTGGGCAATGACCGCCTCGGCGTCGAACCCGACCAGGGCGACTTGATCGCGCTCCGGACCCAGGTCCATCACGCCGACAAAGGTGCCGGCGGCGCGACGGGCCGCCTCGAACTTGTCGCCGGCCATGCTGCCCGAGGTGTCGATGACCAGCGCCACGTCGGCGTAGCGCTGCACCACATCGCAGCGCTCGTCGATCACGAGGGGCAGGTACGCCGGGCCCGGGATCGGTGTAGGAGTAGGCGTCGGTGGGGCCGTCGCGGTCAGCGTCGGGGTCGGTGTGGGCGAATTGGTGGGAGTCGCGGTATACGTCGGCTGGGGCGTCGGCGAGGGCAACGGAAGGGGCATCTCCTCCCGCTCACGAAACTTCGCCTCGAACTGGGCGAGATCGGGACCGGCCGGCTGGAAGCACACCCCATGGCCGGCCAGCACGAGCCACCCCAGCCGGTCGTCCTTCTTCCAGCGGCCACCGGGTTCATCCTCCTTGAACAACACCGGTACCGCTTCCGCGTTCTCGTGGCCGTAGATCACCTTGGGGGGAAACCGGTCCAGGTCCTCGTTGACCACGAGCAGCGGCTCGGCGTTGTATAGTGTCCCTCCGGGGAAGCCAGCGGCGTTGCCGGGATCGCTCGGCATGTCGACCTCGACGTAGACGTTGAAGAAGGACCGGGCCGGGAAGTCATTGGCCGGGGCACCACCGGAGTCCTGCGACTTCACCTCGCCGGGGTTCATCGGCCGATCCGGCGCGAACGTTCCGGCCCGCACGGATACGCTCAACTGCTCGTCCGCGAGCTGGAGAGCCTGGACGACGGTGTGGACCTCGCGCGTACCCGGCTGTACCTCGAATCCAGGCGGGTGCACCAGGTCCGCGTCGCTCACCACCGTCCCCGCCGACCCGACCGGTACACCGCCCAAGTCCTCGGCGCTTCCGTCCAAGTGTGGCGCGCTACGGCCGATCAGCGTCGCCCGATCGTACAGGGTCGGGCTCAGCAGCCGCGCGGTGGCGGCATCATAGCCCGGATAGGTGTCCATGAGCACTTGGAACGGGTCGTCAACGGCGATCATGAACTTGCCGAGCGAGTACGTTAAGTCGTCGCCTCGTCCCGGGAACGTGCCCGCCTGGGGCCCGGCGTCAGACACCCCACGGCCACGGCAACTCGTACGTTGGCCTTGCGCGACGGTCGGCGGCATGCCGAGAACAATCAGCAGCACCGTGGCTACAAACACCGCGCGCCGTAGGCGTGGTCTAGCCGTCGTCAGTCGTTGCGCGCGGGCGGCGCCCGCGGCGGAACCGCGTCGGATGAGGGTGCCCAGCTTCCCAGAACCCATTTCGCCACCTCCCATTTCACGAACCATCCGCCGCGTGTGATCGCCATGTCATTATAACCCACGATCGGGCGCTCGCGGACACCTAATCCGCCGAGTGGCACATGCACGAGGGCACCGGGAGTGCAATGCCCCATCGGTCTGGCCTGACTTGCTGCCGGCCGGCCCACAAGCCCCACTGGACGCCACCGGTCGGCCCGTGATATCCTCGCCCGCAGTCAGCCATGCGCATCCTCGTCCTCCACGGCCCCAACCTGAACTTGCTCGGGCAACGCGAACCCGAAATCTACGGTCTCGCCACGCTGGAAGACATCAACCGCGAGCTCCAGGCCGTCGCCGAGGAAACCGGCATCACGCTGCACATCACCCAATCCAACCATGAGGGCGTGCTCATCGATGAGATCCACGCCGCCATCGGGCAGTTCGACGGCCTCCTCATCAACCCCGGCGGCCTGACCCACACCTCCGTCGCCCTCCGGGACGCGGTGGCCGCCGGTCCCCCGGCCGTCGAGGTTCACCTTTCGAACATCTACGCCCGCGAGCCGTTCCGCCGGGAGTCGCTCGTCGCCCCGGTCTGCGTCGGCGGTGTCCACGGTTTCGGCGCCGAGAGCTACCCGTTGGGCCTGCAAGCGCTGATCGGGTATCTTATCAAGCAGCAGCCGGATGACAAACCCGGCTCCCAGATCCCAGCTCCCAGCTCCCCGTGATGCACCACCGCCCCACGCCAGTGCCCGCCGCCACCCCTACGGCCCGAACCCGGACTTTCGCTTCGTAATCGGCATCCGCCGGTCACGCCCAAACGCCCGCTCGGTGATCTTTACCCCCGGGGGGCTCTGGCGCCGCTTGTACTCGGACGCGTCCACCATGGCCGTCACACGCGCCACGGTCTTGGGATCGTGGCCAAGTGCCACGATCTCGGCGATACCCTTCTCCTCCTCGACGTAGGCCTCCAGGATGGCATCCAGCACGTCGTAGGGCGGCAGGACATCCTGATCCGTCTGGTCCGGCTTCAGCTCGGCCGTGGGCGGGCGCGTGATCGATCGCTCGGGGATGAACGGCCGGCCGGCCCGATCGTTCCGCCAACGCGCCAGCTCGTAGACGAGCGTCTTCGGCACGTCCTTCAGCGGCGCGAATCCGCCGGCCATGTCACCGTACAGCGTCGCATAGCCGACGCTAACCTCGCTCTTGTTGCCCGTCGTCAGCACCAGGTAGCCGAGCTTGTTCGAGAACGCCATCAGGATGTTGCCGCGGATGCGGGGCTGGATGTTCTCCTCGGTCACGTCCGGTGTCAGCCCCTCGAAGTACGGGGCCAGGGTGTCGAGGTAGACCTGGAAGAGGTCGTCGATGGGGACCGTTAGCAACCGGAGGCCCAGGTTATCGGCCAGCGTTCGGGCGTCCTCCAGGCTGACCGGCGAGGAGAAACGGGTCGGCATCGCCACGCCCACCACGTTCCCCGGGCCCAAGGCATCCACGGCTATGGCCGCCGTCATCGCCGAGTCGATTCCGCCGGATAGCGCGATCACCGCCTCGCGGAAGGAGTTCTTCGTGGCGTAGTCACGGGTGCCCAGCACAAGGGCAGCGTGGATCTCGGCCAGTCCTGAGAGCACTTCGGGGACCTGCCTCGCCGGCAGCGGCGGACGGTCGGGCCGAGCTTCCACCGACAAGTGGACCTCCGGCGTCAGCTCAGGCCGGGCATGCACCAGCCGCGCTTGCCGACCCCGCGGGTCCAACAGCCGCTCGCGAAAAGCCTCCTCGGGGCGGAGCTCGACGGCGAAGGTGTCCTCTTCGAACGATGCCCCCCGGTCCAGCACATCCCCCGCCGGGCCGACCACCAGGCTGTTGCCGTCGAAGACCAACTCGTCTTGGCCGCCAACCAGATTGCAGAACACGATGAAGGCCCGATCGTCCGCGGCGCGGGTCACCAGCATCCGCTCGCGTCGGCGGCTCTTGCCGCAGAAGTACGGCGAGGCCGAGATATTGACGAGCACCTCCGCGCCAGCAACCGCCTGTAGGTGGGGGGGGCCGGCCGGATACCAGATGTCCTCGCAGATGCTGACCCCGAACCGCACACCAGCCCGCTCGAAGACCGGAAAGAACTCGCCGGACCGAAAGTAGCGCTCCTCGTCGAATACGCTGTAATTGGGCAGATACGCCTTGTGCACGACTTCCGCCAGCACTCCATCGTGCAGGACTGCCGCGGCGTTGTGCAAGTCGCCGTTACGGTCGGCAAACCCCACCACGGCTGTCAAGCCCGACGTGTGTCCCGCGATCTCATGGATCGCCGCCTCGTTGGCCGCCAGAAACGATGTCCTGAGCAACAGATCCTCCGGCGGATAGCCGCACACGGCCAGTTCCGGAAAGACCACCACGTCCGCCGCCAGTTCGCGCGCCGCGCCAAGTGTGTCGATGATACGGGAGGTATTGCCCCCAACGTCACCCACCACGAAGTCGAGCTGCGCCACGAGCAGGCGCAGACATCGCGCCGATGGCCCCGTTGCGCTGGTCAACGATTGGCCCACAGCTCCATCAGCCATAGCATCTCCAAGGTAGGCAGATCATAGCCCGATGCCGTCTCGTAGTCGGGTTCGCGGACGGTCTGCGGCTCCCCGGTCTCCGGGTCAACCGCCACCTCGCCCGTGTCCGGATCTACGACGGGGAGCTCGACGTACGGCATGGCGAGAACCGTATCCAGGCCGATCTTCTGGATCAGCCAATCCACGAACGCCGTGCGCGTGTTGTAGACCCGATCGCGACGGGAGAGGCAGGCCTCCCCCGACCGCGGATTGAGAGCCGTGGGGTCCGCGACCGACACGTACCGGGAGCGGGCCAGGTAGTCCAACACGGCATCGTCCCACGAGGAGTACCCCTGCCAGGCCAGCATGGCGTCGCCGGCCGCCCAGTTGGCAATGCCTTCCGTCAGGACCTCGTCCCCGATCCAGTCCGCGTCAACCGTGAGGTGATGGGCGATCTCGTGGGCCAGGACACCGCGGATTTGGGTCTCGGGCGTATCCTCCTCGGCATAGAGCATGAGGAGCCGGTGCTCGTCCCCGGTGGAAGTCAGGCCCCGCGCGGGGCAGCGTGACGGGTAAGTGCGCGCGAAGACGACGCCGACGGGCGGGCCGGTAAGTTCGCGGTCCAGGCGCCGGCCGACCACCGTCAGGATGGCCTCCAACTGAGGCCCCCACTCCTCGACGAGGCCCATCAGAAGGGTGTCCTCCGCGTCAGCGGCGTACACCGCGAAGTGGTCCGTGGTGAACGCCGGCTCCCACCCCCCCAGGTCGGGCAAATCGGGCCAGTCCACCGACGGCACCAATGTCGGTGTCGGGCCCGGAGTGGGATCGATTAGCGGTCCGCCATGGCTTCTCTCCAGCCCAGGCTCGGCCGTCGCACCAAGAGTCGGCAACGACGTAGGGCCCGGAACAGGCATATCCGTCGCACGGGCCAGCGGAGTGGCCGCTACCCTCGCGTTCGCCAGCACGGCGGCACCCAGGAAGCTCACTACACAGAGCCCCCAGAGGGCCACTGCCGCGGCTGCGGTACACACCAGAAGCCAGGCCAGGGTACGGCTCACGCCATCACCTCGAGGTGCAGGAGTTCGGAGCGCACCATCGTCACGTCGAAGACCACCCCGAAAACGCCAGCCAGCACCGGCAGCACTTCGCTGACCGACAGCGACCGGCCCAGCAGACCGGCCATCGAAACCACCCGCGCATCCGACAGGCCGCAGGGCACGACCAACTCGAAATGTGACAGATCGGGGTCCACGTTCAGGGCGACGCCATGGTAGGTTACCCAACGCTCGATGCGCACCCCCAGCGCGGCGATCTTGCCCGATGGATCGGGCCCGGATCCGACCCACACACCGGTCCGCTCACCGAACCTGGCTCGAGCCTCGATCCCGAAGACGGCGAGCGTACGAACCAGCGTGTCCAGGAGCGAGGCCGTGTACCAGCCCACGTCCTTGCGATGGTGGCGGAGGTCGAGAATGGGATAGACCACCAGCTGCCCCGGTCCGTGGTAGGTCACGTCCCCGCCACGCTCGACGGCGTAGACCCCGATTCCCAGTCTCGCCAGCTCCCTACGGCTTACCAGGACATTGGCCTCATCGGCCCGACGGCCCAGCGTGACTACTGGGTCATGCTCGACCGAAAGAAATCGGTCCACGCCGCCGCCGGCCTTGCGCTCGTCCACGATCTCATGCTGCAGCGCCCACGCCGCCCCGTATTCCATCCGCCCGAGGTCTGTCCAAAACACCGAGTTCATCGGGCACCACCGCCCGCCGGCTCCTTCAGGGCAGCTCGCGACGGCAGCACGTGGAGCTGGCCGGCGTACGGGAGGAAGGCCACGCGGCCCAACTCCAGAAAGGTGGTTGCTGATGGGGTGGGGGAGATGGAGGGCGTGGGCGTTATCGTCGGTGACGGTGTCGGAGTCGGTGTGCCCGTGGGTGGCCGCGGCGACGGTGTATGTGTCGGTGTGTACAGGGACGGCGTCGGAACATTCGGTGGCAGCGTTGGGAAAGGCAGAGTTGGCTCCACCGTCGGGAATGGCTCCGTAGGCTGCGCAGGCGCGGCCTCAACCCCTCCCGTGGACCTGGCCGGCAGTTTCACTCGATCACCTAGCGCCAGCCAGGCGATCAGAAGCAGGCCCAGTGCAAGTGGGAGCCTCATGACGTCCCCGTGCCAGCCGGAGCCAACCGGGTGCCGATGAACTGCGGACGTCCGCGCGCAAACGCCGATCCGGACATCCGGCGCCGCCCCGCCGGCTGCACCTCGTCCAACCTCAGCCAGCCCTCGCCCGTTACCACCGCCGGGCCCGACGCCGTACCGACCACGGTGCCGGGCGGCCCGGACACGCCGCCGCACTCCGATGGCAGCGGAGTCGCGACGTGCACCTTGAAGAGCACGCCGTCCAGCTCGGTGATCGCACCTGGCCACGGGTTCATGGCACGCACACGGCACGCGAGAGAGGCAGCATCGTCGGACCAATCCAACCAGCTGTCTTCGCGTTTCAGCAGCGGAGCGTGGGTAGCCACCGACTCGTCTTGTGGTCGAGGCACGACCTCACCGGCCATCCAGCGCGGCAAGACCTCGGCCAGGACGTCGGCTCCCAGGACGGCCAGACGGGCAGTCAGTTCGCCGGCCGTCTCGTCGGGCTCGATCACGATCGTGCGCTGGGCCAGAATGGGCCCCGTGTCCAGCCCTTCGTCCATCTTCATGATGGTCACGCCCGTATCACTGTCCCCGGCCAGGAGCGTGTGGCTCACGGGCGCCGCACCACGCCACCGCGGCAGGAGCGAAGCGTGTACATTCAGCCCCCCACCCGGCGCCGCCGAAAGTGCGTCGGGGGGCAGTATCAGCCCGTAGGCCGCGACGACGATCACGTCGGGTGCGAGGTCCTGCAGCGCCGCCACGGCCCCGGGGTCGCGACGCAGCGACGAGGGCTGGAGAACCGGAACGTCCTCTGCCAGGGCCAGTTGCTTCACCGGGGATTGGCGCAGGCGCCGGCCCCGGCCGGCCGGTCGGTCGGGTTGGGTGAAGACGGCTACTACGTCCTGCGTCACCAGTAGGCGCTCGAGCGTCGGCACCGCGAAATCCGGCGTGCCCATGAACACCGTCCGGACGCATGACGCATTTCCACGCGTGAATCCCGGCGAATCGACCATAGCGCACCGGATTATAGCACTTCGGCGGAGCCCGAATCCTTTAACACTATTTTTACGTTATAACATATCGTGAGTGTTACCTTGCGGCACCAACGCTGCCGATCAGCACGTTGATGTAACGGTCGCCCGGCACAGGTTGGCCACAGGATGCACCTGAAACCGATGCGCCGGTCATACCGCGCCGTCCTTGAATCGCCCGACCTTCGTCACAGCACCAGGACGGTGACTGCACCCCGCCCGACCACGCCTGGCGGGACGGCGACAAGGACGTCATACGGTCATGCGAACAGTGATCAGCCAAGAGAATAGGGCACCGTCGAGCCGCTTGGAGTACTTGTTTGCCGTCCTGGCGCCGACCTCGGCCGCCTTCGTAGCTTGGAGCATCCTCCAGGTCATCGCGCTACCCAACAGCAGTCTGCTGGTGCTGCTGGTCATGGCGATGCTGGCCTACCAGCTTCCACCCAAGCCACTGCGCGTGGCCTATACGGTGGGCCTGATCGCCATCCTGCTACCGTTGGTCGCACCGTCCAAGATACCTCTCACCGCCGAGGCTGCTCTACTGCGTTGGGTCGGGTTTGCCGGGGCCTCGGGTATCGTCATGTACTTGCTCAGTCGGCTTCATCGCCAGCACGAGCAACTCGACGAGCTGGACCGGCTCAAAGCAACCTTCATCGCTCTGACGAACCACGAGCTACGGACTCCCGTCTCGGTGGTTTATGCTGCGGTGGGCATCCTGCACGACGAACTCAGAGGCCGGCTCACCCGCGAGGAGGAGTATTTCCTTCAAGCTGCTCGCACGAGCTCGGCGTCGCTGGCCTACCTGGTGGAGACGCTGACCCAGTTCGATGCGCTCCAGCGCGCACCGCGCCCGGCACGAGTCGCCCTGCTGCCGCTCGAGCACACGGTGGAGGCAGCGGTGCACCAGCTGCGCGGTGTCTTCGAGCGGAGCGAGGTGGAGCTGCAAGTCCGCCTGGACCCCGCAGCTGCCTCACACGGGGTGCCCGAGACATACGCCCGAATCATCCTCGAGCAGCTTTTGTCCAACGCAGCCAAGTTCAACTCCCCGGGGGGGCACGCTACGTTGCAGGCCCACCTCGATGACGAGGACCTGATCCTTCAGATCGTCGACGACGGCTGGGGGATCCCCAGCCAGGTCCACCAGACCATCTTCGAGAGCTTTTACCAGCCGGGCAACGTCACCAACCGCGCCACAGGCGGGCTGGGGCTGGGGCTGGCGCTGGTCAAGGTGGCCGTCCAGCGCCTCGATGGCTCGATCGAGGTGAACAGCGCCCCCGGTGAGGGCAGCACGTTCACGGTGCGCTTGCCGGCGCCAAACACCACCGGAAACTCGTATTAGGGGGCAGGTGGCGTTTCGGGGTGATAATTCGGTTGGTTGATCTGGCACGGGCTATCAGCTATCAGCTATCAGCTATCAGTCTTCAGCAGTTGGGCTGTGGCGCAGCGACGTACGTGTTCGTAGCTGGGTTGCTCGCGGCATGTGGGGGGCCTACGCCGACGCCCACCCCGGTGCCTACGGCGACCGCCACTCCGGGGCCAACGGCAACGGCGACAGCCACCCATACGCCCAGTGCTACTCCGACGCCCACATTTCCGGCCGACGCAGTGGTCCTGGTGGACGCGCTCAACCTGCGGGCCGGACCCGACACCCTTCATCCGGTGCTGGACGGCGTTCGGGCGGCCACTCCTGTTGCTATACGCGGGCGCAACGATGACGGCTCTTGGCTCGCCGTGCGCCTGCCCAACATGCGCGAGGGTTGGCTGAGCTCGCCCTACGTCGAGGTGAGGCGGGCGTACGAGACGATCCCGACCATGCCCACACCATCTCCGCCCCCGACGCCTACACCGACGCCAGTACCGATGGACCCCGCTGCACCGCTCGCTCTCGTCCCACCGGCGGTGGGCCAAGGCGATCCGTTCCTCGTTCGCCTGCGGGTCTCCGGTGCAAGCCAGGTCATCGCCGCCCTAGCGGAGGATTCGGTGCCGCTCCTTCAAGTCGGACCAGACCTCTACGCCGGGGTGCTGGCCGCCAGCGCGGACCTTCCACCGGGAGCATACAGCGTGCACATCACGACCATCGCGCCCGACGGCGAGCCGGGAACCCAGGCGGTCACGCTGCACGTACACGACGCCGGCTTCGGGGAGGAGGACATCGAGTTGGCGGATGAAACCAGCCGCCTCCTCGACCCATCCGTCCGTGAGCCGGAGCTGGCGGTACTGACCGCCGTGTGGTCGGCGGTGACCCCCGAGAAGCTCTGGCACGGCGCTTGGAGCCGGCCCGTTACAGGGACGGTATCATCGCCATTCGGAACGCGGCGCAACTACAAGGCCGTGGACGCGACCGGCTGGCATACTGGTGTCGATCTCCGCGGACAAGCGGGTAGCCCCGTGCTCGCCCCGGCCCGGGGCCGTGTAGCCCTGGCCCAGGCCCTCGTCGCTCGCGGCAAGACCGTGTGGCTCGATCACGGCTGGGGCATCTTCTCGGGCTACTTCCATCTGACGGAAATCGGCGTCGAGCCGGGAGCTCTCGTCGAGCGGGGCCAAACCATAGGTACCATCGGCTCGACAGGAATGTCCACCGGCCCCCACCTCCACTGGGAGGTGCGCGTGCAGGGCGTGGCCACGCAACCACTCCAATGGCTCCTGCGCGACGTCGGATACGTGCCGTGATGCGTTTGCGCATGCTCTTCCGACGGGCGTACAATAGCCCTCAGTGATTCACCCCGAAACCGACACGATCGCCATCGTCGACTTCGGCTCGCAGACGGCGCAACTGATCGCTCGGCGCGTGCGCGAGCAGGGCGTCTATTGCGAGCTCGTACCGTACGACACCCCCCGCGAGGAGATCGAGAGGATGGCTCCAAGGGGCTTCATCCTCTCTGGCGGGCCAGCCAGCGTCTACGAGCCGGACGCCCCTCCCCTTCCGGAATGGGTTCTGGCGGGCGCCAGGCCGGTACTCGGCATCTGCTACGGCATGCAGCTGCTGTCCCACCGACTCGGCGGCACGGTAGCGCCGGCCGGCCACCGGGAGTACGGTCTCGCCATGGTTGAGACCGACGCAGACCTTCCGTTGTTCGAAGGCCTGCCATCGCCCATGCAGGTGTGGATGAGCCACGGTGACCGGGTCACAGGGCTTCCCGAGGGCTTCCAGGCCCTGGGCCACAGCGCCAACTCGCCGATGGCCATCATGGGTGATCCCCAGCGGGATTACTACGCTGTCCAGTTCCACCCCGAAGTAGCACACACACCCGAGGGCGCCACGCTCATTCGCAATTTCGCGCTCACGATATGCGGATGCCGCGGTGACTGGACTCCGGCTCACTTCATCGAAACCGCCGTCGCCGAGATTCGCTCGCAGGTCGGTGAGGGGCGGGTCCTCGTGGCCATCTCGGGCGGCGTGGATTCGTCGGTGATGGCGGCCCTGGTTCATCGGGCGGTGGGTGACAGGATGTTGGCCGTCTTCCTGGATCACGGTTTGATCCGTGCCGGCGAGGCCGAGGAAGTGAAGGAGCTCTTCGAGGCCCTGGGGATCCCGGTGCACATGGTCGACGCTGCCTCGACCTTCCTCAGGGCCCTGGAGGGCGTTGAAGAGCCTGAGGAGAAACGGCGCATAATAGGCAGCACGTTCGTGCGGGTCTTCGAACGCGAAGCGGCGGCCGCCGCCGGGGAATACCGCTTCCTTGCCCAAGGCACGCTCTATCCGGACGTCATCGAGTCGGCCACGCCGGCCACTAAGGCCGCCCAGAAGATCAAGACCCACCACAACGTGGGCGGGCTTCCGGAGGACGTAGCGTTCGAAATCATCGAGCCGCTGCGATTCCTGTTCAAGGACGAAGTACGCGCCGTGGGCCGCGAGTTGGGCCTACCCGAACGGGTGGTCCAACGCCCGCCGTTCCCCGGTCCGGGCCTGGCCGTGCGGGTTCTGGGGGCGGTGACCCCTGGGGCGCTCGACCGGCTGCGGGCCGCCGATGCGATCGTGCGCCAGGAGATCGAGGCCGCCCGCGAGGCGCTCGGCGAGGAGTTCCCCTGGCAGTACTTCGCCGTTCTCACTCCCTTGCGTTCGGTAGGCGTGATGGGCGACCAGCGGACCTACGCCAACTTGGTGGGCGTGCGGGCGGTCACAAGCCTTGACGGCATGACCGCCGACTGGGCCCACCTCCCGGACGATCTGCTCACTAGGATCGCCACTCGGATCGTGAACGAGGTGCCGGGGGTGAATCGGGTCGTTTACGACATCACGAGCAAGCCCCCAGCCACCATCGAATGGGAGTAGGGCAGCAAGTGATCGCCATCCGCTCGGGTCCGCCAGCGGCAACACACACCGGGGAAGTCACGGTCCCCGGTGGACGGGGCACGCTGGCCATTCTGGTCGAGGCACAGGGCACGGGTGACCAACGGGAAGTGATCGCCCGCGCCCTGGCCAACGGGATTGCCAACGCCTTCGCCCAGCGCTCCGGCAGCGCCACCGCTCGCTTGCGGGCGGCGCTGGCATCGGCCGACGAGTGGCTGCGGGCGCGGCCGGACGACGACTCATCACCGGGCTGGGTGACCGGCGCCAGCACGCTTGTCCTGTCCGGTTCCCACGCCATCCTGGCCCAGGCCGGGCCGGCACTTGCCGTCACGCCGGGCCATGAGGCGCCCGTACGCCATCCGGCCGGCAGTCCGTGGCTGCGCGGCGACACTCCGCAGGCACGCACGGACCCCATCTGGGCGCCCTTGGGCACGGGAAAGGCGCCATCGATCCACTGGTCCCGGTGGTCGATGGAACCGGGTACGACGGTGCTCTTGCTGGCCACATCCGCCGCTGCCCTCGACCAGGAAGCGATGACCGCCCTATTGGAGCTGCCCCCGCAGCGCGCCGCGGAAGCGCTCCGGAGGTTACTGCCACCCGATGTGCCTGCCCTGTATGTGCACTACCCCGCGACCAGGCCGTGGGAGCGGGCCGCGCGGGCCGCCCCGACCACGAGCCGAGCAGTGGACGGCGCGGCAGCGTTGTCCTCGTTCATTGCGGCACTCTCAGCGGGCGCGCGCGCCGCGTGGGACGGGGTCTCCCGCACGTCGGTCGGTCTCCTGGCCGTCGCCCGCCGTCAGCTGCGTGCTGTCGCCGTGCGCGTGCGGCCGATCGCGGGGCAACTCGTGCGATTCGCCGCCCGCATCCTTTGGGGTCTGCTGCCGGCCCGGGCCCTAACCGAGTCGAAGGACGGTAAAAGGGAGCCGACCCGGCTGGCCGCGATCGCCACCGTGGCTCTCCCCCTCGCCGTGCTGGTGTTGACCCTCGTGATGAGAAGCCGGTTCGGCACGCGCGCGGACGATGTCCTCCCCGAGGAGGCGACCATCCCGATGTTGACGACGGAGGAGGACGCCGCCGCCAGCGTCACACGGCTGGCGGACATCATTCCGGTGGTGGATCTACCCGGCAGCGCGGGAGACGAGCGACATATCGTCGGTGCACCTGACGCCCTCTACGTGCTCAATACGACGCTGAACCGGGTGGACCGTATTCTTGACGGGGTCGTGCAGCAGGTTCTGGCCCAGGGGCAGACGTCCGGCGGCGAGGTGGTTGCCGAGCTGGAGGATCTGTTCTGGTTGCCTTCCGCGGAAGGGTCAGGGCGCGGCCGAGCGGTTGTCCTCGACTCTGCCGACGTGTTGTGGGCGATCGACGGTGGGGACGTGGCGCCGCTGGCCATTCCGGGTGAGCCAATCTGGCATGGCGTGTCGCTGGCTGCCGGTTACGCCGGGAACCTGTACTTCCTGGAGCAGGGCAACGGCCAGATCCTGCGCTACGAATCCGGCGGCCCGGACGGTAGGTCCTTTCCGTCCTCGGGAGAGCCGTGGCTGACGGTGTCGGAGGATCTGTCCCAGGCCAGGGACATGGCGATCGACGGGGCGATCTACGTGCTGTTCGGCGACGGGAGCATGCGCAAGTACGAGGCCAACCAGCCGCAGCCGTTCGGGGTCAGCAACGTACCGGGCGGCCTGACCACGCCCCGCGACCTTTACACCAGCCCGACCGCCGGCCGCCTGCTGGTGGCCGACCGGGGCCGCGGCCGCATCCTGGTGCTCGCTCCCGACGGCACGTTCCAGGCGCAGCTGCTGCGACCGCGGCAGGAGAGGGCCACCGACGCTGTGACGGCCGCCGGGCGCTTCCCGGACCTCCACGCCGTATGGTGGGACGAGGCCGGCGGGATCCTGTACATCGTGAGCGGGAAGGTGTTGTATCGGGCGGCGTATCGGTAGGAGAGGGTTATCAGAAGTCGTTCGACTGGTGTGGCTTGGCTGGTCAGGGACTGAGGGGGTGGCGTTGCCTTGGGCTATCGGCTATCAGCTATCAGCTATCAGTCAGGCTGGTGCGGGTCTGGGGTGGGTTGGTTGTGGTCGGTGGTTGCAGGAGGTACCGCTGGTTGGACACGAACCCCTGCGCGGCCGCAAACTGGCCCACATCACGCGAGTTCCGCGGGGAGTCAGCAGCGATCTCCCAAGGTGACCGTCCTGAGGTCGAGTTGCTGGTAGAAGACAGGTAGTCCGAATTCGCTCCGCAGGTGCTTCAAGTAGGATCTCGCATGAGCGCTCGCCGGATTCGGAGATACGATGATGAGGGCCTGGGCTCTTTTCTCGTCGGGCCAATATGCGTAGTCCATGAGTTGCCCAACAGCTTGACGAATGCATGACCGGATAGATGTATCGGTCTTGAGTTCGTAGAAGGTGAAACCATCATCCTGAGACAACACGACATCGACGTACCCAAGACCACACGGGTGTTCCGTGCCTACGGATTCCTCCCCGTAGATACCGGCAAGATACTCAAACAGCCCGGTTTGCATCTCGTTGTGTAGTAAACGAGCGGTAGTAGGCCCTTGTGCGGTTGTCGCACTCACAACACCCTCGGCTCGGGCTTGATGACCGCAGATGAAGCGGAATGGCTCGATCTCAGCGTCGATGCTTTCGTCGAGATCGTCAGTCGCGTAGGGATCGATGGGATTGCCGCTGAGCCATTTGCTAAAATCGTCAACTGAAAGAGCGAAGACGTCGTGAAACCCAAGTCGGACGCACTCATCGGCAGGATCGTTGTCCCCCAACCATCCGGCTGATCTTAGCTTGAGGGACAGCAGTTCCCTGACCAGCGACGGAAACCGCTCGTTCGTGAACAGACAGCGAAGGTCATAGGCGACGTGCGGGTAGACATGTCCAGCGGAGAACCCCAGCTCTACAAGGATGTGGGCCGCGTTTGTGTAGGCCTTGCCATAGAGAACCTGTCCTCGAACCAACTTGCCCTGCATCCTGCCGGCCCTCGACTTCTTCATGGCGGTGATCAGCTGATGATGGCTGAAAATGACCGCCACCAATACGAGGTTATCGGTTTCGCGATCCCCCAACTGCCTCACTTGGTCCCAGACATCCGGGAGAACGTCGTTCTCATCTGCGGAGAGGTTCTTTGCTGCTTGGGTTCTGTCGATCTTGATCCCCCGATATCTTCCCCATGTATTGTCAAGAACCTGATCCTTGGGGAACGCCCTCAACAGTGCCGCAATCTTGTGGGCTCCGTGCTTCGTGAGCGAGACCTTCAGACTTTCGAGATCAGTCATGCCAATCCTCCCGAAGTACCCGCGTGGCCCCGTAACGTGACCAGCAAGGTGGTGATTAGGTGCCCTGAAACAGATGTGCTATACTGGAACTGCACCCCAGAACCGGCCCGCCAGGAAGACCGATCTCGGATCCGTCGGCCCTAACCAGGAAGGATACACCGAATGTCGCCAGGACGTAACGCCGCCGAGGACTTCTCAACGGAAATCGAAGGCACGTTTGGCACCATCCTGGCCGACCCCCCGTGGCGATTTCAGAACAGCACAGGAAAGGTTGCGCCGGAACACAAGCGTCTGACCAGGTACCCGACGTTATCCCTCGACGAGATCAAGGGCCTCCCGGTGAGCGAAGTGGCTGCAGAGAAGAGCCACCTTTATCTCTGGGTTCCGAATGCTCTTATCGCTGAGGGCTTGCAGGTTCTCGAGAGCTGGGGTTTCACATATAAGACAAACCTCATATGGTACAAGGTGCGCAAGGACGGCGGACCTGACGGGCGAGGCGTTGGTTTCTATTTCAGAAACGTGACTGAAGTAATCCTCTTCGGAGTGAAAGGCAATCTGAGGACCCTTCCCCCAGGCAGAAGACAGGTGAACATCATCTCAGCTCGGAAGAGGGAGCACTCGCGCAAACCCGACGAACTTTTCGATGTCATTGAGGCTTGCAGTCCGGGACCATACCTTGAGATGTTCGCGAGAGGATCGCGGTCGGACTGGGTCACGTGGGGTAATGAGGCCGATGGCTACGAAGTATCGTGGCCCACTTATCCGAACCATTCTCAGAACCATTATCAGGCCAAGGACAGCAGTCAGCTGGCATTGGACCTTGAGGGCAACGCAAGTCCCGCCCGCGGCTCCAGCCCTCGGCAAAACGCATAGGGCTCGTCAAGCTTGACGAGTGGTAGCCCCGCAGAACACCATGGTCGGCGGGCCGACCGATCGCCCGTCCGAGGCCTCGTTTCATGCGAAGAGCCCCCCCAGACGCCACAGTAGCGACCGTACACACGGCAACAGCGCGGTTCGCTGGGCGTAAGAGACGCCGCCGGTTTGCACTCCGATCAATCACTGCGATACGATTGGGGGGAGCCATCCACGAGCGGCGATGCGCTGGGTTTTGGCCGACGTTTGTCGGAAGGAGGGCGGAAATGGCGTCGCTGAAAGCTGTGCTTGTACGGTCGACGGCTCTTGTGACGGTTATGAGCCTCTCGTTGCTGTGGGGAACGGCGCCGGCGGGGGCCCAGTTGGCCCCGCGCGACCAGCTCGACCCCAACTTGACCTTTCTCGGGCAGCGCCAGGAGCACCTGTTGGTGTGGGGCGAGGACCGGGGTAGCGGGAACCGGATCTACGCTAAGCGGATCCGTACAAACGGCATCCCCATCGGCGGCGCCAACGGCGGCGAGTGGGAAGCCACGCGCCTGCCGCCAGCCCGTTTCGGCCAACCTACGCCGCTGAAGGGCGACCAGCGTTGGCCGGCCGTGATCGACGGTCTGCTCGTGTACAGCGAGTTGGCGCCGGGCGGCACCAATTACGATCTCTACGCCCAGCGCCTGTATTCCAACGGGCGGCCGAACGGAACGCCGATGCTGGTGGCCGGCGGCCCGGGTGATCAGAAGTACCCCGACGTGACCCCGGTCGACCGCGGTCGGCGCGGGGCCGAGTACCTGGTGGTGTGGAGCGAGGACACCCGCGACGCCGGCGACGTGATGGGCATCCGCATCGACTTCGCGCTGCGCCGCTCCCGCGGCCCGGCCTTCCCCATAGCGAAGGGACCCGGTACGGCGGAGGACCCGGCAATCGCGCGTGACTTGTACGATGACGACAGCTTCCTCGTCCTGTTCACCGATGACCGGTCGGGTAACAAGGACATCTACGCCACCCGGCTGGTCGAGAGCGGGTTGCCACGCGGCGGACCGCTGGGCGGGCAGTTCCCGGTGATCGAGAGCAAGGAAGACGACTACGCGCCCGAAATCGTCAACAGCCTGCAGAAGCTTGCGTTCGGCCCGACGCCCACACCCGGACGGCGTGGGCGACCGCCGGGTGATTCGAGCCGGGCACGCAACCTGCTCATCTGGACCACTGACGACGTGACCGACGGCCCGAACGTCATGGCTCAGCGTCTCAACAACAACGGCTTGCCCTCCGGCCACACGTTCGCCGTGGCCGACGGCCCGGGCATTCAGGCCTGGCCGGCGGCGACCCTGGTGAACCTGCAACAAACGCGTCCCGGCGCGCCCAGTCAGCAGCGCGATGAGTGGCTCGCAGTATGGACGGACAACGGGCTCGGGACGCTCGACGTATTGAGCGTGCGAATCGGCATCAACGGTCATATCCGCAATGCCGGGCGTGTGCTGGCTTCCGATTGAACAGGGCTGGCACGGCCTCGTCGATTGTAGTAGGGGCTTGTCAAGCCCCAAGGAGTGAGACCATGAAGCGCGTTGTTGTGTTTGTTCTGTCCGCCCTTTTCCTGACCATCACTGTTTCCACGGACCCCGCGGCGGCGCAGCTCCCGCCGGTGGACCAGGAGACGCCCGACTTGCTGTACGGGGGCGGCCGCGCCGAGTTTCTGCTGGCTTGGACCGAGGATCGCGGCGGGGGGAACCGCGTCTACGCCAAGCGCATCCGGGCCAACGGCCTGCCCATCGGCGGACCCGCCGGCGGCGATTGGGAGTTGACGGCCGTTGCTGGCGGGACGACGAAGGGCGACCAGCGCTGGCCGGCAATCGCGAGCGGGCTCGTGGTATGGAGCGAGCGCGTCCCGGGCGGGAACGACTACGATCTCTACGCCCAGCGGCTTTTCTCGAACGGACGGGGCAAGGGAGGCGCGCGGCTCATCGCTGGCGGACCAGGCGACCAGCGGCACCCCGACATCATCCAGAGCAGCCGCGGTGACTGGCTCGTCGTCTGGAGCGAGGACACGAATGACGCCGGCGACATCATGGGCGTCCGCCTGACTACGGCGCTCACGCCGCGGAGCGCCCCGTTCCCGGTGGCGCAGGGAGCCGGCACCGCCGAGGACCCGGTCATCGCCCGGGATCCGACCGATCCGCGATACTTCCTCGTGCTGTGGACGGATGACCGCAACGGCAACAAGGACGTGTACGGTACCCGTGTGACAGACGCCGGCTTGCCGCGGAGCGGTCCGCGGGGCGGGCACTTCCCGGTCATTGACGGCCCGGAGGATGACTACGCCGCGGCCCTGCTGTTCGGCCGAGTCAGTGGTGGCAGGCGAGGCGACGCGTTCTCCAGCCTCCTGCTGTGGACCCATGATGATGTGGCCGAAGGACCGAACGTCATGGCGCAGCGCCTGCGCGCCAACGGACTGCCCGTGGGCCGGCCCTTGAAGGTGGCAACCGGCCCCGGCGTGCAAGCCTGGCCCGCGGCGGCGTCAGGTCCGAGCGACTGGCTGGCCGTGTGGGTCGATGACGGACTGGGCACGCTGGACATCCTGGGCGTCGAGATTGGGTCGAACGGTCTCATCCGCAGGAGAGTCCGTCCGCTGGCCACGGACTGAGCCGTCGGCGGCTGCCAACGAGGTAACCGCTGCGGTGACCATTCAGCCCGGGCCGATTGTACCTGGCATGGGTTGACCCAGCAGCCAGCGTGTCGCTTTCATGGCGCATTCGTGGCGCCAAGGGGCTAGCCACCGCCGCACGAAATCCGATAGACTAAGGTCGGAGCATCCCCTGGACGGCGCCCCATCACACGCAGCTTGTGGTGGGGCGCCGTCGTATCGATTATTGCCCTTGCGGGGCGCTACACCGCGAGGGCATGCCCCGGGCACGCTTCGCACGGGCCGGACCCTTGCCCCCAGCCGGTGATCTAACCACCATGGGCGTCTCGACGTAAGGCATTAACAGAGAGGTCGGTGGGTCGAATTGCACGCGATTGACATGGCGTACAGCAGTCGCCCACCGACGCGATCGACCAAGCTGCTCTTGACCCCCAGCGGCGAACAGTCCTCGTCAACGAGAGCGCAAGGAGGCCGCTGCAATGCCTACGTGGAGCAAGGCCATCTGCCAGGCCGTCGTGGCCCTGGGCGCCCTGGCAACGCTGTCGAGCAATGCCGTCGAGCGGAAAGCCGCCGGCGCCAGCACCGGGCGCTTCGCGCCGGGTCCAAAGGGCACGATCGTGGTGGACGCCGCGGAGGCGACCGGCACCATCCGCTCCCTCCAGGGCATCAACGTCGGGCCACGCGGTCACGACAGGCAGAGCCACATGTTCCGGCAGTACCGGGACATCGGGGTGGACTACGTGCGGACCCACGACTACTACGGTCCGTCCGACATGCACGTCCTGTTCCCCGACCTGAGCGCCGACCCGGACGATGAGACCAGCTACGACTTCGTATCCACCGACCGCGAGCTGGAGGCGATCAAGCGGGTCGGAGCCGAGATCCTGTTCCGCCTGGGCGAGAGCTGGGGCCGCCCCCGCGCGCCCGTCACCCGGGTCGCTCCAGTGGACCAGGACGCCTGGGCGCAAGCGGCGGCACACGTGGCCAGGCACTACAACGACGGTTGGGCCGATGGCTTCCGGTGGGACATCGAGTACTGGGAGGTGTGGAACGAGCCGGATATCGACATCTTCTGGACGGGCACGCCGGAGGAGTTCTACGGGCTCTACGAGAAGGTGGCGCGCGCCCTTAAGGCATACGACCCGAGCCTGAAGGTGGGCGGCCCCGGGCTGGCCTGGGATGGCCAGTTCCTGGTCGGGCTCCTGACCTACTGCCGCGACAACGACGTGCCGCTGGACTTCGTCTCGTGGCACATGTACCCCAACGGCGGCAACCCGCTCGCGCCGACGGAACGTGCTGCGCAGGTGCAGCGGGGTCTGGACGCCTTCGGCTTCCCCGACGCGGAGAGCCTGTTCACCGAATGGAACATCTCGGTCCAGGGCGACTACGAGCACCTCCGCGATGCCACCGGTGCCGCCTGGACCGCATCGGCGCTCACCTACATGCAGGACAGCACGATCGCCATCTCCAACCGCTACCGCGGCAACGGCGGTCTGGGGATGTTCACGGCGGAGGGGTTCTACACCAAGCCGGCGTACGCCTTTCTGGCCCACCGCCGGCTGCTGGATACTCCGCTGCGCCTCCCAGCCAGCGGCGGCGACATGGACGGCTACACAGTCATCGCCGGCCGCGACGGCGCCGGCCGGGCGGTGCAGATCCTCATCAGCGACTACGACTCCGACCGCACGGGGTTCGACCTCTCCGTCTCAAGCCTGCCTTGGGACTCGAGGCAGCCATTCCGCTACGAGCGGTACTTGCTCGACGACACGCTCAACCTGACGCTGGTGGAGGCGGCCAGCGTGCCGCCGGGCTCCGGCAGCTTCACCACGAGCGAGGCGATGTCCGCACCAGCGGTGCAGCTGATCCGCCTGTTCCTTGCCGAGGGCGAGGCCCTGCCTCGGGTCGAGGTGCAGGCCGACCAGGCCCTTGGACCGATCAATCCGCTGCTCTACGGCCTCAACCACCGCTATCTGAACGACGGCTACGGCGTGTGGGACGAAGGCGCAGGGCAGGTGCATCCCGAGGTCATCAACCGCGTCCGCCAGATCGGGGTGCCGGTGACGCGCTTCCCCGGTGGCACTGTATCCGGCACGTACCACTGGACCGATGGCATCGGCCCACCGGCTGAGCGGCCAGCCGGCATCTCCGGATTCAACGGCGCGCCAGCCGGCAACGCCTACGGGCTCGACGAGCACATGCTGTTCATGGAGCACGTGGGGGCGAAGACGAACGCCCTGGTCAACTTCGGCACCGGCACCACCCAAGAGGCGGCGGCCTTCGTGGCCTACGCCAACGGTGACGTCGGCGACACAAGGCCAATCGGCGTCGACGAGCTGGGCGTGGACTGGGGGACCGTGGGCCATTGGGCAGCGAGGCGGGAGGCGAACCAGGTCCGGATGGGCAGGCAGCCGCATCCCTACGGCATCGAGTACTGGGAGGTGGGCAACGAGCTGTACGGCGACTGGGAGTACACCTGGACTCACCACCCCATCCGCTACGCCGCGGGCGGTACTGCCCGGCAGCAGGACGAGCCCGTGGTGAAGTCCGACGACTGGCGGGACCGCGTTGCCCTTTCGAGCGGCGAGCCGTCGCAGGTCTTCTACGTCCGCTACCCACCCGTGGTCACCGCCACGCAGACGATCATCGTCGCCGGTAGCGCCTGGATGGAGGTGCCGGACGTTTCCGTCGCGGGCCCGGATGACGAGGTCTACGAGTTCAACCCCGGGCGGGGCGAGATCCGCTTCGGCGACGGTGAGCATGGGCGCATCCCGCGGCGCGGGGCGCGCATTCTCTCCACCTACGAGTCGGGTCCCCACGACGGCTTCGTGGACTACTACGCGGCCATGAAGGCCGTAGACCCGGATATCAAGGTGGGCAGTTGCATGCACGCGGACCCCTTCCTGAGGGTCATGGGCGACGAGTACGCCTACGACTTCCTGGCCGTGCACCCGTACTTCAGCGGCGGCGAACTCGGGGGAGGCGGCCTCGGAGAGGCCCACCTGCGCGCCATGGCCGGTCCGATGATCAAGCAGATGGACCTGGAGGACCTGCGAGCCGCAGTCCGGCTCTATGCGGGCACCCGGGCCGAAACCGTGGAGATCGCCATCACCGAGTACAACCTCCATGTGCCGGCGGAGCGGTCCCCCACACCTCACTACGGCATGTCGCTGGATCAGGGTCTCTTCGTGGCCGACATGTTGCGCACGCTCGTCGAGCTGGGCACACCGCTCGGCAATCTCCACAGCCTCATCGGCATCGGCGGGGGTGAAGGCTGGGGCAACACGCCGGTGATGAGCGAATACCCCGAGCTTATCCCGCGCCCTGCGGCCTACATGCTGCAGCTGTTCAGCCAGCGCTTCGCGCCCGTGCGCGTGGCGAGTGGAGCATCAGAGGTGCCGCTCTTGACGGGCTCGGTGCCGGCCCTCGAGGTGGTGGCCAGTACCGACGAGACGGGCGACCGCGTGACGCTACTCGCGATCAACAAGCACGCCTCGGCGGCCATCAGCGCCGCGATCGCCATCGACGGGTTCAGCCCAGCGCCCGAGGGCCGGGCGTGGACCCTGAGCGGTCCGGACATCGCTGCCTACAACGACGCCAGCCACCCGACCGACGTCGCGACCGTCGCGACCGAACTCGCAGGTCTGGGCGAGCGCTTCACCTACGACTTCCCGGCCCACTCGGTGACGGTGATCGAGTTGGTCGCCGCTTCGACGCAGCCCACTCCGACGCCGTCTCCGACTCGATTCAGCCTGTACGTACCGCTCAACATCAAACACTGAAAGGAGCAACTCATGCACGAGCACACGCGTTCCCCAGAAGCCCCACCCGTTCGCCGGCTCGTCGCCCTCGGTGCCCTGGTCGCCGTGGCCCTTCTCGTTTGGCCCACCGCGACGGCCGCCGTCGAGACGCCAGGCGCCCAGGATCCCATCGAGCAGCCAGAGCCGGCCTTGCCCGACGTACCCATCGTCTTCGTCTCGCGCAACCGCCTGGAGACGCTGGACAACATCTACGTCGGGCCACCGGTGGACATCAAGGGCAGGGAGCTGACGCCGGGCGGCCGGCTGATGGTCTGGTACCCGGACGGCAGCGTGACCGACCTGACGGCCGGCACCCCGCTGTACGACGTGCAGCAGCCCGACGTGTCGTTCGACGGCACGAAGATCGTCTTCTCGGGCGTCCAGGCTAATAAGAGGCCGTGGCGTCTCTACGAGATCGGCATCGACGGCACGGGCCTGCGCCAGCTCACCCCCAACCAGCGTGGCTTCGCCATCCCCGCCGACCCCCAATCACCGCGCCGAAATCAGAACCGCTTCGGCCGCTTCGGGGACTTCGGGCCGACCTATCTGCCCGACGGTCGCATCATCTTCGTCTCCACCCGCTACGCGACCCTTTCCGGCTCTTGCGGGCAACGCGGCCTTAACCTGTACGTACTCGACCCCGCAACCGGCGAGATGCATCGCCGCACCACGGAGCGCTCCGGCGCGATCGACCCGACGGTGCTGACGAGCGGCAGGGTTCTGTTCAGCCACTGGTTCGACGCCATGAACGCACCGGCGCTCGACGGGCCCGGCCTGCGCGCACTTGAGTACGACTACAACTTCGCCCCGTCCTTCTGGGGCGTGTGGTCCATGAACCCGGATGCATCCGGCGCGAGTCGCTACGCCTTCACCCGCGGCGGGATCCGGGACGGCGGCGGAATCCACCAACCCCGCGAGCTGCCGGACGGTGACCTGGTGGTGACCTTCCGCGGTTCTGGCGGGCTCCTAGGCCACACCCTGGTCAGCGCCATCACCCGCATCAAACCAGCCCCGGCGGCGCCATACAACCTGAGGTTCCTGGGCGATCCTAACAAACTGGAGGCGCCGCACGCCATGGCGCCCGCGCCTCTGGCCGACGGCCGCATCGTCTGCTCCTACACGCCCACCGCCGAGATGAAGGTGGACTGGCGCGGTCGCCGCACCGCCGAGTACGACTTCGGCCTGTACGTGGTGGACGAGGCGATGAAGACGCTGGCGCTCGTCTACAACGAGCCCGGCACCGACGAATTGGACGCCGTGGCCGTCTATCCACGCAGTGCAACTATCCTGCCCGATGGTCCCAAGGCCGACCTCATCAACGACGACCCGGCGGTCGACCTGGGCACGACGGCCAGGATGATTAACCGCAGCGTCTACGCCGAGACGCCACTGGACGCGGTGTATCTACCGTCGCCGAAGGTCGGCACGGTGGCCCGGCTGGACGTCTACGATGATTCCCAGACATTCCAGACTTCAGACGAGTTCCCGCTACTCCAGAAGCAGATGCCGAGCTTGATCGGCTCCTACCCGGTCGAGGCGGACGGGTCGTTCGACGTCACCGTCCCGGCGGACAAGGCGCTGATGTTCGTGCTGACGAACGTGAACGGCGTGGCGGTGAGCAGCCCCTACTCGCCCACGAAGGAAGACCGCCCGGGCGGGTGGCTGACGCATACGTTCAACGGCCACGACTACCTCCGGCCCGATGCCGTGATCGAGTGCAAGGGCTGCCACAAAGGCCACATGTTCCGGCCCGAGCTGTTGGCTGACGCGCAGGCCAACCTGTCGCGCCTCGCCATAGCCAGCTCCTCCTCGGAGCCCAATCAGTTCTACGGTGGCGCCTGGCGCGTGAACGACCTGCGCCTGGCCGACCGGCTGGGCCGCTTCGCCTGGTCGACGGACGAGGGTTCGGGCGCGTGGATCCAGCTCGACTGGCCGATGGCAATCGAGGCCACCCAGGCCGTGCTCCATCCCGTGACCGCCCGCGGCACCCGCGTCAGGGCCGGCACGCTGACGCTCAGCGACGGCACGACCCTCGAGATCGGCCCGCTGCCGGAGGACGGCTCGCCGCTGGTGATACAGTTCGACGCACCACGGACGATCTCCTGGATCCGCTTCACGGTGGACGAGACGGCCACGCGGATCGCCGGTTTGGCCGAGCTCGTCGTGAACGGGGCACCGGACGTAGCGCTGCCTGACACGCCGCCGCCGGCCCCGACGAACCTCACGGTCACCGAGGGCGTCCTGCGCCTTGGGTGGAACCCCGTCACCGACCCCGGCTTGGCCGGCTACAAGCTGTATTACGGCAGTGCGCCGGGCCAATACGTGGACAGCGTGGACGTGGGCGACGTCTCGTCATTCATCATGCGCGACCGCGTGTCCGACGGCGAGACCTACTACGTCGCCGCGAAGGCCTACAACGTCCACGGCACCGAGAGCGAGACCTTCTCGAACGAGGTCAGCGCCACGGCCGCAGGGCCGGTCATCCTGGCCGTCGAGCCGGACCACGGACCCATCGGTGGCTACACACCCTTCACGATCACCGGGGGCAACTTCGCATCCAGCGGCGTGCGGGTCAGGATGGGTGGCAGCCACGCCCTGCGCGTGCGCGTCGTGGACGAGGGGACGATCACCGCGCAGTCCCATTGGCACAGTGCGGGGGCAGTCGACATCAAGGTCTGTAACCCCGACGACCTGTGCGCGGTCCTGGAGGACGGCTTCACCTACGAGAAACCGGAGCGACCGACGTATCTGAACTACCTGCCGCTGCTGGAGCGGACGGTACGGTAACCGCCGCACAACCAATCCCCCACGGCGTAGGGGCGGTTCGCGAACCGCCCCTACCCAACCACGAACCGGCCGCGCCGGACCTCGAACCGCCGCGCCGGACCACCAACGGCCCCTACCACCGGTTGGATTGTCAGGACCTCTCGCGTCTTCAGTCGGCCTGCGACAACAGGTACGTATGCGCGCTGAGCGCGGCCTGCGCTCCCTCGCCGATGGCGATCATCACGAGCTCCGTCACCACGTCCGTCACGGCGCCGGCGGCGAATATGCCGGGCCGGCTGGTGCGGTTGGCGGAGTCGACCTTGATGTGCCCTAGCTCGTTCAGCTCGACCAGGTCGGAAACCAGCTGCGAGTCGGGCACCAGCTCCAGCTCTACGAAGATCGCGTCCGCCTCCAGCTTCTGCTGCCCCCCGTCCCGCGCGAGCACGACGCCGCAGGCAAAGCGGTCCCCAAACACCTCCACCACGCGGCTGTCTTCCAAGATCGTCACGTTCTCCGCGCGCAGCAGCGTCTGAGCCAGCGGCGAGTCGCGATCGATCTGCTCCGGGGCCACAAGATGGACGTGGCGCGCGATCTTGACCAACTCCGCCGCGCCACGCAGCGCCCGCGTGCCGCCGCCGACGACCATCACGTCGGCATCAACGCACAGGTGAGCATAGAGAATGGTCGAATAGGCGAGGGCCCGCATCGAAAACTCGTGCTCACCGGGCACGTTCAGCCGCCGGCCGCTGGCGCCGGTGGCGACGATCAGTGCCCGGGCCTCATGGCGAGCCCCGGACTGGGTGTGAACGGCGAACCCGCCGTCGATAGCCTCGACCCGCTCCGTCTCGTCTTCGGCAACGGCGAAATCCAGGTAGGTGATTTCGCTGGCGAAGCGGTCGGCGGCGTCCCAGCCGGTGATGGCCTGGTAGCGCTCGGCGAAGGGGAACTGCGCTCTGAAGCGGGCCTTGCCCAGCAGACCCGAGGTAACGAGCAGGACATCCATCCGCTTCTTGATTGCGTACATCGTGGCCGCGAGCCCGGTGGGGCCACCGCCAAGAACGATCACATCGTGCATTGCTGATCCTCCAATCTCGTGGCTGTGCGGATGCCTACTCGTCTTCGCCCATACGGATGAAGCCGTCATCCATCAGACACTGCGTCAATCCGCGCGCGCGCTTGATGATCTCCACGGCGTGCTCATACTCCTCCTCCGCCGTCCGCTGTAGCCGGGCCACGCCTTGCTCCTGCGCCTTGAGGGCCACCGCGACGGCCTCGCGGGGGAAGACCTCCCAGTCGTCCATCGAGGGCAAGATGTATTCCTCGTGCATGCCCTGCTCCTCCGCCCTACCGGCCAGGGCTCCCGCCGCCGCGAAGCACATCTCGTCGGTGATGGTCGTGGCCCGCACGTCCAGCGTCCCCCTGAAGATGCCCGGGAAGCCCAGGGAGTTGTTGACCTGGTTGGGGAAATCCGAGCGGCCGGTGGCGATGATCCGGGCACCGGCTTCCTTGGCCTCCCACGGCCAGATCTCCGGGATAGGGTTGGCGCAGGCGAACAGGATCGAGTCCTTGGCCATGCCAGCCACCCACTCCGGCAGGATCGTGCCCGGCCCGGGTTTGGACAGGGCCACACACACGTCCGCACCCTTCAGGGCTTCCGCGACGCCGCCCGTACGCCCCTCGGCGTTCGTGATCTGGCACAAGCGCCACTTGTCCACGAACTCGGCCTTACGGGCCTCCAGGTCCTTGCGCCCCTTGTGCAAGATGCCCTTGCTGTCCACCATGTAGCACAGTTCGGGGTTTACCCCGGCGCCGAAGGCCAGGCGCGAGCAAGCGACATTGGAGGCGCCGCTGCCGATGTAGGCGATGGACACCTCGTCGATCTTCTTGCCCACGATCTTCAGGGCGTTGATCAGCGCCGCCAGGGTCACGGTGGCCGTGCCCTGCTGGTCGTCGTGCCATACGGGTATCTCGGCCTCGGCCCGGAGGGTATCCAGGACGCGGAAGCACTTCGGCTGGGAAATGTCCTCCAGGTTCACTCCGCCGAACGTAGGCTGGAGCAGCAGCGTCGTCTTGATGATCTCGTCGGGGTCCTTGGTGTCCAGCATTATGGCCACGCCGTCCACTCCACCCAGGTACTTGTACAGCAGGGCCTTGCCCTCCATGACCGGTAGCCCGGCCTTGGGGCCGATGTCGCCCAGGCCCAGCACCCGGGAGCCATCGCTCACGACCGCCACCGAGTTCCACTTGTTCGTATGCTCGTAGACCAGCTCTGGATTCGCCGCGATAGCGCGGCACGGTTCAGCTACGCCGGGCGTGTACCAGATGGCGAAGTCATCGAAGTCGCGGACCCGACACTTCACGCCCGTCTCGACCTTCCCTCGGTAGAACGGGTGCAGACGCATGGCGTCCGCCTCCGGCTGCTTCGCCTTGGCCAGCAGCTCCTCTACCGATACTTGCTTTTGCCCTGCGGGCATTTTCCGTACTCCTTATTCTCTGCTGAGCCGGACCGCCCCTCGTCTGAGTGCCGGGAGCCGGCCCAAAAAATGACCAGGTGGATGAGGCAGTATGGGTTCTCAATAAGCCTGACCGGCAGGCGCAAATGTACATCCGGCCCGTTACCCTGTCAATTTTCTGTCCCTTCCAGTGGCCCTCCACACCGCGATCTTGACGCTCGAGGCATCGGGCTGGTAACCTGCCGCCCGCGAACCTGATGCCACAACACCGGAGAGGCGGCATGAAGATCTACGGCGACATCACCGAGCTCATCGGCTCGACACCGCTGCTGGAACTGACACGTTTCGCGCCGGACGCCAAGGCGAAGATCGTCGCCAAGTGCGAGTTCTTCAATCCCTTGAGCGTCAAGGACAGGCCGGCCTGGTTCATGATCACCGGCGCCGAAGAGCGGGGCGAGATCACTCCGGGCGACACGCTCATCGAGGCCACGAGCGGCAACACCGGCATGGCGCTGGCCTACATCGGTGCCCTGAAGGGCTACCGCGTCGTGCTGTGCATGTCCGAAATACAGAGCGTGGAGCGGCGCATGGTGCTCAAGGCGTTGGGCGCCGAACTGGTGCTCACGCCAGCCAGCGAGGGCACGAAGGGCGCCAAGGCCAAGGCCATCGAGCTCCACGAGCGGACCCCCAACTCCTACTACGTCTGCCAGCACGACAACCCCGACAACCGCCGGGCGCACCGCGATACCACGAGCATGGAGATCTGGCGCGATACGGACGGGTGGATCGACGCCTTCGTGGCCGCGCTGGGCACGTGCGGCACCATCTGCGGCGTCGCCGAGGTCCTGAAGGCGAAGAAGCCCGAGCTCCGCGTCGTGGGCGTCGAGCCGGTCGAGGCGCCAATGATCTCCCAGGGGCGCTTCAGCCCGCACCGCCTGATGGGCATGAGCCCTGGGTTCATCCCGGGTCTCCTCTCGCGCGAGCTGATCGATGAGATCATCACCGTCTCCGAGGATGAGGCTTTCGAGTCGTGCCGCCTGCTTGCTCGTCGGGAGGGCATCCTGGTGGGCATCTCCTCGGGCGCCACCGCGTTCGCCGCGGCCGAGCTCGCGCGGCGCCCTGAGTACGAGGGCAAGATGGTCGTGTGTGTGTTGGCCGATGGGGGGGAGAGATACTTGAGCGTGGATGGGTTGTTCGATGGGGGATGATCAGGGACTGAAGGGGTAAGGTGGCTTG
>CAYYVH010000006.1:0-33500 GCA_964475075.1 uncultured Anaerolineales bacterium | reverse complement strand
AAAGGAGCTCCGACACTCTGCTCTCCGCCCCGCAGCGAGCGGGTCGCGTGTGCGCGTCGGGGGGGGGGGGGCGCGCGGGCGCGCCCCCCCCCGGACCGGCAGGCAACTCCCGTCGACATGTACGGCGGCCGAATCTGGGATGGGCGCGATGGGCAGACAATTCGACCGACGAAAAGGGGAGGGTCCTGCGGCCCTCCCCCGGCCCAATCGGTTCGCGGACGTGTTGTCTAGTGCGACTTCTCCACCGACGGCAGCCACAGCCGGCCGGCGGGCGACCACGGCTCCGGCGAGACCACCACGCCCTCAGTACTGACCGTGTAGGATCCACCGTCGGGGCGCACGATCTGGGCGCGCAACACACCGATGTCGGCATCGCCGGTGCGCCCGGCTCGCAGGCGCACCGTGGCCAGCACGGTACCGGCCGCCACGTCGACACCACCGGGCACGTAGCCTCCCAGGCGCACCGTGCTGTCTGCGCCCGTTACCGGCGCCAACCGTCGGGCGCCAGGCAGAGCGTCGCCCATCGCCGTGCCCAAGACCTCGAACGCCCCCGCCGGAAGCTCGAGAGTGATCTCCCAGGCCCCACCAACGACGGCATCGTCCAGCTGGATTGCCAGATCGAAGGCCTCACCCTGGGTGACGTCTTCCGGCGCGATCAGGCGCAGCCGGACCTCGCCGGCGGAACCCGCCGGCAGCGGCACTGTGTCCCCGCACACCAAGCCGGCCCGGCCGTCAGCGGTGGCGATATCGGCCGCATCGAGCCGACCGTCCCCGTTGACGTCGCGGCGCAACGCACCGTCACCCCAGTCGGCCGCCACCAGCGATGCGTCGAAGGCCGTGAGGCGGCAGTCGCGGTCGAAGTCCCCGGCCAAGACGGGGCGCTCCGCTACGTACCGCGTGGCGACCTTCACCTGCCGGCTCGCCGAGCGGCCCCAGACCTCGGGGCGGTACATGGCGTAGGCCTCGGCCGGCCGGGCGGCGAACGTACCGGGCGTGACGGCGCGCGCGGCGTACTCGAAGGTGTGGGTGCCGGAGCGCAGCCAGCTGTCGAAGAAGGTCACCTTCTCGTCGCGGATCTCGCGGCGCTCGTAACCCCACCAGCGCCACCAGGGGCGCTGGCCGGAGGGCAGGCGGCGCGTCTCGGTGTCCAGCGCGGTGTTGACGGCCTCGAAGCCGGCCGGCAGCATGTCCTCGATGATGACGTAGTGCAGGTCCTGGGTGGTTTTGACCGTCACCCGCACGTTGATCAGGTCGCCGGGCTGCCAGCCGTCCGTACCGGCGCGCCCCTCGATGGGCATGTACTCACGCTTCATCTCGATGCCACTGCCCTCGGCCGAGATGGGCTCGAAGTCCGGGTAGTACAGCGCCAGCCGGCCGGCAGCGGTGTAGTACAGCGTGCCCTCACCCGTCTTCTCGAAGCGGAGACGGTGAGGCCCCGGCGCCAACTGGGCCCCGGTCAGTTTTATCGGGTCCAAGGGCGTCACGGGGGCGCCGCCCTCGTGCCGGCCGGAGGCGACCTCCTGGCCGTCAAACGTCACGCGCCAGTCGTACGTTGCCCACAACTCGCCGCTGGCGACGATGTAGTCGGTGAGGGCCAGGACGGCGAAGGCGGTGGCCTGGGTGGAGATCCAGCCGCGGCCCCGGCGGTTCTCCATCAGCCAGCGGGCGGACTTGGGAGCGAGCGGATCCGTGGGTCGCAGGCGGGACATGGCCAGGAGGGCCATGGCGGTGTTCTTCTCGCTGGAGGCCATGGACTTCCAGTGATAGGCCCAGTCCCTGTTGGCCGGCCAGACGAGCGGCCAGCTGGCGGTGGTGGGAGTCTCGACGACGGTCGCCAGAAGATCGTCGAGGGCGACGTTGGCCTCGCTCTGGTGGCCGAGGATGTCGAGCGTCTGGGCCAGGGCGGCCAGCGAGAAGGCGTCGAGCTTGCCACGCTCGGCGTAGAGTGCGAGCGTGAGTTGGTCATCCCCACGGCCGGCGATGGCCAGGACGTAGGTGCCATAGGCGCGCAGGCGGGGGTCGGTCTCGCTGGGCAGGGTGGCTGCGAGCCAGTTGAAGCCGCGGTCGAGAACGGCCGGATCGACGTCGTAGCCGGCCTGCTTGGTGAGGCTGAGGCCGTGCAGGACCCAGGAGGTGATGTAGATGTTGCGGTTGCCGCGCCACCAGCCCCAGCTACCGTCGTCGAGCTGGAAGCCGTAGAGCTTCTGGAGACCGAGGGCCATCATCGCCGGCAGCTGGGTGGTGATCTCGGGCGCCTGGATGTCGAGCTCGGTGATGAGGCGGCCGATGACGGCGTTGGGCAGCATGCGGCTCATGGTCTGCTCGACACAGCCGTAAGGGTAGCCGATGAGGTCCTCGAGCCCCTCCAGCACGCCGGCGGCCAGGCTGGACGAGAGGCGGACCTCGACCACCGAGGCATCGGGATGCGCCTCGAAAGGTACGGTGAAGGTCTCGGTCACCGGTTTGGCGATCACGGCGCCCGAGAAAGCGAAGCGCTCCGGCACCGTGAAGGGTTGCACCTCGAGCGGCAGGACGATGCCATCGTCGCCGACGTCGGTTTGCAGCCATGCGGTCATCTCGTGCACGCCGACGTCGGTCGCCACCGCACTCCAGCGTGCCACACGGGTGTTGTTGAAGGGCAGCTCGAGCACGCGCTCACCGGGGTCGAGCTGGAACAGGCCCGGGCTCTGGAGGGTACAGGAGCCACTGATGGTGTCGGTCGTGGCGTAGTTCCGGGCCAGGACATCGAGCACTAGCGTGTCGCCCTGGACGACGAAGCGTGGCAGTGCCGGTTCGGCGATCACCGGTTTGCTGACCACGACCTCGGCCGTGCCCTGCCCGGCCCGGGTCTCGAGGTCGATGGCCCGCGCCAGGGCTTGCCAGGTAGTGAGCGAGTCGGGCAAGGTCAGCGTGATGCGCGCCTCGCCCAGCTCGTCGGTCAGGATGCTGGCGCTCCAATAAGCCGTGTCGGGGAACTCGCGCCGCGGCTGAACCGGGCTTACGTCGTCAGGCTCGGGTGCCGCGGCGCCGGGTGTCCCGGTTGGAGATGGGGCTGGGGATGCGGTTGGTGCCGCGCCCGTGGGCGAGCCAGCCGGCGGGCCCCAGTAGCGCTGCGAGCGGTCGTACTCGTGGCGCACCCACCAGTAAGCAATGCGCTGCCCATCGTGGGTGTTGACGGTGCTCGAGCGGAAGCTCCAGAAGGCGTCGAAGACGTTGCCGTTGGCGTCCTCCGCCAGTGCCAGCACGGCCTTGTCGACCACCGCCAGCGCGACCTGCGCCCGCACGGGTATCCCGTCCGAATCGCGGACGCGCAGCGTGATGCCGAGGGGCTCGCCCGGACCAGCTTTCGGCCGGTCGGGCTCGACCTCGACCGCCAGGCGCTTGTCCTCAGCCGGTACGATCAGCCGCGTCTGAGCCGCGATCAGCCGACCCTCGGCCGCCATGTGGCTGTACGTGCTGGTGCCGGGGTCCAGCGGTTCCCACAGGGCAACGCGGGCCGTCACGCCCGGCGCCATGTCGTCCGTGATCTGTACCTCGACAGCGGTAGCTCCCACCAGCTCGACCACGTACTCGGCCAGCACTTCATCCTGCTCGAGCGTGACGAGGGCAGTGGTGGTGATGGGGCTCTTGACCAGGAGCCGTGCTGTGTCGCCAGGTGCGTAGCTGTCGCGGCCGGCCTCGATCTCGAGGTTGCCCTTCCAGTACCAGGGATAGCGCGAGCTGTAAAGCCAGGCGTAGCTTTGAGCCCGCACCTCGCGGCCGGCATCGTCCTGCGCGGTGGCCACGATGCGGTACCAGCCCCTATCGAGGTCATTCAGCTGAAGAGTCGCCCGACCGCCGGCATCCGTGGTCACCGTGGCGCGCTTGACCGACGTACCGCTGCCGTACCAGTAGGAGCGCGTCGCGACCACTGCCACCGGCCGGCCTGCCGCCGGCGCACCGTCGTGCCGCATCGTGGTGATATCGAGCTCGACCGGCTGGCCCATCTCGACGCCGTAACGCCAGTTGCGGACCGACAGGGCGAAGTCGGCCGGGTGGACGGGCAGTCTCGCCGTGGCGTAGACCGGCCGGCGGCTGGCGTCGACCACCTCGGCCTCGACGGTGAAGGTCTGGCTGCGGTAGCTGCCGTCCGACTCCCGGCGCAACACCAGCGCCGCCGCCAACTCGAAGCGGCCTTCGTCATTCAGCGTGCCAGTGCGCTCGACCAGCGGCTGGTTACGTGACCACCAGCGGTTGTCGAACACCCGCACGGTCACCTCGCCACCAGCCACCGGCTGGCCGAAATAATAGTCAGCCTGCACGGTCAGTTGCGCCGACTGGCCTCGGATGTAGAAGGGCGCATCCGACTCTACCGCCACCTCGAAGTCGGGCTTGACGTACTCCTCGACCTGGAAGCTGCCGGCGACCGTACGGCCGGCTGCGCGAACTTCGATGCGCCAGCGGCCAAGGCCGACCTCATCGCCCAGCGCCAGCTGTCCGTCGACGCTGCCGAACTCATCCGGATTGTGGGTGGTCTGCTGGATGGCGTTCCCGGCCGCATCGCGGATCGTCACCGTCACCGGCACGGTGGTCGCGAGGGGCTTGAACCCGTCACTAGTCACACGCCGCAGGCTGGCCTTCCAGTGCACGACGTGGCCCGGACGGTAGATGGGGCGATCGGTGAACACGTGCCCCAGCACATCGGGCGCCACCTTCATCGTCCACCGTCGCAGCGAGTACCAGTTGCCGTCGCTGTACCACCAGCCGTCCAACGCCAATGCGGCGGGCTGCCCGGCCACGTCGGCCACCAGCACCGCGGCCGCGCCGCGCGAGTCCAAGCGCGCCAGCCCATCCTCGTCGGCTGCCAGTGTGCCTCCGGGCTGGCCGGCGGAATCGAAGATCGAGATGACCGCCCCGGGCGCCGCGGTACCGTCGGGAATCGAGCTGACCCAGGCCAGCAGCCCTTCGTGGCCGGTTTTGGCTGCTAGCGAGTAGTTGGAATAGACCAACAACGTACGCGCTGCCTTCAGGTGCGGGTGCTTCGCCTCGAGTAGGTAGAGGCCAGGCGGCGTGCCTTCGGGCAGCGCGACGTACGCCGGCTGACCCGACGCGTCGACGGCCGCCTGCCAGGTTGCCGCCGGGCTCAGGTCCCCCGGTGCCAGCGCTTCGAGATTCGGCTGCGCGCCGGCCGTCAGCGCCAGATAGCGCGCGGCAAAGGCCGGTGCATCCAGCGAGAAGAGACTGAAGTTGAAGATAGCGCGCGGATAGCCAGGCTGGAAGGGTATACCGCGGCCGCCAGACGGCGACACCGGATGCACCGGCGGTCCGGAGCTGAAGCGCGGCGCGGCGGTCGGGTCGCCCGCTGTGAAGGACCATTCGTAGGGCACTTGGAATACGACGTTTCCCGCGGCATCCTTGGTTCCGGCGGCGAGCTCGACAACGTAGTGCTGCCCCGGCGAGTGAAGATCGTGTGGCACGAACTCGACGTGGCGCAGGTTGTTCACGGGCCATTCGAAATGGCCTTCGATGCCCGGCTCGACCGTCAGTCCGGCCTCGACACTGGCGCGGTTCATGTCGCGGTCGAACTCGATGCTGATGCGATGGGCCGACCAGACGTTGGTCTGGCCGTCGGCGGGCATGACCCATCTCACGGGTGTGCCTTGGGCACGGGCCGGAAGGACGATAAGGAAGAGCGCGGCGACGGCGAAAACCGACAGGAAAGCGATGAGCTGCGAGCGTGTCACGGGCGGCCTCCTTCTGACGGGTGGGCTCCAGCGGCTTGATTGCTGACGGTCAGTACGTCCGAGCCTCTCGCCTCGTGACATGCAAACCAGGGCACGCGAGTGCTTGACAGCTATCTTGCACTACACTATAGTAAGCCCAGTGCTTTCTTTGACTCCAACTCAGGGCGGACGCGGACTATCCGCACACGGCAATCATCCTGGCCGGGGACCCGAAGGCGTGGTCCTCGGGCCCGATCGGGGGACATATGGGAATACGAGCAAGCAACCGCACGACGGTCGGCAAACCCACGCCACGAATCACCAGAAACGGCCATCGCACGACTGTCATTCCGGGAGCCCAGGGCTCCGAGACGGCCATCGCCCTCATCGCGCCCGAGGCGACGGAGCACCACGTACGTAGCTTGGTGGAGGGCCTGCGCAGCCGCCACGTCGAGGCTTCGGTTTACGACGTAGGACCTGGCGTGATGACAATCACCAACGTTGGTTCCGTGGAAATCGAAGCACTCATCGGCAAGCATCCAGCCGTGGAGCGCGTGTTCATCCCGGACACCCGCTACCACCTGGTCCGGCGCGAGGTTCTGCCGGGGGGCACCGTAGTAAACGTAGGAGGTGTGGCGTTCGGGGGTGACTCCTTCGTCGTAACTGCAGGCCCCTGCGCCGTGGAGAGCAGGTCCCAGATGATCGCCACCGCTCGCGCCATTGCCGCCGCCGGCGCGGCGGTGCTGCGCGGTGGTGCGTTCAAGCCACGCACTAGCCCCTACGACTTCCAGGGCCTGGGCATGCACGGCCTGGAAATCCTGGCCGAGGCACGCGAGGTCACGGGGCTGCCGTTCATCACGGAGGTGATGGACGTGTCCCTGATCGAGACCATGTACTGCCACGTGGACGGCTTCCAGGTCGGCGCGCGCAACATGCAGAACTACGATCTCCTCAAAGCCCTGGGCGACGTGGACAAACCCGTGCTCCTGAAGCGTGGCCCCGGCGCGACCGTCGAGGAATGGCTGTTGGCCGCCGAGTACTTGCTGACCGGGGGAAACGGTCAGGTGATCCTATGCGAGCGCGGCATCCGCACCTTCAATGCCGACACACGGTTCACGCTCGACCTGGCTTCGGTGGCTTTCGCCAAGCGCGAGACGCACTTGCCGGTGATCGTCGACCCGTCCCATGCCACCGGCGACCCCGTGCTGGTAGCCCCAATGGCCCGCGCCGCACTGGCGGCTGGGGCCGATGGCGTCATCGTGGAGGTCCACGTCGATCCGGATGCAGCGCTGTCCGATGGCTTCCAGGCTCTGCTGCCAGGCGAGTTCGAGGGTCTGATTCAGCAGCTGAGCGATCTGGCAATAGCGGTCGGACGCCCCCTGGCCGCACAACCAGTCGGGGCCGTAGCCCGTGCCAGCTGAGCCGGAGGGCAGCGCACAGTTCGAATTCCCTACGCACGTCCGGTTCCATCAGGCGGACCCGGCGGGAGTGCTGTTCTTCGGCCGGGTCTTCGAGTTGGTCAGCGATGCCTACGAGGAGCTGATTCGCGCCGCGGGCCTACCCTACGAAGACTACTTCACCATTCGGAAGTACGCCACCCCCGTCGTCCATGCGGAGGTGGATTACGAGCGGCCGCTCCGGGTTGGCGATGAGGTTGTCGTTCGGCTCGAGATCGAACGGATTGGGCGATCCTCGCTCGGGTTCGCGTTCGAGATCCTCGGCCCGGAGCGCGACGTACGCGCTCGGGGTCATGTGGTGCATGTGTTCGTGGACGCACAGGCGTTCACGACGATCCCCGTTCCACCAACCGTCCGGACCGCGCTGGAAGCACTGGTCGCCCCCGTCCCATCAAGAAGTTAGGCCGGCCTAACTATTGTTTTCGTAACACCTTTGCACTATAATCCGGGCCCATGACCGATCCTCTGACGACCCTCGCAGCCACCGCCCTCGCTGCGGCCGTAGCGCTCCTGCTCTTCTGGCCGGAGGTCGGCCTCGTGCCGTGGTGGCGCCGAATGCGACGGGCGGGCAACCGCATCCTCATCGAAGACGCGGTCAAGCACATTCACGAGTGCGAGTCGGGCGAGGTGCCCCCCACCGTGGCGAGTGTGGCCGGCGCGCTGCATACCACGGCTGGTGAGGCGGCCGAACTCTTGGCGCAGCTTTCGGGCCGCGGACTGGCCCGGCTGGAGGGCGAGCACATCCGTCTCACACCCGACGGACGGGACTATGCCCTGCACGTAATCCGCGCCCACCGCCTGTGGGAGCGCTACCTGGCCGACGAAACCGGCTTTGCCGAGACGGAGTGGCACGCCTTGGCAGAGCGGCGGGAGCACACGTTGTCGCGGGCGGAGGTGGGCGAGCTGTCGGCCAAGCTTGGCCATCCCACGCACGACCCACATGGCGATCCGATCCCCACCGCCGAAGGCGAGATCGTGGGCCACGGCGGCCAACCGCTGACTACGTTGGAGGTTGACACACCGTTGCGCATCGTTCACCTGGAGGACGAGCCGGAGGCCGTCTACGCCCAGCTGGTGGCCGAGGGATTGCGGCCGGGCATGGTGGGCCGGGCCACGGAGATCTCGGAGCACCGTGTCCGGCTCTGGGCCGAGGGGGACGACCATGTGCTGGCGCCCGTAGTAGCCGCCAACGTCTACGCCGTGCCCCTGCCGGAGGAAGAGGCGGTCGAGATTGCGCCCACCGAGCGATTGTCGGCGCTGCGGCCCGGGGAGAAGGGAACGGTAGTGGGAGTCTCTCGCGCTTGCCCGACTCCAGATCGCCGCCGGCTTTTCGACCTCGGTCTCGTGCCCGGTACCGTCGTCGAGGCGTATTTCCGGAGCCCTTCCGGTGACCCGACGGCCTACTGCATCCGGGGTGCCGTGATCGCACTGCGTCACGATCAGGCCGGGCTGATCCAGATCGTCCGCCCCGAGGAGACGACAGCGTGACCCGATCCGACGAGACGCGCGGCACGACACGCCAGCACCCGGAGCCCACGATGCCGGCATCGCACCCCTGCGCGAGCTGTCCGGCGGGGCGCCTGGCGCACCTCCAGCGGCTCGGGGTCGACATGACGGAGTGGGACTACATGGTGGCGCTGGCCGGTAACCCCAACACCGGCAAGAGTACCGTCTTCAACGCCCTGACCGGCCTGCGCCAACATACCGGCAACTGGCCCGGCAAGACCGTCGCCCGCGCCGAGGGCGGCTTCAGCTTTGGGGGAAATCGATACAAGCTGGTGGATCTGCCGGGCACCTACTCCCTCCTGGCCACCAGCATCGACGAGGAAATCGCCCGCGACTTCATTCTGTTCGGCCAGCCGGATGTGACCGTGATTGTCGCGGACGCGACGCGCCTGGAGCGCAACCTCAACCTCGTCCTCCAGGTGTTCGAGATCACGGACCGTGCCGTGGTGTGCCTGAACCTGATGGACGAGGCCCGGCGTCGCGGCCTGGAGGTCGACCACCGCCGTCTAGCGCGCGACCTCGGCGTACCCGTCGTGCCCACCGCTGCGCGCAGCGGAGAGGGGTTGGGCGAGCTGCTGCGGACGATCAGCGATGTGGCTACCGGCGAGATCGTCTGCCGGCCCCGCCGCATCGCGAGCGAACCACCGGCCCTCAAGGGCGCCGTCGCCCAGTTGGTCGCACAGATCGAAGAGGCCTTCCCCGGCCTGCCCAACGCGCGCTGGGTAGCCCTCCGCCTGCTCGACGGTGACGGGCGAATGGCAGCGGCGGTGCGCGAGCGCGAGCTGGGTGACCTGAGCCGGAACGGGCCAGAGCGGATGGGTCAGCCGTCGCTTGATCCAGGCGCGGCATGATGAGCGCTCCCGCAACCAGCGCCCGAAGGCAGGCTCAACCGGAGGACATCCTGGCAACCGCTTCTGCCCTTCGCTGGGAGGTCGGGCGAGACTTCCATCAGCAGCTCACCGAGTCAATCTACACCGATGCCGCGCGGATCGCCGACCGCGCCGTGACGCGCCCGGACGAGCCCCCGCGCTTCGACCTGGACCGGCGGATCGACCAACTGGTGACGAGCCGCTTGTGGGGCTTCCCTATCATGCTGCTCCTGCTGGCGCTGGTCTTCTGGCTCACGATCGCGGGCGCCAACGTGCCGTCCGGCTGGCTGGCCCGGTTGTTCCTGGACACGGGGCACCCGATCCTGAAGGACGCTTCCGCCGCGATTGGGCTACCCCCGTGGCTCGACGGGCTGCTCATCGACGGCATGTACCTGGCCACGGCGTGGGTGGTAGCCGTGATGCTGCCACCGATGGCCATCTTCTTCCCCCTTTTCACGCTGCTCGAGGATTTCGGTTATCTGCCCCGGGTGGCGTTTAATCTTGACGCCATCTTCAGGCGCGCCGGCGCGCACGGCAAGCAGTCGCTATCGATGACGATGGGCTTCGGATGCAATGCTGCCGGGGTCGTCGCCACGCGGATCATCGATAGTCCGCGCGAGCGGCTGATCGCCATAATCACCAACAACTTCTCGCTGTGTAACGGCCGCTGGCCCACGCAGATCCTCATCGCGTCCCTCTTCATCGGCTCCCTGGCACCGCCTTACGTCGCTGGAGCGATCTCGGCACTGGCCGTGGTGGGCGTAGCGCTACTGGGCATTTTGCTGACCTTCCTCGTCTCGTGGGCGCTGTCGCGGACGATGCTGCGGGGCGAAGTGTCCACCTTCAGCCTGGAGCTACCACCCTATCGGCCACCGCGGATCCTCCAGACGCTCTATACGTCGGTAATCGACCGCACGCTCATTGTCCTGTGGCGGGCCGTCGTGTTCGCCCTGCCGGCCGGCGCCGCCATCTGGCTCAGCACCAACATCCACATTGGAGGTGCGAGCATCGCCGAGCACCTCATCCGCCTGCTCGACCCGGTGGGCCTGTTCATCGGCCTGAACGGCGTGATCCTCCTGGCCTATGTCGCGGCGATACCCGCCAACGAGATCGTCATCCCCACCGTCCTGATGCTCACGGTGCTCGTCACGGGCATGAGTGGGACAGGTGAGGGTGCCGGGGTGATGTTTGAGCTGGACTCGACGGCCGACACGATGGCGGTATTCACGGCCGGCGGCTGGACGCTCCTGACGGCCGTGAACCTGATGCTCTTCAGCCTGATCCACAACCCGTGCAGCACGACGATCTACACGATCTACAAGGAAACCGGCAGCGCGAAGTGGACGACCGTGGCAACGCTCCTGCCTCTGGGATTGGGCTTCCTGGTGACGCTCGTCGTGGCCCAGGTGTGGCGGCTGGTGGGCGGAATCGGTTGACCCGAAACTGCAACCAGGTCAACGGGATACTTGGCTGCCCACGAGCATCTCCCGGATGGCCTCGCGGTGCGGTTTGCCTGACGCGGTGTGTGGAAGCGCTTCCAGCCACTGGATCCGCCGCGGGATCTTGTAGCCCGCAAGGCGTGCGCGCAAGGACCGCTCGATCGCTTCGGCGTCACACTTCGCACCAGGAGCCGCCACGACGGCGGCGGCAACCGCCATTCCCCACTCCGGGTCCGGTACCCCCACCACGCAACTTGCGGCGATATCGGGATGTGCGTTCAGGGCGTCCTCTACCTCGGCCGGGTAGACGTTCTCCCCGCCGCTGACGATGAGGTCATCCCGTCGCGCGGCTACGAACAGCTCTCCGCTCTCATCCAACCAACCGACGTCGCCCGTGTGCAGCCAACCGCCAGCCAGCGCTGCGGCCGTTGCTTCCGGCTGGTTCCAGTACCCGGCCATCACGGTCGGACCGCGCACCAGGATCTCCCCTGCGGTATCCGGCGGCAGCGACAACCCTTCCGTATCAACGATCCGAATCCCGGTTACGGCCAACGGCGGGCCCGCGCTGCTAGGCTTCACGTCCCTTCGTCCGGGCGGGGCGGTCGTCACCTGGCTAGCAGCCTCGGTCAGGCCGTACGTGGGAGTGACGGGGAATCCCAGGTCCGCGGCCTGCTGGGCCAAGTCCTCGGACGCCGGACCGCCACCGAGGAGCACCACTCGCAGCGCCGAGGGCACAGGACGCTTGCCCCACACCTCGAGCAGGCGCTGCAGCATCGTGGGCACGAGGGACACGTGCGACACGGCGTCCTCGTCCAAGGACCTGGCGACGGCCTCGGCATCGAATCGGGGATGAAGCACAACCGTCGTGCCGTAGAGCGCGCACCTCAGTAGGACGGACAACCCGCCGACGTGGCAGAGCGGCAGGGGAACCAGCCAGCGGTCGTCCGCCCGGTGACCGAGGCGCAGGGCCGATGCCAGGGCACTCCATAGGAAGTTGCCGTGGGTCAGGACCGCGCCCTTGGGCCTGCCGGTCGTCCCTGAGGTGTAGACGATGGCTTGCGGCGCATCCAGGGCCAACCCCGACCGGAGCGCGCCAGGTGCCGACTCGACCGGTGTAAGGGTGTCCAGCACAAGATGGTCCGGCCCAGCAGGCTCCTCGTCCGAGCCGCTGGTCCCAGCCGCGACGAGCGTGATCTCCGGCCCGAGTTCGGCCAAGCGCTCAGCCAGCATGGGATCGTGGATGAGAGCTTGCGGCCTGGCATCAGCCACCTGCCAGGCGATCTCATCGGCCGTCAGACGGGGGTTGAGCGCGACCAGAACGGCACCGAGATGTGCCGCCGCGTGCACGAGCGTAATGTACACCGGCTGGTTGGACAGCAGAACGGCCAGGCGCTCGTCGGGACCGAGGCCCAGACCGGCAAGCCGGCGAGCCAAATCGTCGACCCGATCTGCCAATGCGCGATAGGACACCACTCCGCCGTGCCAGATCAGCGCCGGATGGTTGGGTTGGGAGCGCGAATGGCGCACCAGTGTTTTTGCCACACCGGAGGATGACGGTGGATACACGGCTTCAATCGGAGGGACAGGTGACACGGGCCGCTTCCTGATGTTGCGACGATGCGTCAAGAGGGTGTCCCATCAGCAGACATCCTGCTCCAGCCGCCGGAGGAGCTCGATGCGCACCGAGCCCTCGAGTGGCGCCGGTGCGTGATCCGCGTCGCAGGCCGGAGCACCGGGGAAGCGGTAGCGGTTGAATGCAACCCAATCATACACAGCGTTGACCAGCTGACGGAAACCCGGTACGGCGTATAGACCTGTCCAGAGGGGGAGGCCCGACGGGAGCAACTGGTCCAGGGCGGCGAAAATGGCTGCCGGGCCGCGCTGCAGCCGGCCACCGGGCGCGATGGCCCAAGCCGCTTCATCCAGCTGCTCCCGCCTGAGGCCGACTGATTCGGGCAGCCCCGGCGTTTGCGCTGGCAGCAGCACGACCTTGCGGCGCCAATCCAGGCGCGCTATCCAGCCGGCGGTGCTGGAGCAGAAGCCTCAGGTGCCGTCGTAGACGACGAGCAGTTGCTTGGGTGCCAAGGCGGTCACTGAGCTTCTCCGGTACGACAATAACCAGCGTGGACAGGCTCCGCGAACGCGCGCCACGCGCGTCGAAGGTGGCTCAACCTGGGCCGGGCTTCTGCAATGGCTGTTGGGCTGCCGTCGGCAAGCGCAGGTCAACTTCCCCAACGCGAGGGAGCTCGAGGTGAATGTGGGAGAAATCGGTATCGGCCAAGGCCTTGCTGACGAACAGCACCTCTCGGCTGTGCAGTCAGCCGAACCCGCAAATCGGATCGGGTCTGGTCTATCCACCGCTGGTCAGCAAGTGCGGCAGGAAAACGGCCCCCGGCGCTGCCAGGCCGATCTTGGCGTCGAGCCTCAGGCCGAACGTATCGAAGGCCCCGGTTCGCACGGGATCCAGGCGGAAGCCGGGGTCGCCTTCGGCGTATCTCTCGAAAGCGACCACTGCCAAGACGCCGTCGCCGTTGGCGGTGCGACCGCTGGCGTTGAAGCTGCCCAGCGTCAACTTCCCTGCGTGAACGTCGTCGGGTGGGAGCCCGTGGCTCTCTGCCGGCACGAACTCGCCCAACGTCACGCTGGTGGGGCTTACCACGTCCGGGTCGAAGACCAGCGCGGCCTCGAAGGCCGCCAGGTCCTCCGCATCCCGGACCGTGACCTGCACCTCCAACTCATCGGCCAAGGCCCCAGTCCGGCGCAGCGAAGAGACATCCACAGCCGGCTCAGACCCGTCGAAGAAGGCGAAGCCGAACGCCGGCACGAGCAGCATCGTGGCGACCGTCGCGGTTACCGCGAGCAGGACCATCGTTCGCAACGGAGCATGTGTTATCATGTCTCTACCTCTGTGGCACAGGACCCTTGTAGTCCAGGGTCTCGAGCATCCCGGACGGAACGCTGCCCGGGACACGGTTCATTACCTCGCGCCCATCCATCGCATAGACGAACGTCGTGTGGGCCGCGGCGTCCGCCATCTGCCCCAGGACCTCCCAGTTGAGGTTGTCGGTCATGTCGCACGCCCGGTGATAGCATGGGTCGAGCCGTTCTTCAGCCGTACCGCCATAGACCGCCGCCTGCTGTACTGTCTTGCGTGATTCGGCACCCGTGAACAGTCCACCGGCGGGGATGCCCGCCAGGGAGAACGGCGCATGGTCGGAGCGGCCACCCAGCGCGATCGGCTCTGACGCCAGTCCGTTACCCGCGAGGTACTTTACGAATACAGCCTCGATCTCCTCGGATCCGGGATGCGCGCCACCTGGCATGGCCAGGCGTTCACCGTCGTACACGAACCGGACGTAGTTCGGCGAGCCGACCATGTCGAAGTTCAGGTCTAGCATGATCTCGTCCCGCTCGGCTTGGCTGAGCTGTTCGACATAATGTTCAGAGCCCAGTAGTCCCCGCTCCTCCGCCGCCCAGAACCCGAACCGCACCTCGTTCCGCGGCACGATATCCAGCCGCGCCATCTGCAGTGCGATCTCGAGGATCACCGCCGAGCCGCTGCCGTTGTCGTTGATGCCGGGCCCGCCATTGACGGAATCCAGGTGGGCGCCGAGCACGACGACGCGGCCCCCGACCGTGTGTGGCGTACTGGCGATCACATTGCTCGTCGGGCGCTCGACTGTGCCAACCTTGGTGAACATGTGGAGCGTCACCTCGCCACCGCCTTCGATCATGCCGGCCAACTCGTTCCCCACGGCGAACGAAGTGCCAAGCACCGGCACGTCGATTGCAGCTCCACCCAACCGGCTGGAGATGACCCCTGTTCGGCCCTGTTGCCCCTCGTTGAAGATGAGCACGCCCACTGCCCCCGCGTCCTGCGCGTTCACCACCTTCGCCGAGAAGGTGCACGAGCCGCGCTGGATGAGGGCGATGTTGCCGGCGGTGAAATCGGCGAAGTCCTCCTTCTCGCAGCCGCTCGTCGACGTGTTGGGGTCAGGACCCGGTGGGAGAACGAGCTCCACGGGTTGCACGACTGCCGTGACATCGCCACTGCCGGAGTAGCGGAAGATGGCGTATTCGTTCCTTTCATATACCTTGGGGTCGGGCGAGACGCGCTCGAAGACAGGTGGCTCGAGCTCCTCCCAGAATGTCAACTGGAACTCCTGAAGGGCCACGTTGTAGCCTGCTGCCGCCAGCTGCTCCCGTACGTAGGCTGCTGAGGCGTTGTAGCCGGGTCGAGCCGCGGCGCGGTTGCCGCCGTTGGCCTCCGCGATCTCCTGGAAACGGTCCAGGTGTCGCCGCACGCCCTCGACGGTGACCGCGTCAACCAGCGCTGCAGTGTCCGTTTCCGGCATTACGGCGCAGGCGGCATCGATTCGCCCCGCGACCGCCTGCACGTCCGCGGCGCCGATCCGTCCGTCGTGATCGAAGTCCCGGAGCGGGTCGTACCGCTGGTCTGGCGGTTCCGCGTTGAACAACTCGCCCACCGACGCAACGTCGTCATCGTCGACCACGCCGTCGCGGTTGAGGTCGAACCGGCAGCCGACGTAGCCGGCACCCGTGAACTCACCGCTCGTCGAGCTGACCAACGTCCGGCCCACCGAGCGGCCACTCTCGCGGGCGGTGGCAGTGATAACTGCCGCGTCGACCATACCGCTGGTGGCCGTAAAGGGCACGCGCACGGTGATGCTCACGGGCGCTGTGGCGTTGGCGGCGATGGGGACGCTGCTCGGCGCGTCCAACTCCCAGGCATTGCCGCTGACGGTGATCTCGACCGTGTCCGCCCCGCCGCTGTTGCTAATGGTTAGCGTGTGCATCACAACTGCGCCCGGACTCGCCAGCCATGTCGGGCCGGCGACCAAGCTGAGCCTCCCTTGCTGCCCGGTCTGGACGCGCAGTCGGGCCGGAAGTAGCACCAAGGCCACAACCCCGACAATGAACACGAGAAGACCGAATGCTGCACCGACGTCCAGTACTCGCTTGCGCATAGACCTGCCTTTCTGTCGCGCGGGCCATCCGGCGTGACGTCGTACTACCAGCCCGTCCGTGATCGAGGCTTCACGATCGGCTGTTTACCAGTGCTCATGAATAACATGATTGTACAGCGCGTCCGCAATACGGCAAGTGACCCGTTCCGGGCCAGACCTCGGCGCGGACCTGATGCGGCGTCGGCATGGCCTCCGAATTGAAGTGCGTGGTCTCAACGACGTTCCACACGGTTTTCCGGTCCCGTTGCCCCGCAACCCGATGCCGCGACCGCACGTATAGCCGATCCGGGTTCGCAACTTCAAGCACTTCAAACGGGGCACCGACCATGCACCGGACGCCACAACGTAGGAAGATGACATTCGTGCTCTGCGCCATGGTCGTTTTCGTCGTAGGCAGCCTGGCCGCCTGTGACGGGCAGGCGCTCGACGGCGCGAAATCCGACGCCGGTCCTCCCGTCGCGCTCGAGGACTGCATCCTCTGGTCTTCCGACCGTCGGACGAGCGTCGACGCCCGCTGCGGCACGTTGGCCGTCTACGAGGACCGAGAGGCGGGCTCGGGCCGGCAGATCGACCTCCGCATTGCAGTCGTGCCGGCCGTCAGCCGCGGCGCGGAGCCCGATCCGCTCTTCCTCCTCGCGGGCGGCCCGGGCCAAGCGGCGACGGAGGTGTATGCCGACGCGGAGTTCGCCTTCGAGCGCATCAACGAGGAGCGCGACGTGGTCCTCGTCGACCAACGGGGCACGGGCGAGTCCAACCCGCTCGATTGCTCGGTAGAGGAGGACGACGAGTTCTCCTTTTTCGACGAGGAGGATCTCGAGGCGTGGGCCAGGTCGTGCATCGAGGAGTTGGACGCCGATCCCAGCCTCTACACCACGGCGATTGCCATGGACGACCTGGACGAGGTCCGTGCGGCCCTCGGCTACGAGCAGGTCAACCTCTACGGGGGCTCGTACGGAACGCGAGCGGCCCTGTCCTACTTGCGACAGCACCCCGAGCGCGTCCGGACGGTCATCATCGACAGCGTCGTTCCGCCGGACCTGGCGTTGGGGACGACCGTCGCCCGCGACGCGCAGCACGCGCTGGACCTCTTCTTCGCGCGTTGCGCGGCAGATGAGGACTGCGGCGCCGCGTTCCCCGACCTGGATGCCGAGTTCGACGCCCTGATGGCTGCCCTGTCGGACGGTCCGATCCAGGTCGAGCTGGTTCATCCGGTCACTGGTGAACCGACGGAGGTGTCCCTCACGCGCGAGAGGGTGGCCGGCACGCTGCGCTTCATGAGCTACGCCCCGGAGACGGCGTCCCTACTTCCCCTGCTCATCCACGGTGCGGTGGCAACCGGGGACTACAGCCTCCTGGCGGCTCAGACACTCCAGGCCGGCGATGCCAGCGCCAACCTGCTCAGCTTGGGCATGCACTTCAGTGTGGTCTGCGCCGAGGACGTGCCGTTCTTCGACCAAGGGGACGTCGACATGCACAACGCCGACACGTACCTCGCCGACGTGCTCACGGATGCTTTGTCGACGATCTGCACCGTCTGGCCACGCGGAGAGGTCCCGGAAGACTTCAAGGAGCCGGTGGTCTCCGACGTGCCGGTCCTGATCTTGTCAGGTGAGACGGATCCCGTGACTCCACCGGAATACGGGGACGCGGTGGCCGAGACGCTCTCCAACAGCCTGCACCTGGTGGCTCCTGGTCAGGGCCACGGGGCGATCGTGCGCGGTTGCATACCGCGAATCGCGGCCGACTTCGTCGCCGGCGGCACCGTCGATGGCCTCGACACGGAGTGCGTGGACCGGCTCGCGGCGCCGCCGTTCTTCGTGAACTTTTCCGGCCCGGTACCCGAACCACCTGCTGAGGAATCAACCGATGATTGAGGTCCAGGGCGTATCCAAGCGCTTCGGCGACGTCGAGGCGGTGCGGGATGTCTCCTTCGTCGCGCCCGACGGACGGATCACGGGCTTGCTCGGGCCCAACGGGGCGGGCAAGACGACCACACTCCGGATGATCTCCACGGTCCTGGGGCCGGACCGTGGTAGCGCACGGGTCGACGGCTTCGATACCGTGGCCGATCCGCACCAGGTACAGAGCCTGATCGGCAGCCTGCCCGAGACACACGGACTCTATCCGCGCCTCACGTCGCGTGAGAACGTCCGCTATTACGGCCGCCTGCACGGTCTGGAGGGCGAGGCGCTCGAGCGCCGAGTCGACGGCCTGTTCGAGCTGCTCGAGATGCACGATATCGCCGATCGCCGTGCCGAGGGGTTCTCGCACGGTGAGCGAGTCAAGGTGGCGCTGGCGCGCGCCCTGGTCCATGACCCACCGAACGTCGTCCTGGACGAGCCGACGGTGGGCCTCGACGTCATGAGCACGCGCGCGGTGCGCCGCTTCGTGGGCAACCTGCGTGACGAAGGGCGCAGCGTCCTGTTCAGCAGTCATATCATGCAAGAGGTGTCGGCCCTGTGTGACGAGATCGTGATTATCGCGCGCGGTGAGGTCGTGGCGCGCGGTACGCCTGACGCGCTGCGCGAGTCCACCGGCACGGAGAACCTGGAGGACGCGTTTGTGGCCGCCATCGGGTCGGCAGAGGGGCTGGAATGATGCTCGATCGCGTGCGGGTTGTATTTGGCAAGGAGGTGCGCGACAACGCGCGCGACCGACGGGCGATGGTATCGGCGCTGCTCTACCCACTGCTCGGGCCGGCGATCATCGTGCTCATGTTCACCGTCATGGAGCGCCAGTTCACGGAGCAGGAGGAGAGCCAGCTCGAGCTGCCGGTCGTCGGGGCGGAGCACGCGCCGGCGCTGATCACCTTCCTCGGGCAGCAGGGTGTCGTGATCCAGGAAGCACCGGCGGACCCCGAGGCCGAGGTCCGCGCCGGGGACCTTGACGTAGTGCTCGTCATTCCCGAAGACTATCCGGCGGAGTTCAGCAGGGGCCGGCCCGCCACTGTGCGGATCGTGATCGATGACTCGCGCCAGGCGTCCGCAGTGCCGATTCGCCGCACCCGCCGTTTGCTCGGATCGTACGGCCGCCAGGTGGCGGCGCTCAGGCTTCTGGCGCGGGGCGTCAGCCCGGCGGTCATCAGGCCGCTGGCGACGGAGACGTTGGACGTGGCCACGCCCCAGAGCCAGGCGGCCAACTTCCTCGGCCTCATGCCTTACTTTCTTATCTTCTCCGTCTTCATCGGCGGCATGTACCTGGCCATTGACAGCACTGCCGGCGAGCGCGAGCGGGGCTCCCTGGAGCCGCTGCTCATGAACCCCGTGGCGCGCTGGGAGCTGGTGGTGGGCAAGCTGTGCGCCGTGCTGGTGTTCACCTTCATCGCGGTGGTGGAGACGCTCGTCGTGTTCGCACTTGTGCTGAACGTTATCTCGTTGGAGCATATGATGGGTGTGCAGATGAGCCTCAGCCCGGGCGCGGTGGTGAGCGTGCTGCTCATCGTATTGCCGTTGATGCCGCTGGCGGCCGCGCTCCAGCTCATCATCGCCAGCTTCACGCGCAGCTTCAAGGAGGCGCAGAACTACCTGTCGCTCCTGCCGCTCGTGCCGGCGCTACCGGGCCTGCTGCTGATGTTCGTGCCGGTGAAGCCCAAGCTGTGGGCGATGTTGATCCCCACCTTCGGGCAACAGCTGCTCATCAACCAGGTGATGCGTGGTGAGGAATTGCTCCCCGTAAACATCATCACCTCGGCTGTTGTGACGCTGGCCGTCGCGCTTCTGTTCGTCCTCACCGCCATCCGGCTCTACGAGCGGGAGCGGATCCTCTTCGGGCGCGGGCGCTGATTCCGGCCGGATCCCGGCCTTGCGGCCACTAGGGGAGCGCATTAGAATTCGCGCGTCGCGCTGTGGCGTGGATCCAGAGCCGAGCGAAAAATGGCCGATTCCAGTCTGAAGGACCGTCTTGAGGCCTGGCGCGAGCGGGTGCTGGCACCGTTCGTGAAGCGCCGCCCGCTCCGCCGGGACGCCTTTAGGACGGATTCGGGCGTGGAGTTACCCGATCTGTTCACGCCGGAGGACGTGGGCGAGTTGGACTACGTGCGCGACCTGGGTTTCCCCGGCGAGTTCCCCTTCACGCGCGGCATCTACCCGACGATGTACCGCGCTCAGCTGTGGACGATGCGGCAATACGCGGGCTACGCGTCGGCTGAAGAGTCCAATGCCCGCTACCGGTATCTCCTGTCCCAGGGGCAGACGGGGCTGTCCGTGGCCTTCGACCTGCCTACCCAGATTGGGTACGATCCGGACCATCCTCTGGCCGCCGGTGAGGTAGGCAAGGTCGGCGTCTCGATTGCCTCCCTGGCCGATATGGAGACGCTCTTCGAGGGGATCCCGCTGGACCGGGTCAGCACCTCCATGACGATCAACGCCACCGCACCGGTACTCCTGGCGCTCTACGTCGCCTTGGCCCGGAAACGTGGGATCGAGCCGGCCCAGCTGCGCGGCACGGTCCAGAACGACCTGTTGAAGGAGTACATCGCCCGCGGGACCTACATCTTCCCCCCGGGCCCGTCGCTGCGGATGATCACCGACACCTTCGCCTACGCCGCCGAGCGCATGCCGCGTTGGAACCCGATCTCCATTTCGGGCTATCACATCCGCGAGGCGGGAGCGTCGGCCGTGCAGGAGATCGCCTTCACCTTGGCCAACGCCGTCGAGTACGTGGCGGCAGCCATGGCGCGGGGGTTGGCGGCCGACAGCTTCATGCCGCGCCTGTCGTTCTTCTTCGCGGCCCAGAACAACCTGCTCGAGGAGGTGGCCAAGTTCCGGGCCGCGCGCCGCCTGTGGGCCCGGATCGCGCGCGACCGGTTCGGGGCCCGCGACCCACGGTCGATGATGCTCCGCTTCCACACGCAGACGGCCGGGGTTTCGCTAACCGCGCAGCAGCCGGTGAACAACGTGGTGCGGGTGACGGTGCAGGCGCTGGCGGCGATCCTCGGCGGGTCCCAGAGCCTGCACACGAACTCCATGGACGAAGCGCTTGCCCTGCCCAGCGAGGAGGCGGTGAAGGTGGCGCTCCGCACGCAGCAGATCCTGGCGCACGAGTGCGGGGTGGCCGACGTGGTGGATCCGCTGGCTGGCAGCTACGCCGTGGAGGCCCTGACCGATGTCTTGGAGCGTGAGGCGGCGGAGCTGATCGAGCGCATTGACGCGATGGGCGGTGCCCTGGCGGCCATCGAGCGCGGCTGGGTGTCGGCCCAGATCGCCGACAGTGCCTACCGGGTGCAACAGGAGGTCGAGAGCGACGAGCGGTCGATCGTCGGCGTGAACTGCTATGCCGAGGAAGCAGAAGCAGATCCGCCCGAAGTCTTGCGGATCGACCCGGAGGTCGAGGCGCGCCGCGTGGCGGAGGTCGGGGCGTGGCGCGCCGAGCGCGACCAGGCGGCCGTCGTTGCGGCGTTGGAGCGTTTGCGAGAGGCGGCACGGGGCACGGACAACCTCATGCCGCCCATCATCGACGCGGTCGAGGCCCGGGCGACCTTGGGGGAGATATGCGACGAGCTGCGGGCGGAGTTTGGCGAGTACCGGCCGGGAGAGGTGCTTTAAGGGCACGGATGGGACTTATCGGACGTCGCGGGCTTGCTCTGGCTTGGGCTATCAGCTATCAGCTTTCAGTCCGGTCGATCCGCGGCCGGTCGTAGCTGGCGCCGGTCGGGTGGGCTCCGGAAGGGCGCGCTGAGAGCCGAGTCCGCATTTCCGAGTTCAGACTGATTCGAGGCCCGGGGCCGAGCCATAGCCGGTGATCGAAGAGGTCGCAGCTGCAGTGAGAACCTTGACGGCGGCCGAGTGCTGCGGCAGACTTGCAGCTGACCGAAACATGGTGGCGTCTCCGGGTATCGGCTGTCACCTGGGCTGTCACCTGACCGTTGCGATTGGCGTCATCACAAATGAAGATCAAGCGCATCGAACACGTGGCCATTGCCGTCGACGACATCGATGAGGCCCTTGGCTTCTTCAGAGACGCATTGGGCCTGGAGGTGGGTACGACCGACCTCGAAGAGGGGCAACGCGTGGTGGTGGCCTTCATGCCGCTGGGTGAGGCCGAGATCGAGCTGATCGAACCCGTTGATGCGGATTCTGGCGTTTCGCGCTTTCTCGACCGGCGTGGACCCGGGATGCACCACCTTTGCCTCGAGGTCGACGACCTCGGGGAGGCGATCACTCACTTACGCGAGAGGGGCGTCCAGCTCATCGACGACGAGCCGTACTTGGGCACCGGTGGACGGCGGATTGCCTTCATCCATCCGAATGCAGCGCACGGTGTGCTTATCGAGCTCTACGAGACACGCCTGGGCGATCGTCTGCCGCGGCGATTGACCAACCTGGACGATCTCCGGCGCCGACTGTTCGTTGGTGGCCGGGTGGCGGCCGCCGGCACGCGCGGCTTCCTGGAGGGCCTGCGCCAGGGTGATGAGGACGACCTGGCAGCCGATGGGGACGGACGTGGGGGTGAGGTTGATGGCGAATAAGCCGCCTGAGCGACGGGACGGGGTCCTCCACGAGCAGCTGAAGTGGGAGGAGGAGGTTCTCCGGCCCGCGCTTGAGCAGCGCCAGGAGCGGATGTCGCGCTTCGTGACGACCGGCGATCTGGAGATCGACCGGCTGTATACGCCGCTCGATGTGGCGGACACGGACTTCGTCGAAGACATCGGTTTTCCGGGCCGCTATCCCTTTACCAGGGGCGTGCACGCTACGATGCACCGCGGGCGGTTGTGGACGATGCGGCTGTTCTCCGGCTTCGGAACGGCCGAGGAGACGAACCAGCGCTACAAGTACCTGCTGGAGCAGGGGCAGACGGGCCTATCCGTGGCGTTCGACATGCCGACGCTCTACGGTTTCGACTCTGACGCGCCGGAAGCCGTGGGCGAGTTCGGCAAGTGCGGCGTGGCGGTCTCCAGCCTGAGGGACATGGAGATCTTGTTCGACGGCATCCCGCTCGATCAGGTCTCGGTGTCGATGACCATCAACTCGCCGGCGGCTGTGATCTGGGCTATGTTCATTGCCGCCGCCCAGAAGCAGGGCGTGCCGATGAGCGTGCTCCGGGGCACGACGCAGAACGACATCCTGAAGGAGTACATTGCCCAGAAGGAGTTCATCTTCCCGCCGGAACCGAGCATGCGCCTCGTGGTGGACACGGTGGAGTTCGCCACCGCGCACCTGCCGCTCTGGAACCCCATTTCCATCTCGGGCTACCACATCCGGGAGGCTGGTTCCACAGCCGTCCAGGAATTGGCGTTCACGTTGGCGGACGGCTTGGCCTACGTGGATGTGTGTGTCGAGCGCGGGCTCGAGGTCGACGCCTTCGCGCGGCGGCTGTCGTTCTTCTTCAACGCCCACAACGACTTCTTCGAGGAGCTCGCCAAGTACCGCGCCGCGCGACGCATCTGGGCCCGGGAGATGCGCGAGACCTACGGTGCCGCCGATCCGCGCTCGTGGCTCTTGCGCTTCCACACCCAGACGGCCGGGGTGAGCCTCACCGCCCAGCAGCCCGAGAACAACGTCATCCGGGTGGCGATCCAGGCCCTGGCGGCTGTGCTCGGTGGCACGCAAAGCCTGCACACCAACTCCATGGACGAGGCGCTGGCGCTGCCCAGCGAGAAGGCGGCGACGGTCGCCCTGCGCACGCAGCAGGTCATCGCCCACGAAAGCGGCGTGGCCAACACCGTCGATCCGCTGGGCGGCAGCTACTTCGTGGAGGCACTCACGAACAGGATGGAGGCGGGGGCCCGCGAGTACTTCCGGCAGATCGAGGCGCTGGGCGGGGTGGTCCCGGCGCTCGAGGGCGGCTTCTTCCAGCGGGAGATCGCCGATGCTGCTGCCAAGTACCAGTCGGAGATCGACCGTGGTGATCGGATCATCGTGGGCGTCAATCGCTTTCGGGACGAGGGCGAGATCAAGATCCCGCTGCTGGAGATGGATCCCGAAGGCTACGCCAATCAGGTGGCGCGCTTGGCGGAGCTCAGGCGCAGCCGCGACAACGAGGCGGTGAGGCGGGCGCTGGCCGACCTGCGCCGGGCCTGCGAGGGCGGGCAGAACGTCATGCCGCACCTGATCGACGCCGCGAGGGCGTATGCCACCCTCGGTGAGACCATGGACGTCATGCGCGAGGTGTTCGGCCTCTACGAGGAGCCGGTGATCCTTTGAGCCTCTGGTTCTCTGCTTCTCTAGTACCGGGGTTGGGGTGAGAGCTGCCCGACCGCCTCATCGCCGCAGCGTGCCAAGTTGGGGGAGGAAGAGCACCGGCTCCGGTGGGACTGCCAATAGCGCCACGTCGCCGTCGCCCGGCGCGTTCGCCGGCAGCAGCACCAGCAGCCCCGCCCCGGCGTGGGTGCGGTAGCCGGTGCCGCGTGCCACTTCGATCGTCGCTTCGCGCTCGCCCGCTATCTCGACGGTGGTCTGCTCCGGCACTAGCCTCGGCGTACGTGCGTCGAAGCGGAGCCAGCCAGCCCCGCCAGGTACCTGGTCGTAGGGTGCTTCCCCGTCCTGCCCACGCTCGACCATGTCCTCCTGCTGCACGCGGAAGTTGAACGCCAGCGTGCTGGGGGTCAGGCCCGTGTCCTCGATCCGGATCGGCAGCACGGAATAACGGCTGTGAAGATCCACGCCCGCGTAGAAGCGGGTGATCGGGGCGCCGAACGGGTCTCCACCCGGCTCCCCCAGGGCCACGATCACCTTGCCATTGCGGAACTCCGATGTACGCAGCAGCTCCTCGTCCGCGGTGTACACGACGAAGTCCACGCGCCGGTCCAGATCCGTGTCCAGCTCGATGAGCGTGCGCGTCAGCAGTGGGTGTGGGCGCGCTCCGCGTGTGTGCAGGGCGAACTCGACGATCGTCCCGCCCTGCCGATCCGGGGTGGGGGGGCGCGCCCGGGGTGGGGCGGGGCCACCGCGACGCCCCCCCCCCCCGGCCGATCCGGGGTGGCCCGCACGCCCATGGCATCCAGGTCGATTTCCGATGGGAGGTCCGTCTCGTACGGATCGGTGGCCACCAGGTGGAAGAGCTCCGCGACGCCGGGGAAAGGGCTGTCGTTGGCCAGCCTGAGATACGAAGAACCACCGCGTGCCAGCTCCTCTCTGGGCGGTGCTGCCCACTCGGCCGTCACCCGGCTGGCCCGGCGGGGGAGGGCATAGAACGGCACGCGCAGCGTCGGGCTATCCGGTGGGGATGCGCCGTCGGATGCCGCCTCGCGTAACTCCAGCCAGCCGTCCAGCTCGCAGTCGGCCAGGAGGGCGCTGTTGCTCACCTGCGCGCCGCCTGACAGCGTCCACGGTGGTAGCAGGTTGGGGTAGATGCGGGTGGACACCGTAACCCGTTCCGTCGCTCCCGGGGCCACCGTGATGTCGGGTGGGGTCGGGCTTACCGCCAGGCCGAGGCCGGCCTCGCCACCGCCCCGGTAGCGGGTCGCCATCTGGTAGCGCCGCGGGACCGCCGACAGGTTCGTGACGTCCAGCGTCAGCTCGTCCCCGGCGGGCGCTGCCAGCGCCCGGAAGCCCAGGTTCAGGCTGGAGATCGGGCCGGCGCGGACGACGGTGTGGCTGCCGACGGCTGACCAGGAATCCAAGCCGCCGGCGCCCATTTGGGCCAGCGCGGGCGCCTCGCGCCGCTCCGAATTGAGGAGCACCTGATACGGATCGGCGGTGTTGACCAGGATTGCTCCCACGTCGCGGGCGGAGATCCGCCAATCCTTCGCTCGTGCGTTGGCCCATACGAGCGCCGCCGCGCCCGATACGTGGGGTGCGGAGAGCGAAGTGCCGGAAGATGAAACGCCGCGCCGGCCTTGTCCCACCGCGGCCGAGTAGATCCCCGATCCGGGTGCCGAGAGGTTGGGTTTCAGCCAACCCGTGCGTGCCGGCCCGCGACTGGAGAAGGTGTTGATCACCCCATCCAACTCCGGAATCGGTACGGGCCGGAGCGCGATGTGCATCGGGACACCCCTCGCCGCGCCGCCGGCGATGGCCGACTCGAGTGCACTGTTCACCATCCACACCGGTATGTCCACCGTTGGCGGCGCGTCGAACGGGCTTGCCATCTCGACGCCCAACGTGGTTGCCATGAGCGCGCCGAGGGCCCCAGCCTCTTGTGCGCGCCGGGCCTGACGGTCGACGGTGCAGGCCGGTCCGCCGCTCCCCCAGGCCATCTCGAACATGGCGATGGCCCCTGCCGGGTCGACCAGGTAGGGGTCCTGAGGCTGAACCCCGTCGCCAGGGCACCCGCGACCGATGAACACCACTGGTGCGCCGAATTCACTGCGTGGGTCGGGCGACCAGCCCTGGTGAGCCACCGCTTCTCCGTCATAGATCTCCGGCTGACCGCCGCTGACCAGCTCGGCCTCCCAAATGTGCCGGCCGGGTGGTGTGTGGCTGGCCACCGCCAGCGCCTCCGGCGCGGTGGCCGGCGCGGCCACGATGAATGGCAGGTCACGGTCGTTCCCGGCCGAGGCCACGACCACGATGCCGGCCTCTACCGCTCTGCGGATGACGCCCTCCTCGACCAGGACCGAGCTGCCATAGGGCACGCCAAGGCTCAAGTTCAGAACGTCGATGTGGGGCCGGTTGGCGACGCCCATGTTGGCTTCGATGGCCCACTCGATGGCGTCCACGAGGAGCGCAGTCGAGCCCGTCAGGCCGAAGATCTTGAGCGCCACCAGCCCTACGCCGGGGGCGACCCCCGGGCCGACCGTGCCCGTCTCCTGACCGGCGGCGGTGCCGGCCACGATCGTCCCGTGCCCCAGCTTGTCGAGGGGGTCCGGGTCAGGTCGGGGCGTGGCCGAGCAACGGCCGGTCAGTTCGCCGGTTGGTGTACAGTCCGGGTCGTAGAGCCTGCCGGCGAAGTCCCAGCCGCCGATCACCCGGGCACTGGGGAACAGCGGCTCGCCCACGTAGGTGTCGTCGATGCGCTCGGCGGACGCTGCGGCGGCTTCGTAGGCCTCCTCGGAGCCGGGCCCGCCGAAGGCGGCGTGCGTATAGTCGATGCCGCTGTCGGCGATGGCGATCGTGGTTCCAGCACCATCGATCCCCAGCTCCTCGACGACGCGGCGGGCGCCTGTGGCCGGCACGCTGTCCCTTAGGTGCAGCGTGGCATACGGGGCAGGGGCGACGCGCCGAACCCCGGGCAGCGTGGCGATGGCGGCGTCGCTTCCCACGGGTAGGCGGACCAGCAAGCCGGGCAGGGCGGTGTCGTAGCGGGCCAGGACGTTCCCGCCGGCTCTGTGGACGACGTCGGTGATCAGACGGGCCATCCGGGCGCTCTCCCGTCCGGCGCGATCGGCCGCTGCGCGCGACGCTCCGACCGTGGCCGCGTCGAATCCCCGCGCGTCGAGACGGGGGGTGGCGGCGAGCCCGGCGCGCCTGCGGGCATCCGGGCCCGTCCCCGCGGCGGAGGCCCATGCGTCCCAGCGCGTGGGGGTGTTGAGGAGCACGAGGCGCGTCACGAAGCGTCCGGTGTGGGCCGACACGGTGATGTGGGAGGCTCTGCCCAGCGGGACCAGAAGGACCGCCGTGAGGGCCAGGACGGTAAGGCGGGGCCGGGACATGGGGCAGAAGGACCTCCGGGTGGTGCGTGGATCGGCCGGCTTGTGTAATCGTAGCGGTGCGAATGCCCCGTCGCAAGCCCAGCAGCGGATTGGCGCAACGTATAGGCCGGTTGGGCGTATATTATGGAAGCGGAGGCCAGCCGGTCGAGGTGCTGGGGCGCTACGGCACCCACGATGTTGTCAGCCCACCGGGCGCCGGTGGGTGCGGGGCGATGGCCTGACAACGCCTTCGTGCACGCCGCGCGTCGCCGCAGTTGTGCGGACCCCGTTCGTCGGGTATACTCGCCCCGTTTGGAACCACCGTCATTGGAGCCACTTCATGGAACCAGATATCGACGATATCGACATCGATAGCCCGCTCGACGATGTGCACCCGGAAGATCACGACGCGCAACTTGGTGCGAGAGCGCTCTTCGTGAAAACCGTCCGGCGGCCGTCGGAGGCGATGCGCAACCTGGCCGCGCATCCCGGCCGGCGCTGGCTTCTGCCGCTGCTCGCCCTCGTCGTGCTCTCCGTCGCGGCCGCCGTCGCGTCGCTCCCTTCCAAGCAGCGCTACGATCGGGCTCTGAGCAGGATCCAGATCGAGCGGATGCGCGAAACCGATCCGCAGACTGCCGAAGTAGCCGCCCAGTTCATGGGGGACGAGGAGGGTGGAGGTGCGTTCGCCGGCTTGAGTGCGGGCACAGCGATCCTCGGCGCGATCCTGGGCCCCCTCGTGGGTGCCCTTGCCGGCGCGGCGGTGCTCCACTTCATGGGCACCATCCTCGGTGGACAACAGACCTATGGCCAGATGCTATCGGCTACCGCCTGGGGCAGGCTGCCGCTCGTCTTTCAAGCCGGATTGAGGCTGGTCAACGGTCTGATGGGCGGGTATGATCCCTACTCCGATGGGCTGGCGGGCCTCGTAGCACCCGACCCGACACAACCGTACGCCAGCCCCAGCGCGCTGGGGCCCATACTGGCGCAGATCTCGTTGTGGCACCTGTGGGCCCTGGCACTGTTCGTGGTGGCCGTGCGTGTCGTGTGCCATGTGTCGCTCCGCAAAGCCCTGACTGCCGTCGTCATCTACGTGGCGCTCATCATCCTCCTCGGTGAGGCTGGCGTCGGCCTCGGCAAGTTTGGGGCACGGCTCGGGGCGAACATGGCGCAGATCGATTGAGTCGTGGACGAAGCTGCTCGCCCGCAGATCGTGCTGCGCGGCGTGGTCAAGGATTTCCCGCTGGGCCAGCAGAAGGTCCGCGCGTTGGCCGGGGTGGACCTGGAGGTGCAGGGGGGCGAGTTCCTGCTGGTCATGGGGCCCTCGGGATCGGGCAAGAGCACGCTGCTCAACCTCGTCGGCGGGCTCGACCGGCCCACGCGCGGCCGCATTTCGGTCGATGGGCGTGATCTGTCCAAGCTCGACGAGATCGAGCTGGCGGCCTACCGCCAGGAGATGATCGGCTTCGTGTTCCAGTCCTTCAACCTCATTGCTACCATGACCGCCCGCCAGAACGTGGAGTTCCCCATGATCTTCGCCGGGCGCCGGCCGCGCGAGCGCCGCGACCGTGCCGAGGTGCTGCTCGGCCAGCTGGGGCTCGGGAACCGGATGGGCCATCGGCCTGTCGAGCTCTCGGGGGGCGAGCAGCAGCGCGTGGCCATCGCGCGTGCCATGGCCAACAGCCCCCGGATCGTGCTGGGGGATGAGCCGACGGGCAACGTAGATACCCACACCGGCCAGGAAATAATGGACCTCCTGGCAGCGCTCAGTCGCACCGGGCGTACGGTCGTCGTGGTGACCCACGACGTGCGCCTGACCGAGTATGCCGACCGGGTCGTCCAGATGGAGGACGGTCTCATCCTGCGCTCAGAGCAGGGTCGCCGCAACCAGACCATGGAGGGCACGTCGTGACAACACTGGCGTCCTGGATTCGACCGCTGGCCATTTCGCTCCCGTTGGGTCTGCTGCTCGCCCTCGCCCCCATGGGCTCATTCCAATGGCTGAGGGCCGCCGTGGATGCTCAATCCACGGAGCCGGTCCCGGCGAGCACATTGGTGCTGCGGGCGACCGCGTTCGTGCCGCTTCAGACGGACACCGCGGTGCCGGCGACGACCGTCGCCCCGGCAACGGCCACGCCGACCGTGCCCGAACCTTCGCCTACTACCGCCGTTCCGTCTCCGACGGATGCCGGCGGCCCGGACGTGACGCCGGACCAGGAAACCACCCCCGAACCGACGGAAGCCCTCCAGCTCGAGCGTGAGGAGCGGCCCATCATTGTGGTGGAGGATTTCAGTGCGGATCCGGCACGCCCAGGCGCCCACAGCACCTTCCGGCTGAAGATCCGCGTGGCGAACGTGGGCGAGCATCTGGCCGAGAACGTGCAGCTCACGCTCGGTGGGGACGCTTTCCTGGCCGCTGGGCAGGGCACGATGCTCTTCCTGAACAAGCTGGAGGAGGGTGACGACAAGACCCTGGAAACCGACCTGCGGGTGGCGGCGACGGCTCAATCGGGCGTCCATTCGCTATCGATCGCGCTTAGGTGGGACGACTCCTACGGCGGCTCGTACTCGGATCAGACCAGCATCGGCATCGAGGTTGGCGGGGGCGCCGCGCGCCCGTCCGTGGTAGTGACGGCGGCACGCCTGCCGGGGCGGGTCGCACCAGGGGCGCCCTTCACCCTGGCGTTGGACCTGCTGAACACCGGTGGGAGCGAGGCGCGCAACGTGCTTGTCGTACCCACGGGCGGCCCGTTGGCACCTCACGGCAGCGGATCCGATGGTCCGCTGTTCATCCCGGCCGGGGGCGCGGCTACACTGAGCTTGCGGGTCATCGCCGCCGCGATGGCCCAGCCCGGGGCGACGGCGCAGACTCTCGAGTTGCGTTACGATGATCCGGGCGGCGAGCGTTACACCGAGTCCCAGACCGTCGGCCTGGTGGTCACGGGCGACGCGGCCGCCAGTCCGATGCCCATTGTTGCCTCCTACACCGTGGATCCCGCCGAGCTGCACCCCGGTCAGGTATTCGAGCTCGAGCTCGAGTTGGTCAACGAGGGGGCTACCGATGCCAATCACGTGCGGTTGATCCTGGGCGGCGGCGCGTCCTCGGCTGGCGGCGGGGCGAACTTGGGAGTCTTTGCCCCGCTGGAGACGAGCAACGTGCGCTTCCTCGGGCGGCTGGCGGCGGGGGGGACGCGCACCGTCGGTCAGAAGATGGTGGTCCACGGCGCCGCCAAGCCGGGCGTGTACGTCCTCGAGGTCGGCATTGACTACGTGGATGTCGACGGTCAGGCCCGGCAGGACAGCCAGGTAGTGTCACTCCTGGTCAGCCGCAAGGTCGGCCTCGAGATAAGGCCGTTGGAGGTCGTCACCTCGACCGTGGTGGGCCAGGAGGTGTCGTTCAGTGTGGAGATCATCAATAAGGGCAGCAACGAGGTCAACGTGACAAACGTCGAGGTCCAGACGGGGCGCTACATGGACGTTGAGGACGGCTCGCTGTTCATCGGACCGATGGATGGGGGTGGCCTGGATGTGCTCGATGCGACCCTGTTGCCCGTGGCCCCGACGGAGGAGGCCGAGGTGAAGGTCGTGGTGCAGTACATCGACGACTTCAACCGCGAGCAGCAGATCGAGCGGACGTTCGAGATGATCATCGAGCCAGCGCCCGAGCGCCCCGTGGAGCCTATCGAGCAGGTGGAGGACGAGGGCACCATCTTCGTGCGGATCGCGAAGGGCCTGCTGGGACTGGGCGCCTCGCCGCCGCGCGCCGTCCCCAGGGTGCCGGAAAAAGGTCGCCCGGAGCGGGCTCCCCAGCGGGACATCTCCGCCCCCGCCTCGGCGCCATGAGCCAGCGGGATCTGCTGCGGTTGGTCCTGTCCAACCTGAACCGCATGCGGGCTCGGGTGGCCCTGACCGCCATCGGAGTCCTGATCGGCACGGCAGCCGTCGTGTTGCTCATCTCCCTGGCCGTAGGCCTGCAGACCAGCGCCACCGCGGAGATCAGTGCGTTTGGGGACCTGACGACCATCCAGGTGTTCAGGGGGTCGGCGATGGGGATCGAGGATCCATCGCAGCGCAGGCGGGGTCCCGAGGCCGTGCTGGATGACCGGGCGTTGCGTGAGATCGGCGACTTGGATCATGTGGTGGCGGTTACACCGCAGCAGGGTGTCTCCGGTGGAGGTGTCGAGTTCAAGTACGGGCGGGTCTCGACCTGGGCGAACGTGCGGGGGGTGAAGGCAGAGGAGGCTCCCAAGCTCGGGTGGGACCTGGCCAGCGGGTCTCCGCGCCTCGGGCGCGGGCAGATCGTAATCGGCCAGAAGGTGTTCGGGCAGGGCCGCAGGAATGCTCCCCGACGGGGCTCGCGGAGTGGGCCAGTGCGCGTCGACGCAGTTCGGACGACACCTGAACCGTTGGAGATGCAGGGCCGGAGCCTCACGGCCATCCTCACCAAGTTCACGGAAGAGGACAACAAGCTGGTGAAGCGTACCGAGCGGCTGCGCGTGGCCGGTATGTTCAAGGAGACGGACGGCCAGAATGATTGGTCGGTCTACATGTCTCTGGACGATGTGGAGGCCTTCAATCAATGGCTGACCGGCAGTCGCCGCAACCCCCGGGAGGGCTATGATCGGGCCTTGGTGAAGGTGGACGACCGCGAGCGCGTGGCGGTGGTCCAGAAGGCCGTGCGTGAGCTGGGCTTCGAGACCTTCTCCAGCCAGGACATGCTCGCGGCGATCAACCAGGTCTTCCTGATCATGCAGGCCATCCTGGGTAGCATCGGCGGCGTTGCCCTCCTCGTGGCGGCGTTCGGGATCGCCAACACGATGACCATGGCCATCTACGAGCGGACTCGTGAGATCGGCATCATGAAGGCCCTTGGGGCAACCAACCGCGACGTGATGCGGATCTTCCTGTTCGAGGCTGCCGCCATTGGTGTGATCGGCGGGCTGTTAGGCGTGGCGACGGGCTGGGGCCTTGGGAAGGGCATCGAGGTATTCGTGCGCACCCAGCTCCAGGGCCCCGGGGGCGCGCCGCCCTCGGGAGAGCAGGCCACGAGCTTCGTGGTCACACCATGGTGGCTGATGGCATTCGCCTTGACCTTCGCGACGTTGGTGGGCCTCCTCAGCGGCATCTATCCGGCCATGCGCGCCGCCAGCATGAAGCCCCTACGTGCCCTGCGCACCGAGTAGACGACAGGATTTCCCCGCCCTCCTTCCGACTCCAGACTCCCCGCCCGCCCCCACTCCTGTGCTAAAATGGTACGATCGCCGCCGACTCTCCGTCTTCCATAGGACTGATAGCTGATAGCCGATGGCCCGCAGCTGCCAACGAACCTCGATGATTCACGAGGATATGTTATGACCGCACGTAGGATCCGCGTACTAATCGCCAAACCTGGCCTCGACGGCCACGACCGGGGCGCCAAGGTGGTGGCCCGTGCGCTGCGCGATGCGGGCATGGAGGTTGTCTATACCGGCATCCGCCAGACGCCGGAGATGATCGTCGAGGCCGCCGTGCAGGAGGACGTGGCCGTTGTTGGTCTGTCCATCCTGTCCGGCGCGCACATGGCCCTGTTTCCCCGGATAATGGAGCTTCTGCGCGAGAACGGACTGGATGACGTGCTCGTGGTCGTTGGCGGTATCATTCCTGATGAGGACGTCGAGCCGCTTCGGAGAATGGGCATTCGCGGCGTGTTCGGGCCGGGCACCAACACCAACGACATCGTGGAGTTCATTCGAGACCGTGTGGCAGTGAACGGCAATGCCTGATCAGGACCTGGTGGCGGGCGTGCGGTCCGGCGATCGGCGGGGCGGCGCGCGGGCGGTCACCGGGGTGGAGGAAGAACCGGTCCGCGCCGCCCGCCCCGCGCGTCTCTCCTCTCCCCGGCGAAATGTGTCGAGACGACATAGACAGCGGACAGGTTGCGCCTGCTGGTGGCAGGCCTGTACCTGACCTGGCCGTTGTTTTCGTTCGTCTTGATGCCCTTGCTGCTGAAGGACCGGCGGGTGATTGGCGTGCTAGCGGTGATCGCCGCGGTGC
>CAYYVH010000005.1:0-34656 GCA_964475075.1 uncultured Anaerolineales bacterium | reverse complement strand
GCGGTGGCCGAATTGCCGGGATTATTTGTTGACACGCCCTAAAGGCCCTTGACAAGTTTTCTCATCGGTAATACCGGGACCCCTGGCACCGCAATTGGGCACGGGCCGGCTGGACCACGCCACACCTTGGCGGGGGGATCTTGGCCCATCGCGACACAATGTGCAATACTGAGCCCACAGGCAATTCGGAACGGCAGTGACAACGGAAACGGATGCAGGGCCCCATGCGCCAGCTAACCGAGTGCTCCCCGAATTTCAGCGAGGGTCGCCGCCAGGACGTAATAGCAGAGATCGTGGACGCCATCCGAGGGTGCGGCGTTCAAGTGCTCGACGTCCAGATGGACCCGGACGATAACCGCACAGTGGTGAGCTTCGTGGGCGACTTGGCCGCCGTCGAGCATGCGGCTGTTGCGGGCGCAGCGCGGGCAGCAGCATTGATCGACATGACCGAGCACAGCGGTGACCATCCGCGGATGGGTGCCACCGATGTGATCCCCTTCATGCCGCTGGCCGGCGTCTCACTGGGAGACTGTGTCGCACTTTCACAGCGAGTCGGCCAACGGATCGCCGAGGAGCTCGACATCCCAGTCTACCTATACGGCGAAGCGGCAACCCGCCCCGAGCGCGTGCGTGTTGAGGCAATCCGAAAGGGGGAATACGAAGGCATCCGCGAGAGAATCGCAACCGATCCCACACTGGAGCCTGACTTCGGGGCACGGGAAGTCAGCACGGCCGGCGCTACCGCTGTCGGTGCTCGCCACCGCCTCGTCGCCTTCAGCGTGTACTTAGACAGCGATCGCCTGGGCGTTTCCGAAGCAATAGCTCGAGCCGTCCGCGAAGACTCTGGCGGTCTGATGCATGTGCACGCGGAGGGATTCGAGGTCGTCGAGCGTGGCTTGGTCGGCGTGGCTGCGACACTGCTGCGCCCGGAACAGACTCCGCTACACAGGGTTTTGGAAGCCATTCGCCGCGAGGCGGCCCGCTTCGGAGTTTCGGTCCTGTCGAGCGAGATACTGGGACTGGTGCCCCAGGCCACACTGTTCGCTGCGGCAGAGTGGTACTTGCAGCTGGAGGAATTCCGGCCCGATCACGTGCTGGAGAGTCGGATGGTGGCCGCAGAGAGTGTGACCGAAGAGGGTGTATCGCTACCACGGGGCTTCGTCGACGCCGTCGCCTCGGAGGCACCGACGCCTGGTGGTGGCGGCGTGGCGGCGTTGGCGGGCGCACTCGGTGCGGCACTTAGCCAAATGGTCGCCAACCTGACGGTGGGACGTGAAAAACACGCCGCGGTCGAGGGCGACATGAAGCGCCTGCGTACTCGAGCCATTGAACTCCAACGCACACTTCTGTCGCTGATGGCTGCAGATGGCGAGGCCTTCGACGCCGTGATGGCCGCCTACCGCCTGGAGCACGAGACCCCCGAGTTGGCGGAAGCACGACGCGACGCCATCCAGACGGCTCTCAGGCGTGCGACCGAGGTGCCGCTGGAGACCATGCGGCGCGCCGTGGAGGTGCTGCGACTCGCACGCATCGCCGCCGAGCTGGGTAACCCCACGGCCGTCAGCGACGCGGGGGTGGCCGGCTACATGGCGTTCGCGGCCATTCGGAGCGCGTCGCTGAACGTGGACACTAACATCCGCGGCCTCCGCGACCTGGAAGAAGGCGATCGCTACCGCCAGGAATGCAAAGCACTGCTGCGTGACGCGGGAACACTCGTCGGCGATATCGACCGCCAGGTGCGAGCGCGGATCGCGGGGTAGAGAATGACTGATCGCTCGGGGGCCGGTGCACGACGCAGTACGAGACGGGTAGGGGCCAGCCCCGGCGTCCAACAGGCTGTTTTCGTGCGGTTGGTCGCAAGCGCACTGGTCGTGTTCGTCGCCATCAGCGCCGCCGCATACTTCTATCTGGTTCCACCAGGGCAGATTAGCATTCGGGCGATCGTTCCGGTGCTGAACGAGTTCATGGTGGCCGGGCAAGCCGGCGACGTCACTGCCGCTCGCCGGCTCTACTCCAACGCCGCGCTGCGCACCACTCCTCGTGAACAAGTCGCCGATCTGATTGCCCAGCGGAGTTGGTTCGAGGGCTTCGCCCGGATCCAGGTCACTGACTTCCAGCGCCTTCCACCTGACCAGACAGGCAACGGCAATTCGGCCCGCGCCACGGGTTGGGTGACCTACAGAGAGTATCCTTCGGCGGCTTTCAGTGCCCAATTGGTTCTCGAAGGCGGTCGCTGGCGCATCGATTGGATCGCCTTCGAGCTAGACGGCCAGTGAGCCGGGTACCTGTCCAGGCGCCACTCTCGCTTGACGGACCGACCCGCAATCGATGACCCCCCGACACGAGCCCGCCCACTCCACATCGGGCACTGCCGGCTGGCCGGCACGAAGTGTGGCGCTCACGTTTCTGGCCGTGACCGGAGGTGGAGCCGCAGTGGCAAGTGCGGCCGGATTCATGGGCGCGGCATCGCCTCTGCTAGACCTGGCCTCACACTTCAGAATGCACTACGCGCTCGTGCTTGGGGTTGTCGCCTGCGGCACCGCTGCGCTGCGGAGCTCGCACCCGACGGGTCTGTTCGTTGCCACCATGCTCGTGAATATCGCGGTGATCATGCCGTTGTATACCCGTCCGGCCGTCGTTGCTGGCAACCGGACGGCGAATTCCCCACCGCCAATCCGGTTACTGATTTTCAACGTTCTCACCGCCAATCGGGAACGAGAGCGCGCCAGCGCGTTCGTCAATAGCTCCGGCGCCCACTTGGCGTTCATCCAGGAAGTCGACTCCGACTGGCTCGACGTGCTCGAGCACGTGGCGACGCGCTACGAGGTGGTCGCCGCAGAGCCGCGGCGCGACAACTACGGCCTGGCTCTATTGGCGGCGAAGGACGAAAACCAGATGGCCGTTCAGGTCGCACGCGCGTTCGATGTCACGAACGGCCAGGTAGGCCTGCCGTCGATCGAGGCCCACTTGAGCTGGCACCACCGATCGATCGCCGTACTGGGCCTGCATGCGGTTCCACCGAAGAGCCTTGGAGGCAGCAACATGCGGGACGCCCAACTGGCCGCCGCCGAGCGGTGGGTACATGCTCAGAGGAGTCCTGTCGTGGTGATCGGGGATCTGAACACCTCGCCCTGGTCAGCGTCGTTTCGCTCGCTAGTCGCTCACACGGGCTTGATCGACTCAGCGCGCGGGTTCGGGTATCAGGCCACCTGGCCGGCCGCCTGGCCTGCGTTGCTGCGGATCCCCATCGACCACTGCCTGCATAGCACAGAGCTGTTGGCACTGGAGAGGGGAATCGGCCCCGAGCTCGGCTCAGACCATCGCGCCGTGATCGTCTCGCTCGCGTGGAATGAGTGAGTCGGGCTCAGCCGTCCCCATTCGCCTTGTCGCGCGCGGACCACCACATCGCCACCGCGCCCAATGCACCCGCCAACAGGAGGGCCCAAATAAGCGGGCCGGGCAGCGGGGCCTCCCCCTCCGCTGACCCATCGGAATCCACCGGCACGGACCGTTCGCTGGACGGGGGGGCACGTGCCGAATCGGTCACCTCTGGCACCGCGGAAACGGGGGACACTGGCTCGGCCGGTGAGCCTCCGTCGCGAGCCGCCGCCAGCAACACGCCACCAGGAACGGGATCGAGTGTGGGCAGGGGTGCACCGGTGGTATCGCGTGCCTCAACCACCTCCAGGGTGACGGGTACGGTGGCGATCTGTTCGAGACCGTGCCTGTAGACACTCAGCGTACTCGACAGCGAGTGGCGGAACACCATCAGTGCGGCCACGGTAATATCGGTCTCGGCCGGCTGGCTCGACAGGTCAACGGCCACGAGCAGCCGCTGCGCCAGCGACGACGCCAGGCCCTCGCGGTCGAGCAGGTCATACAAGCTGCCTGGCCGCTCGCGCCCCTCGGTGAAGCGCGAGTAGGCCCGAGCCAGAATGGCAGCCGCCTGGGGAACATCGCCGACCCTGACATGTTCGAGCGCCTGCGCAACGGAGTCTTCGAGATCCTGGATATCCCCGCCGGGAAGGTATCCTTGCACGCCGAACTCGCCGCGCAGCACCTCGAAGTGGAGACGAGCGACAATGCTCTCTCCTGACGGCCCCACAGGTGCCAGCGGCAACGCAAGCTCCGCCGTTCCCGCTGCGTCGTCGCGCAAGAACGTCCCCGGTCCCGTATCCCATGTGACATCGGTCAACCTCAGCGCCGCCGGGCTCCAGTGGACGCGGAGGCGGAAGGCGCCCAGCCCGATCTGCGGGATTCCCTCGGCCACGATTGGAATCGAGACCGAATCGTGTCGCTCGGACTGCACCTGGAAGACGCGGAACCGCATGCGCGTCTCGGGGACCGGCGTCGGCACTGGAGCCGGCATCACGCCAACGAGGACCGAGAGCCCGTCGATTGCGGCCCGGAAGTGACGCGCCGCGAGGTCCGCGTCCGCCGGTGACTGGTCGAGCGCAGCGGCATGCAGCCGCATGGCGAAGACACGGGCCTCCTGCACCAACCCCTCGGCCTCGTCGCCGGTGGCCGGGGCAATGCGGGGACCGTAGCGGGAAATGTCGTCACTGAGTTTCATTGCGGCGTTCCGCATGTCGCGCCAGCGCTCCTCGGCCGCCAATGCCTGGATTTCCATCAATGCGCGCTGCCACCGCAGCACGGCATCCGTGACGTACGCCGGCGGCGCCGGCAGGCCCAGATCGGGCGCCAGACGCGCCAACCGGACCTTAACGAAGCCCACGACGGCCTGCACCCGGGCCGCATCCTCGTCCCGCAACGCCCCATCCAGATCGGGTAGCAGATCCTCGACATCGTCGAAGGCCAGCGCCGCCGACTCGCCCAATGCACCCACGAGCGGCGGCCGGTTCAGGTCCATCAAATCCACCGCTGTGTTGTAGGCCACATCGGCCCGCTGCCAAGCGCCCGCAGTCGCCTGATCGGTAATGGACTGAAAGCTGTCGCTCACGGCCTGGACGCGTTGGGATGCCGATACCGCCTCGTCCTGGGCTCGCACGCCGGTCGCAGCGATGACCACATAAATCACCGCCAGCGCAGTGCCGAGCATTACCGAGAATGGGCCCCAGGTCGCCGGTCGGCTGATAGCCATCACGCGCACTCCTCGCACTGCCTTATCGTGACACGCAAGCCGCAACGACTCCTGCACGACTCCTGGAAGATACTAGGTGTCACGCCGCCCGCTGTCAACGAACGGCTCGTTTTGACCACTCGCCACACCGGCACTATACTGCATCACGGTCTTGGGCCTTTCCGGTCTCTTGACGCCGCCCGAGACCTCCAAGCCTTCGCTTTCCTAAGGAGTCTGGTACGAATGTATGATGAGCCAACGCCCGACCAATGGCTCTCGCTGAGCGAGGCAAGCGCCCTCCTCGGTGTCCACGCCTCCACTTTGCGCCGCTGGGCTGACAGCGGTCGCGTTCCGTGTCAACGGACGCCCGGCGGTCACCGGCGCTTCAACCGGCGCAAGCTGCTGCAGATGATCGAGGGCACTTCCTTCACCGGCAGCCGCGATGTGGACCCCGGCCAGGCCAGCGACCAGCCATGGCACGCACCCTATGCCCAGGCGGGCCTGGTGGCTGAGTTGCGTGAGACAGGCCAACGGCTGAGCGGCATCCTTGTTCAGTTTCTAATGCGTGAGGATGACGACGAGCGCTTCTTGAAAGAGGGCACGGCGCACGGCGAAGCCTACGCCCGTCAGTCGATGGCGGCCGGCATCGGGTTACTGGATGCTCTGGAGGCTTTCCTGTTCTTCAGGGCCAGCTTCATCGACATCCTGGGGCAGATGCCCGGTTCGGATCCTGGCGCCAGCATCCGGCTATTCGCGCGTTATGACCGGTTCATGGGCCACGTACTGCGTGGCTTTGTCACCACGTACGACAAGACCTAAGACGTTCCACGCAGCACCGGGCACGCGCGCCGAGTAGTCCGGGGCGCTCACGCGCCGGTTGTCCGGTAGTAGGAGGAAGGCCCAGTGGACGACTACGAATACGTCGAACTCGACGACGAATCAGATCCACCCGGACGGGGCACCGACCGTGCAGCGTCACCTGGGGTGCCGAGCTTCCAGACGTTGGCTAGCGTGCTGCTCGTGGTCGTCTCCGTAACGATCATCTGGCTCATCTTCGGTCCGCAACCAGAGCCCGAGACCATACCCGGCTTGCCCACCGCCACATCTGTTCCGGGCAGCACAAACCTCGCCGGCACAACGGTGGCCACGGTGGAACGTACGTCCGCCGCGGAGGGTAGGGCGAGTACCCATGCGGCGGCTGGCGGCACCCCGGCCACCACTGCCACTCCCGCCGGACTGTCTGAGGGCAGCTTCGCACGGGTGAGTGGCACGGATGCATTCGACCTTCGCTTCCGGTTTGGACCAGGCACTGAGTACGTCACCATCCGGATCATCGAGGAAGGCGAGGTCTTGCGCGTCTCAGGCGGCCCTGAGGAAGCGGACGGGTCTCGGTGGTGGCGGCTCCAGGACAAGTTGGGGAACATCGGCTGGGCGGCCGAGCAATACCTGGCGCCGGTTGCGTCCCCGGCAGTCTGGAGCCCCCCCGCTGCCTCGCCGACCTTCGCCTCCGGCACCGAGGGTTCGATCGCTCCGACGGCCGTGCCGTAACTCGCCCACCGGCACTGCCAGCCGCATCCGCCGTGCTACCGTACCCCACCCCGCCGACCGTCCCACGAATCAGGCTGGGAGAGAGCGGCGACCATCAGGCCAATCTACGGGCAACCGGCTTTCCAGAGGACGGGATTGGCCGGGCTGTACGGCTTTCCGAAATCCAGGATCGATAGCCATGTACGAGGCGGATTGGCCGGCCCGACTGGCAGAGCCGGGTTGAGCGGCACCCTCCAACCACTGAACCTCTCCGGCGCGGCCAAGGCCGCGGCCTGCACCACTTGCGGTACCCGATTCACTACCTGTGGGCACACCTGGGGCACACCGAGCCCGTGGCTATCCGGGGGTGGCACCAACACCCCAAGGCGTATCAAGAACGTCTGCGGTGTGAGTACTGGGTTGCCGATCGCCAGGTCTCGATCGGACAGGAACGCCGTCAGTTCCGCGCCGCCTGAGAGAACCGGCAGGGCGATGCCGCCGCTGCTCGCACCCTGTGTCAGCTGTCGCAAGCCGCCGTCGGACAGGCGCACGAATAGCTCTTGCCCACCGTCGGCGTTGCCGGGCACCCCCGGCTTAAGGTCCCCAGTGGAAACGAATGCAAGCGTTGCGCCGTCTGCACTCAGCGCCGGGGAACGCGCCGAACTGCCAGCCGGCAGATCGGTGATCTGTGTGAGACCGGCGTCACGGACCCAAACGAATACCTCGGTGCTCCCGTCCAGGTTGCCCGGCTCTCCCGGTGTCATATCCGAATCGGCGTCAACGGCCACGACAGAGCCGTCCGCACTGATTGCCGGTGCGGACCAAAGCCCCATGGCCCTGCCTCCGGTGTGGCGGGTCAGCTGGGCGAAGCCTCGGCTTTCGGTCCACGTGTAGACTTCCGTCCCTCCATCGATGTTGCCGCCCGGTATGAGATCGGCGTTGGCGTAGAAGACAACGGTCCGCCCGTCCAGCGAGAGCCGCGGCATCCAGGCCCGGTGCTGGGGGCTGGCGACGTGAGTCAGGCGTCGTATGCCGGTGCCTTCCTGCCAAAGGTAGATGTCAGACTGGGCGTCCTGGTATATTCCCGTACCCGGCTTGCGGCCGTGCATATCCGAGGCGAACACCACCGACCGCCCGTCCCCACTGATCCAGGGATGGTGGCTGCCCAGATCGGTCGGCGCGGCCGCGTTCGTCAGTTGCCGAATCCCCGCGCCGTCCTCCCACAGAAAGATCTCCCGCGACCCGTCGGTGTTCCGCCCAGGTACATGGTCCCCGACGGCGGCGAAGGCGATCCGGCGACCGTCCCCAGAGACGGACGGCGCAGACGTGCCGGCGCGCATTGGAGGTGGTCGTTCGCCGGTGCTATCGGTCACCTGAACGAACTCGCCGTCTCCCGACCAACGGAAAACCTCCCAACTCCCGTCGGCGTTTCCCGGTCGGCCGGGCGCCAGATCGCCGTTGGAAAACAAGGCGACGTACCAACCGGTCGAGCTGACGGAAGCGTAGACCTTGCCCCAGCCTGGCTGGGTGTTTTCGCTGATCTGTTCGATGGTGAACGGCGTCTGGGCACCGGCGCTCCCGGCACCGAGCACGACGGCCACCGCGGCGGTCAGGGCGGCACGGTAGTACCCAGAGATTCGTCCAACAAGGGCGGCTACGATCACCATTGGCTGCACTCGCGTACCTTTCAGGGGAATCGAATCGGGTCATTCAATTGACGTGCAATTGTGCCACAACACACGGGTTCCGGCGACCGCCAGGCCGAACACCGCCAGCAACGCTGGCGCAATGTCGGTGAGGTCGAGGAGCGGTCGCTCCGGTCAGCAATAGCGCACGCGTTCCTGTCGTATTAAGGCGACTGGGCAGCGAAGAGGAGCCTATCGCGCCGCCTTTCGCAGCTGCCAGACGCGCAGGTAGAGGGGTACCAGCCCCAAGCCGAGCCAGGCCAACAGCCCGAGCGCCAACATTCCGGTCCTACCCGGTCCACGGCCCGTACGCGGAAGCTTCGGCAGCTCCGGCGTTGCGGTCGGTCGCGGCGTCGCGGTGGGCACGGGTGTGTCCGTCGGTCCCGCCGTCTCCGAAGGCAACGTCGTCTCGGTCGGCCAAGGCGTCGCCGTCGAAGGCGTGTAACACAGCACCTCGACGTCGCCCAGTCCGTTGGCCCTCCCGAAATCGTCGCCCTCGCCGATACGCAAACGAATGGCGTAGATGCCGCCAGTTCCTGCCGGCCCAAAGTGCGTGCCACGCTTTCCCGACCCGTTCTCGCACGCTTGCCTGAACAAGTCGATCGGCGCCTGAGCCGCCGCCGCGAGCGGTGAGGCCACCGCAGTCAGACACAGACCAGCCGGAAGACACAACCATGCCCGTCCTGAGAGCGCATCTGATGCGTTCTCCTCGTCTTCTTTGCGGTGCCCATGGTACATACGCGCGGTCCACCTGTCGCGTGCACGGCACGAGGCCCGAGTGCACCATCTGGGTCTGAATGGCAAAGGGGTAGGCCTCGACCCGAGCCGGGTCAACGTCCGCCCGAGCCGCAGGCCACACGACCATGACTCGACTGCTCTGGCCCGGGTCGAGCGGCGCCCCGGTCTTGAGCTCACCGACCGCGAACTGCACCACCCCACCGTCCTCGTGCCGGGCCACCAAGACGACGACGATGTCCTCGGCCGGCTCGACCCCGCAGTTGTACAGGCTGCCGACCAGCTCCAACCCAGTCTCGCCGACGGAAACTGCCACGTTGCGCAAGCCCAGCGGCACGGGGAAGACGCCCGGTGGATACGTGGGGGCTTTCGCCCACGTGTCGATACGATCAAAGGGCTCAACCGGCACGTTCGCCGCCCAGGGATAGCTGAAACCCGGCGGATGTGGTTGGCCGGTTGGGCCAGCGATGTTGAACACCGGCAGCCGCGCGGCAATTACGTCAACCAGCACCTCACCCGACCAGAAACCGACGTACACCCGCGCATTCGGGTCCGCCGCGTTGAGGAACTCAGGGCCGGTGTTGACCAACTCCCCGAACAGGTTGGTCTGGCCCTCAACCTCGCGTGTGGCGATTCCCCGCACCTCCAGGCCCCGGTAGCGATCCACGTACGCCGGCACCGCGCTTATGTCAAATACGATCTGCCCCACCTCTTCACTGCACGAGAACGGCGACGTCGTTGCGGCAAAGGGTCCTGATTCCCCCTCACGCAATACCCCCAACCAGGAGAATCCGAATCCCTGCCCGATGAGCCTGCCCCCGGGCGCATCGAAGACCTGGAGAAGCACTTCGATGTCACCGCCGAGCCCCGGACCACGATTGACCACCAAGCCCTTGACGTGTACTCGGCACACCGCGGCGTCCTGCCACCGCACCGCGCGGTGGGTGAGGACTTCGACACGAGGCACAGCAGCCGCCCGTGGCGCGTACGACACAGCCGCCACAACACCGAAGAGAGCCACGGAGAGTGCTCCGCGGAGCACTTGTCGTCCGGTCCGCTCCCGAAACGGGAGCCAGCCGCGGGGTGCCATCTCGAAGCCGGGCCAGGTCAGAATCCGCGCCGCGCGCGGTCGACCTCGACCGCGCGGCTGCTGGACTCATCGCGCGGATCTGCTCCGCGATCTACGGGCTCCAGCCGCCTGAGCGCGGCAATGGCCGCCTGGCGCGCGGCACTGGCTTTGGAGCGACCCTCGCCAGATCCCCACACTTCTCCGCCGACACTCACCTGGACAACAAAGGTCTTGGAATGATCGGGCCCGCTCTCGCGGACCGTGTGATAGCGCGGAGTGGTCTGCCAGCGGTGCTGGGCAACCTCCTGGAAGCGGCTCTTGGCATCCTTCAGCCGCTGGCCGGCCAGCACCGCCGCCACCTCAGGCTCCAGGAAGCGCAGCACGAACCTCTCTACTGCCGTCACGCCCTGATCCAAGTACAGCGCACCAACCAGTGCCTCGAACGCATCGGACAGCAGGGCTGCGCGGCCCCGACCACCACTGGCCGCCTCGCCGCGCCCTAGGCGCAGAAACCGACCCAGATCCAGCGAGCGGGCATACCGCGCCAGAGCAGTCTCGCACACCAGAGCCGCCCGGACCGCCGTGAGTTCGCCTTCGTGCGCCTGGGGCAGCTGCCGGTAGAGGTAACTCCCGACTACAAAGTCAAGCAGTGCATCGCCGAGGAACTCCAGACGCTCGTTGTCCGCGCAATCTGGCTGGACCGCCTCGTTCACGTGCGAGCGATGGGTCAGCGCAGACAGGAGCAGCTTGCGATCGTCGAACGTCGTGCGCAGCACTGCCTCGATCGCGGTCAGGTCCGGTAGGTCAGTGTCCATCCTTGTACTTCCGGAACAACAGGCAGGCATTGTGCCCACCAAAGCCGAATGAGTTGGAGAGTGCTGCTCGCAGCGGACGATCGGAGACCCGGGCTTCGTTTGGCACGTAGTCCAGGTCGCACTCTGGATCGGGCACCTCGTAGTTGATCGTAGGCAGGATCACGTTGTGCCTCAACGTGAGCGCCGTCAGGACAGCCTCGACGCCGCCGGCTGCGCCCATCAGATGACCATGCATGCTCTTGGTCGAGCTCACGGGAACATCGTGCGCGCGCTCCCCGAACACCTGTCTTATGGCACGGGTCTCAGAGACGTCGTTCAGCGTCGTGCTGGTACCGTGAGCGTTGATGTAGTCCACGTCACCACTCGTAAGGCCCGCCTTGGCAATGGCCCGCGCCATCGCTTTGGCCGCCCCCGCGCCGTCCTCCAGCGGCGCGCTGACGTGGTGAGCGTCGGCGGTGGCCCCGTACCCCGCCAGTTCAACCAGGGGCTCCCCCCCCCGCGCCAGCGCGTGGTCCAGGTTCTCGAGCACCATCATCCCCGCCCCTTCGCCAAAGACGAAGCCGTCGCGCAGCGCGTCGAACGGGCGGCTGGCGTGCTCCGGGTCATCATTCCGCGTGGACATGGCCCCCGTACGGTGGAAAGCCGCCAGGCCGACCGGTGTCAACCCCGCCTCGGTCGCGCCGGCAAGCATGACGTCGGCATCCCCACGGCGGATGATCTCGAACGCTTCGCCGAGGGCATTCGAGCCGGTCGCACACGCAGAGGCCACGCTGAAGTTCGGCCCCCGCGCGCCGAGCATGATTGCGACCTGTCCGGCCGACATATTGGGCAGCATCATCGCCCCGGTGAGTGGATTGACACGCATTGGCCCTTTCTGACTGAGCGCCTCGAAGCCGGCCTGCAGCGTCCCCAGCCCGCCGATCCCACTCCCGATCAGCACGCCTACCCGATCCGCGTTCTCCGGCGTGACTTCCAGCCGGGCCTGCCCCACAGCCATCTGTGCCACCGCCATCGAGAACTGCACGCTCCGGTCGAAGCGCCGGGCAACCCGGTGTGTCATCCAGTTGGACGGATCGAAGTCATCCACCTGGCAAGCAATGCGGACGGCAAAACCGCTGGCGTCGAAGCGAGTGATCGGCCCTGCCCCAGATCGCCCGGCAACCATGCCCTCCCAAGACGCCGCCACGCCGATCCCCACCGGCGTGATCAAGCCCATTCCGGTGACCACCACCCGTGGCCGCTGAACGGTATCCATCAACGCACTCCCCCCCTCGCCTGCTGACGCAGCTCAAGACCTTCGCCAGTCACGACCGTGCCGACCGCACGTCCCCCCACTCCCGCCTTTTCCAGGGCCACGAGGCACTCACGCGCCGCGCTCCGCGGAAGCGTGGCCAGCAACCCACCCGATGTCTGCGGGTCGAACAGTACATCGCCCAACGCCGGATCGAGTCCTTCTCGCCCGTGCACGCGCCCCTCGTACGCGGCACGATTGCGCTTTGTGCCCCCGGGCACGAACCCCTTTCGGGCATAGGCCAGCACGTTCCCCAAGAGCGGCAATGCCGCCACATCGATCTGCAGAGCCACCGAGCTCCGGTCCGCGATCTCGAGCGCATGGCCAACGAACCCGAATCCGGTCACATCCGTCGCCGCGGTCGCACCCGACGCCATGGCAATCCGCCCGGCAGCGTCGTTGAGCGCCTTCATCGAGGCCACCGCCCCCGCCAGATCCTCCGCTTCTACCTGACCAGCCTTCAACGCCGTCGTCACAAGCCCGGTGCCCAGCGGCTTGGTCAGCACCAAGACGTCGCCGGGTCGGGCCCCCGCCACTCGCAGTATGTGCTCCGGATGCACGCGACCAAGGACGGCCATACCGTATTTTGGCTCCCGGTCGATCACGCTGTGACCGCCGGCAACCACGCCGCCTGCCTCGCGCACCTTCTCGGCGCCGCCCATCAGAACGGCTTGGACTATGGCGGAGCCGAGCTCCTCGGGCATCGAGAGGAGATTGAGCGCAAGCAGCACCTCGCCACCCATGGCGAAGACATCACTCATGGCATTGGCCGCGGCGATGGACCCGAAATCGTATGGATCATCGACGATGGGCGGAAAGAAGTCAACCGTCGCGATGATGGCCTCGTCCTTCCGCAGCTCGTACACCGCGGCATCGTCGGTACCGTCCAGACCGATGAGCAAATTGGCGTGCTCGTGAGCAGGGAACAGTGCAGCCATTGGGCGCAGGACCTGCGCCAGGGCCTCAGGGCCCAGCTTGGCTGCTCAGCCCGCACACGACGCCATCTGCGTCAGCCGGATCTCGCCCGAGCTCTTGCCCACTTTCTCCCGGACCACGCCATCCTCCGTCGACGCCACACCAACCCTTCCGTTCCATTCGCGGCTTACTACACACCGCGCCGAATGGTCAAGCCTTCAGACCCGTGCCTGTCAACGGCAAGACGACGGTCTCCGAATGGTCGATCACCTTGTCCAGTTTGACCAGCCCCGCGACCGCCACGGCTGCAGTCGGCTCAACGAACCACCCGAGGTTTGCCATCAGAGCCTGCCCGCGACGGATTTCAGTCTCGCTCACGTTCATCATCGAGCCGCCGGTATCGCGCACGGCGGCCAATACCTCACGTCCCCGGGGCGGCTGCGTTATCCGGACTCCAGTCGCCGCCGTCTGCCTCGGCGCAGCCACGTTCGGCTCCTCCAACCCACGCCTGAAGGCCTCGTACAGCGGCGCGCACGCTCGCGCTTGAACACCGAAGATCCTCGGGAGGTGCTTGACGAGACGCGCTTGCATTAGCATGCGGAAGGCGCGGTACACGGCCAGGAGAAGCACGCCGTGCCCCACCGGTAGGACCACGTTGTCTGGCAACGCGTACCCGAGCCCCTCCCAGATCTCCCACGCTATGGTCATCTGACCAGCCATGGAATAGGGGCTGTAGACGTGGCTGGCGTAAACTGCCGATCCGGACGCCGCGGCCGTGGCCAGCCGGTTCGCCCGAGTCCGGCTGGCAGCCGTGTTGTCGATCTCGGCACCGAAAGCCGCCGCCTGGCGGAGCTTCCCTGCCGGCGTGGCCTGCGGCACGAACAACTGCAGACCGATGTTCAGCCGCGCCAAGTAGGCCGCCAGGCTGGCGCCGGCATTGCCCGAGGAGTCCTCCACGGCGTGGCGCACGCCGGCCGCGCCGAGAGCCGCCGCCAGAACAGCCGATCCTCGGTCTTTGTGGGAGCCAGTCGGTTGCACGAACTCCAGCTTGACGTATACCGGCATGCCGACGATGGAGATCGGCAAGAGGGGAGTGCCGCCCTCGCCGAGTGTCACGGGCGACGCAGCAGCGTCCGGTGGGAGCATCGCCCCGTACCGCCACACCGATTGCTCGCCTCGATCCACCGCTGTCTTCCTGAACCGCGGCAGGACAGGCGACAACGGTCCGCCACACTCGCACTGCCACACCTCCACACTGGCCGCCATTCTGGCGTTGCAGCGATCGCACATGAAGCCCTCTCGAGAAGCCTTCCGCGCCGTCACAATTGGACCGCCTTTCGATCGCCTACCGCCACCGTGGCCTGCTGATGCGAACTCGTATCAGGCCGCGGACATCCTCCGTGGCGGTCGCCACCACGTTCACGCGGCTGTCCAGATCCTCGATCCATTCCACCGGCACCTCGGCAATTTGGTAGCCGAACTGCTCCGCCCGCAGCAGCAACTCGCTATCGAAGAACCACTCGTTGTTCTCGACCAGCGGCACGAGCGTATCTGCCGCCTCGCGGCTCAACGCCTTGAATCCGCATTGTGCGTCAGAGAAACGCCGCCGCGGGAACATGAGCTTGATCAGGAGGTTGTAGCACCGTGAGATGATCTCGCGCCGCCACTGACGAGACACGCGCGCGCCCACCTTCAGGCGAGACCCGATGGCCACATCGGACGTACCATCGATCACGTGTGCAATCAACGGCGGAAACGCCTCGAGAGTGGTGGACAAGTCCACATCCATGTAGCTCACGACATCGGCGTCGCTCTCCAACCACGCCCGTCGCAGTGCTCGACCTCGGCCCTTCTGGTCCAGATGGACGCATGTCACGCGTTCGTCCGCGGCAGAGAGCTCGCTGGCCACTTCCAGCGTCCGATCGGTGGACGCGTTGTCGGCAATGACTACGCGCCATTCGTGCGGCACGTTTTCCTGGAGGAATCGCCGCAATCGCGCGATGGAGTCCGCCAGAACGTGCTCTTCGTTGTAGACCGGAATCACGACGTCCACTCGAACCCGCCGGCGCGTGTCGTCAGCGGTCTTCGCCATACTCCACTCCATGTCGACGGAACCGTATGATAGCAGAAAGCGGAGCCGAACCATGAGCGCGATGACTGTGGTATACTCTCCGTCGTGCGGCTGAAGGAACTGACAGTCCAGGGCTACAAGAGCTTCGCCACCAAGCACCGCTTTGTGTTCCCCTCCGCCGTGACTGCCGTCATCGGCCCGAACGGCAGCGGTAAGTCCAACATCGCCGACGCCATCCGCTGGGTGCTGGGGGAGCAGCGGGCCTCGCACCTGCGCGCAAAACGGACCCACGATCTAATCTTCGCCGGCACAGAGCGGCGCCCGCGCGCCGGTCTAGCCCAGGTCAGCCTGACCGTGGACAACGAGGACGGCTGGCTCGACATCGATTTCCCTGAAGTCGTGATTACCCGCCGTGCGCACCGCGACGGAACGAACGAGTATCTCATCAACGATTCGCGCGTTCGCTTGCGCGACGTGCTGGACCTGTTGGAGGGCCAGCTGGGGAAAAGCAACTACACGGTCATTGGACAAGGGCTCGTCGACAGTGCGCTATCCCTCCGCCCGGAAGAGCGGCGAGGTCTGATCGATGAGGCCGCCGGCGTAGTGCCGCTGCAGCGAAAACGGGACGGCGCTCTGCGTCGCCTTGCGGAAACCGACGAGAACCTCACGCGGGTGCGCGACATTATGGCGGAGATCGGCCCCGGGCTGCGGCGCATGGCACGCCTGGCGGATCGCGCCGACCGCCATGAGCAACTCGCACGGGAGTTGGAGACGCACTTGGCCGATTGGTACGGCTACCGCTGGCACAGGGCCAGCGAGCAGCTGGCCGCGGCCCGGTCCAAAGCCGAGGAGCTAGAGGCCGCCATCCAGGGAGCCCGGGAGGCCGTGGACGATGTAGACAAGGCTCGCGAGAGAGCTCAGCGGTCGACAGAGGCGGCAGAGGCGGACCTGGAGCGTCACCGCCTAGAGCGCGAACGGTTGGCGACCGAGGCCGCAGCCGCTCACCAGGCAGCCGCTGTGGCCAGCGCACGGCTTGAAGCCCGGCAATCCCATCGGGTCGAGGTGGACTCAGACCGGGCAACCCTCGATCATGAACGCAAGCTGTTGGCTCGGCGCACGGCGGGTCTCGAGGCGGAGATCGCGACGCTGGAAGAGGTGCGTGTCACCCGTCAGAATGCCGTCGCGGGAGCCAGGGAGGCACTGACAACGGCTGATTCCCGATACGCGGTGTGCCTGGAATCCATCGAGGAGACCCGGTCCGCTCTGTTCGATCTCTCAAGCAAGCTGGCCGCCCGGCGCAACGAGCTCAACAAGCTGACCGAGACAGCGCGCGCCCGGGAGCTCGAACGCGAGGAGGTGGCCCGCGAGCGAGACGCGACCGCCGAACTGCTGCACCGTCTCGAGTTCGAGGTCAGCGAGCGAGAGATGGCCCTTACCGCCGCGGACCAGGGCCTTGCTGCAGCTACCGAGGAGGCCGCAGCCGCCGAAGAGGCGGTCGCGCCGGTCGCGGCGGAGCTTGACCAGGCGCGGCAACGTGGCGTCCGGGCGCAGTCGCACCTGGAGTCACTGCGCGAGCGGGAAAGCGCCCTGGAGGCTCTCCAAACCGAGACGGACGCCGTCGGCCGGCTGATCGGTGAAATGGAGCAGGCAGGTGAGATCGGATTCGTCGGTCGAGTATCGTCCCTGCTCACGATCGAACCCGGTTGGGAGATGGCCGTTTCCTCAGCCCTGGGCAGCCGATGCGACGGCATCGTGGTCCACGACTCGAGTAGCGCGGATCGCGCGCTGGCCCGCATGCCGTCCGATGCTCGCAGCCGGCTGACCATTGTGCCGCTTACCGGCAAGCAGCGTCCAGGCCATGCCTGGGTGCCGATAGAGGGAGAGCTTCCCGCGGACGCCGTCGCCCGCGCCCCACAGGCCGCCGCCATCGTTCATCTCCTATTGGGTTCGACCGCATTTGTCGAAGACCTGGGCCGGGCACGCACCGCAGTTAGCCGCACCGACGGTCCTGCTCGGGCGGCCACGCGTGATGGGAACCTAATACTGCCCGGCGGGGTCATCGTGACCGGACCCGCGGCACGGGGTGCCCTGGTTGCCCAACACGAGCTGGACGCAGTGCGATCCGAACTGGAGACCGCGGCGGGTGACGAGGCGCGCCTTGCGGAACGCACGACCGCTTTGGAGGCGGATCGGCGGTCCCTGGAGAGCCGTGTCGCCGCCCTCAGCCAGAGAAGGGCACACGCCCGAGAGGCGCGCGCGGCGGCCAAGACCGCGCTCGAGGATGCACGCTTGAGGCTCGAGCGCTCGCGCCGTGAGCACGAATGGGCCACGGGGGCACTTGCGCGCGCGGACGACGAGTTGGCGGCGCTGGAGCGAGAACGTACGGCGCTTCAAGAAAAGACAAGCTCCGCTGCCCTTGAGGAACAGTCCCTGAGCCCCAGGATCAAGGAACTTGAGGCAGAACGCGAGGCTGCAGACCCAATGGCGGCTCGGGCGGCCCTCAACGAGGCCATCGCTGCCGCCGCCGAGACGGCCCAATCCCTGGCAGCGCGCAAGGCGCAACACGAAGCGGCTATTGCGGACGGGCTCGCACTCGAAGAGCGGATGGTCCGAATTCGCACCCGGTTGGCTGAGACCGCAGCTGACACCGACGAGCTTCACGCGGAGGCGTCACGCCTGGCGGAGGATGCCCAATCGCGTCAACTGGCACTGGAAGCGTTGGATGAGCGTGCGGCGCCAACCGAGGCGGAAGTGCTCCACGCACGCCAGAACATGCAGGATCTGGCCAAACGCCTCAACGAGCAGCGGCTCCACCTGAGCGAGCTGCAGACCCAACTCATAGAGGCCCGCCTGTCCGCCACTCGACACGAGGACGGGTTGAATCGCTTGTACGACCAACTTCGCGCCGACGGCGAGTGGCTTCCATCCATCGGCGTCCTGCCCCAGCAGCTGACCCTGGGTGGGGCGGCCGGGGTGCCACTGCCCATTGTCACCGCGCTTCCGAGGGACCTCGAACAACGGATCTCCGCCCAGAGGCGCGAGCTGCGCTCAATCGGTGCGATTGACCGGGAAGCGCTGGCTGAGTATAGGGATACCGCGGCCCGTCATGATCTGCTGACGGAGCAGAAAGCCGACCTGGAGGTCGCGGCACGTGACCTGAGGACGGCCCTGGAGACCCTCGAGTCCGAGATCCAATCCCGATTCGAGGCGACTTTCGAGACCGTGGCAGAGGCGTTCGCCGCATTCTTCCCACAGCTATTCGGGGGTGGTGAGGCGCAACTCGTGGTGGCCGATGAGCCGGTCGGGTCCCCGGGAATCGAAATCGTGGCTCGTCCCCCGGGCAAGCACAGCCAACCGCTGTCGCTTCTCTCGGGTGGCGAGCGCGCAATCACAGCGGTCGCGCTCATCTTTGCCCTCCTGAAGGTGAGCGAGACCCCCTTCGTCGTCTTGGATGAGGTGGATGCCGCCCTGGACGAGGCCAACGTCGACCGCTTCTGCGCAGCCCTCGAAGCGCTTTCCGCCACCACTCAAGTGGTGATCATCACCCATAACCGCGGTACGATCCAGCGCGCTGGAGTCGTGTACGGCATCACAATGGGTGACGATGGCGCCAGCCAAGTCATCAGCCTGCGGGTCGAGGAGGCTGCCTGACAACCGCCAAGCCGAACGGGCGCGACTGGCCATCGTCGGCACGGTCGGATTAACACAGCATTAACCTTGCCCCAGTCCTTTCGGTCCCAATTCTGCGTTATCATTTAGGGCTGACGTTCGTCCTGATCATTGGACTGTCGCACCTCTGGGCAGGTCCGTGCTTCGCAGGAGGTGGTGTAGCGGCACGATGAGGCCCGATATTCGATGGGGGTTAGTCTGCCAGGGAATGCTGGCGGCCGGTGTGCTGGCGGCATCGGTGCCGGCCGCATTGCCGGCTGCTACGCCGACTCCTGGGCAGCCGGCGCCAGCGCCCGTCAGCGGCAGTGACGCGTTCTTCGGCCTGGCCGGCGAAGCACCCGCACCGCTCGCACGGAACGCAGGTACACCTCCAGGCGCCCGGCGCTTGGCTCAACAGGAAGCGGTGTTCTGGGCGTGGGACTACCAACAGGATACGTACTACCCTCTGCGCGCCACGCGGGTTCATGCCGGGCCCCGGAGCTGGATCTACGTGGCTGAGGGCAGCGACGTGCCACTCGCGGCAATACGTGAGCTGGCCGAGTTGTTCGAGGACACCGTCTACCACCGGCTCCGCAGTCTCTACGGGCACGACCCAGACCAGGGTGTCGACGGCGAGGCGGCGATCACGCTGCTGCTGCTGGACATCCGGGACCCTCTCTATTACAACGCAGCGCCGTACACGTACATCTCCGGCTACTTCGACCCTACGAACGAGTATCGTCAGGTCGACCTGGATCGCGAAATGCCGGGCCGAAAGTCCAACGAGCGTGAGATGCTATACCTCGACGTCTCGCCCTCGGATCCACGCGGCATCATCATCAAGCAGACGTTGGCACACGAGTTCGCACACCTGATTCAGTGGAATCACGACGATGAGGAAGCCGCCTGGCTGAACGAGGGTCTCAGCGAATTGGCGGTGCAACTGTGCGGTCTCGGCCATCCGCGGAAGCATGTCTTGGCCTTCCTGGAGGCACCCGAGGTACCGCTCGTGACTTGGGATGGTGATGCCCGCGACTACGGGAAGGTCTATCTGTTCATGCTGTACCTCCACGAATTGGCCGGTGAGACCGACCCCCACTGGCTGCAGCGACTGGTGGCCAGCCGCTCCACCGGGATCCAGTCAGTGATGCAGAACCTGCCAATCCAGCGGACACTCCCCGAGATCTACCGCGACTACGGACTTGCACTCTACGTCGACGACCCCACTGTCGAGGATGGACGGTTCGGCTTCAAGGCGCTTGACCTGGGGGACGGCGCAGATGCGAGCGGCTTTCCGTCCGCCGCCTCCCACGAGTGGAGCCGCTACCCGATCACTTCCCAGTCGAGAGAGGTCCGGCCGTGGGCGGTTCGTGCGGACCGCTTCACATTGGGTCCGGGTGCCCTCGAGGTCGAGATCATCCCATCACGAGAGACCTGCGTGGGATCTGGCTGGTCATCCTCGTATCGCATTCAACCGGGTGACACACGTATCGCCACGGCCTGTCTGGGTGCAGGTCAGCCGGTAGTCTGGCCGTTTCCCTCCTTTGGAATAGGCCGCAAGACAGTCGTGATCCACGCCATTACGGCCAACGCTTCCGAATCTCCGCTCGACATCACGCTGCGCGCGATCCCGCAGACGGGTATCGAGTCCCAGCCGCGACCAGCGTACCTCCCTCTGAACCTGGCGCACTGACTCAAGTCGGTCCCGGAAGGCTGGACGCGGACGCTGACGCATGATATCATGCCAGTGTCCCAGGGCCTGCCCTGGGTACCGTGTCCGTGATCTCCGCTCTGCAATTATCCAACAGGAGAGGCCCCAAATGGTCCGAGCCATTCTGGATACCGATCGGCGTGCAATCAAAGCTGTACTCATCATCACCGCCCTTGCGCTCTCCAACGTCCGGGCCACGTCCGGCGCCGTGCAGGCGGGTCCGGCAACCGATATCCCGTGCGAGATAACCGAGCCCTTGGCATTGACTGCTGCCCAGAGCCCTTGGGTCGCCACGTGCGTCGTTAAAGTCATCGAGGGGGGCGCACTCACCGTGGAATCGGGCGCTACCGTCGAATTCGCCGGCGATGCCGGCCTGACGGTGGACGGCGGCTCGCTAATAGTGAACGGTACGGCACCCGACCAAGTCCTATTCACCTCCAACAAAGCGGTCAAAGCCGCCGGAGACTGGCGCGGGGTCAAGATTGACCAACAGGGAACGGGCGAGTTGCGGGGCCTTACTATCCGCTATGCCGGCCAGGCAGGCCAACCTGCGCTGGCGCTCGAGAGCATGATCGTCACATCGACATTGGCCAACAACACGGTGACCGATGCCGTGATCGAGGACACTGACGCTGCCGGCATCCGCGTCAACCAGGTGAGCGCCGTGGTTCGCAACGTGACGGTGCATCGCAGCAACGGAGCCGGGATCGAGGTGACGGAAGCGCGGGAGGGGTTGTCATCGGTCGAGCTTGCCGGCGTCACCCTCGAACGGAACGATGACGCCGTCACTTCAGGCACCAACGTGCAGTTCGTCCTGTCCGGCAACAGCGCCCGGGACAACGCCACCAACGGTATCGTGCTCTCCGGCGGCGCCATGCAGTACGACATCACCTGGCCCGGTGGTGACCTCCCGTTCGTGCTCCGGTCCGCCGTCAGCGTGGAGAGCGACCTTACGATCGAGCCCGGCACGGTCGTGAAGGCCGAAGAGGCACGCGGGTTGAACATCCGGACGGGATCCCTCACCGCCAACGGAACGGCCGATGGGAAGATCTACTTCACCACGATCACCGACGACGAGGCCTGCACATCGTCCCAGGTCGATTGCGACACGAAGAGCGATGGCCGGAGCGTGCCGCTGCCCGGCTCATGGTCGCGGCTCGAGTTCAAGGAAGAGTCAAGCGGCGGCTCCATCTCCAACGCCGAACTGCGCTACGGTCGCGACGGTATGCTGCGCGTCGACACACCCACTGTTGTCGTTTCGCAAACGCTGTTCACGCAGTCCGACGGCGATGCAGTAGAGGTTTCCGATCATTCCCTGTCCATCGTGAACAGCCGCTTCGTAAGCAATGCTGACTCGGGCGTATTCATGAGAACGCGGTGGCCGGTCACGCTTACTCTGCGCAACAACATCTTCGAGAACAACGGCATTGAGAGCGGAGCGGCGATTGTGGTCATGGATGCCGAGACCACGCTCCTCAATGAGGGCAACGAGGCTCCTGGTTTTACGAACGGCATCAACGGTTACCAGGTCTCGGGCAACATGACGGTACCGCACACGTGGCTGGCCAGCGATTTGCCGTACGTCATCGACGGTACGATCGACCTGCAAGAGAGGGCGGCGGTCCTGACCGTCCAGGCCGGATCGGTCGTGAAGCTCGGTGATAGGGCCGCTATCCGAGCCACTCGCGGTGAGATTCGTGCGGGAACCGTCGATGGGGCCAAAGTCCTAGTAACATCACTCAAGGACGACGCCTGCTCAGCTGACATCGACGCCGGTTGCGACACCAATGGCGATGGAGGAGGCACGATCCCGCAGGAAGGCGACTGGGGCAAGATCGAGATCAAGCGTACGAGCGGTGGGGCCTTTCTGCGCCAGACCGTGGTCCGCTATGGGGGCACGACGTCATGCACCAGCACGATGATCGATCTCTCCCACGCGGACAGCAGCATCGAGCACAGCGAGATCGCGTTCAGCGGTGGCGCCGGGATTCTCGTCACCCAGGTTCCCACACTGTTAGCCAACAACACCATCCACGACAACAAGGGTCATGGTGTTCAGCTGAGGGCCGGTACGACGCCCCAGTTGGTGACGCTGCGCGATAACGAGTTTACCGACAACGGTGTTGGCTGCGATGGTGCCGCGATAGACATGGATGCGAATGCCGAACTGGTCCTCGAAGGCAACAACGAGGCGTCAGGAAACGTGAAAAACGGCGTGGCCGTGCACGGGGACTCACGGGTGACCCACCGCTGGCGGGCCGGGAACCTGCCCTACATCGTGGTAGCCACCGTGGACGTGGACGACCAATCCACGCTTACCATCGAGCCCGGCGCCGTGGTCAAGCTGGACGACGACGCCGATATCACCACCCAGCGGGGAACGTTGATCGCCGAAGGCACCGCGGATGCCCCCATCGTCTTCACCTCCATCCGGGACGACACGGTCGGCGGCGACGCCAACCCCCGTGAGGGCGATGTGAACCCCAACGCCGGCAATTGGGGCAGCATCCGATTCGATGACACCGGCGGCGGTGGCCGCCTCATCCACGTCAAGATCCTATACGCCGGCGCGGGTTTCTCGCCGGGGCTCATCATCGAGCGCGGCGACATCAGTGTGAAGGACACGCTCATCCGATATGGCGGCGGCGGGGGCATCCTACTCGACAACGTGAACACGGAGATCACCGACAGCACGATCCACGAACAGCGCGGCCCCGGCATTAGGATCAATGCCGACAAACGCGCGGTCGAGCCCGTGATTCACGGCAACACCTTCATCGGCAACCAGTCCGCCATCGAGATGGACGCCGACGCCCAACCCGATCTGGCCGACAACTCGGCCACGGACAACACGCTCAACGGCGTTCTCGTCAGCGGCACGGTCACGATTGAGCGCCACTGGGTGCCCGGGGACCTGATCTACGTCTTGGGGCAGCGGGTTACTATCGCCGCCGGGGCCAGGCTCCAGTTGGGTGCCGGCACGATCGTCAAGGCCCAGCCAGACGCCGAGCTTGACAGCGGACGGGGCTCCCTGTACGTCCCGACGGAAGGCAGTGGCGACGAGCCCGTCATCTTCACATCGGTGCGCGACGATTCGCTTTGCGACGCTCAGGGCACGTGTGACACGAACGGCGATGCCACCTCGTCGGCGGCCGCCCCGGGCGACTGGAAGGGCCTGTCTTTGAGCAGCAACTCGCGGATCGTGCTGCTGAACAACATGGGGGTCTACTACGCCGGCGCGGACAAGGCGGCCGTCGTCGTAGAGACCAACGGTACGAGGATCGAGAATAGTGACGTCGCTTACTCCCTCCTCGATGGCATTGACGTCGAGGGCGCCCGAGCCGACATCATCAACAACACCATCCGCGACAACTACGAGACGGGGCTGAACCTCGAGGGGGATGCGGTCGTCAACGTGCAGGGCAACGTATTCACCGGAAACCAGAGGTCGATGGCTCACCGCGCAAGGGGAGCGGTGGACACTGCTGACAACGTGGCCATCGGCAATGTTCACGATGCCATGCTCTTCTGCGCGGACGTGCGCGCCAGCCAAGTATGGCACAACGACTTGGCGCGGGAGATCGCTTGCGGGGTCGATGTCGAGAACGGCGCTGACCTGACGATCGACCCGGGCACGGTGCTGCTCTTCGCGGGAGGCCGGGGCATCGACGTCAAGGACCGGCTGTACGCCGAGGGGGTGGCTTTTGCGGCAACGGAGCCCAACCCCGATCCCGGATTCTGGCGCAATATCGCGTTCGGCCCGACCAGCGGCGGGCATCTTCGGCACAACATATTCCTCTTCGGCGGCACCTCGAGCAGCGGCATCGTGGACATCGAAAACCAACGCAACATGCAGGTGTCCTACAACACGCTCCTGCGGGCCAACGGGTCGGGCGTTTCCGTCCGCCAAGGGGGCAGCGCCACCATCCACGGCAACATCATCCGCCAGGTCGAGGGGCGCAACGCGTCCGGCATCCGCATCGATGGCGAAGCCACGGCTGACATCAAGAACAACCGTATCACCAACACCGATGTCGGTGTGTACCTGCGCCGGGCCGCATCCACCCTGAGCCTCAGAAACTCGAACCTGGCGGGAACGGTGAGCTTCGGCGTGAAGAACGACGGCAACACGTGCGCCGACGCTCGATGGAATTGGTGGGGCGACCGGAGCGGGCCGTTCGACGACAGTTCCCGGGATGACGAGTGCAAGCCGTCCATCGGCGAGCTTGTGAACATCGACGGCAAGGGCGAACCGGTCAGCGATGACGTCAACTACCTGGACTGGTGGACTACACCGCCGCCGGTGGCCCCACTCGTGGACAGCCCGCGTTGTGGGGTTACGAGCCAGCGGAGCGTACCAGTATCCGGCTCCACGACCGCAAATGCTACGGTCAACATCTACGATGGCGAGAGCGAGAACCCGATCCGCACGGTGGTGGCCGGAGGCGACGGTCGATTCGAGACGGACCTGACCCTGAGCTCGGGGGAGCATCGCCTGAGCTTCGACGCCGGCACGGGCGATATCAAGAGCGCGCGCACCGGGTTCCGCGTCATCGAAGTGGAGCCGAACCTGACCGTCGATCCATCGGGGGTCTACTTCGAGTACGGCCCGGTCACATCGGCGCGCCGGCAGCCAGTGCGAAACGAGGCCGGCTGTGCGACGGGCTGCGGCGGTCCGTCCAGCGGGCGCGTCACGCTACCGCCGGGCGAAGAGGTGGTGGTCGGAGTGCCCATCACCGGCTCCGCTACGAGCGTCCAGTTCGTCCAACCGGGCCGCCCAGCAGTGCCGTTGGCGTCGGGAGCCGGTGGAGTGTGGACCAGCGCCCCCTTCGAGCCGGTGCAAGGACCGTTCACGATCGAGGTCGACGGTGCAACGCCCCTGGCATGCATGGGCTATGTCTACCCCGGCGGCGACGGATTCGTCTTCGCCGACCTGGGCGTGAAGCACTCGCCGGTATTCTCGCACGACTTCGAAGAAGGCGACCAGGGTTGGATCGGTGAGCCTCCATGGCGGCGGACGGAAGACGATGCGCACAGCGGACGATTCAGCTGGACGGACAGCCCGGGCAAGCAGCCCAACGGGAAAGGACTTCCGTACAGGCCCAGGCAGGAGCTGGCGCTATCCTACACGCGCTACATCAACCTGCGTGGTGTCTCGGCACCGACATTGCGCTTCTGGCACTCGTACCGGTTCGCGGGGGGCGATCACGGCTACGTCGAGGGCCGTGCCGGTTCGAGCGGCAGCTGGGAGCGCTTGGCCGATTACACCGGTGTAACGATCGGCTGGGAATCGGTCGCCATTCCGCTGGATGACTACGCCCGCGAACCGCGCTTCTACTTGCGCTTCGTGTTGAAGAGCGACCGCAAGGACGAGGACGACGGTTGGTATATCGACGATGTCTCCGTCGGTCCGGGCGGGGGGCTGAACAAGCGGTATGACGTGGGTGAACCACTGGTCGCGAACGCCAAGGTGAGGCTCCTACAGCGCAACCTGGACACCGGTGTGTGGGACGAGTGGTGGGGTTACCCCACGAACCAGGTCAACCCACAGTGGACCGATTCAGCCGGCCGATACGGGTTCTTCAACCTACCCCCCGGCGAATACCAACTCATCGTCGAGCCTGGTCCGGGCTCCTACGGTCCGTACAGAAGCCCCGTCCTGGTCGTCTGGAACGGCACGATGGCGTTCAACGCCCCGCTGACTGGCAGCAAGCCGATGTACTTGCCCTGGACTGGTAAGCAGGGGCACATGCGGTAGGCGGGCGTTGGCGGAAGATCTTGTTGCGGCCAATACGTGGGGGCGACCAGAAGGTCGCCCCCAACACCCTTCGAAACGATGTGGTATGTCGTGCTATCCGTTGATTAGAAGCCCCGAACCGTCCGGCATCGGCGTATCACGCTGTACGGCGGGCGCTGACCACACGTCTCGCCGACGAACGAGAGGCATAGATCCGTGCTGCCGAAGGGCGGCGGGCTCTTGGTGAGCGTGACGGCGCCGGCGAGCCCGATGACAGCCCCCGGCGCCAACGTGATGTCCGGCCGGGTCGCGTGCCCGAAGTACTCGGATCCTGCAGTCTGATTCAGTGCGGTCACCACGACGTCGGCCATCGTTGCCGGGAAGAGGGACTCGTTGCGGATCCTCGCCGAGTAACGCACCGCGAGATCACCGTCCGAGCGATCGAGCGTCGTGTCGAGTCGCTCCACGCGCAGCCGGATGTCCTGTGGGTCGCCGCAGTGGGGCGTAACTGACGGTGCCGCCGTAGGCACCGCTGTCGGCGGACCAACGGTGGGTGTAGGCGTACCCGTGACCGACCCGTCCCGGAACCTCGTGGCAATCCGTACTAGCGGCGGTGTGGTTGTCGGCAGCAGGTCGACGGCGGCAGACGGTTGCGGCGTCGCTCCAATCATCGGCGCGAACACGGCCGTTGGGAATGGATAGGCTGGCTTCTCGCCTCCGGCGGGAGAGCTCGCGCCTCCTCCAGATGATCGGCCGGATCGACGCACATCCGAGTCAACCCGCAAGCGCATTTCGTCCGGCCCCGCCCCCGGCCCACCGTCGGGCAGTGCGTCCGACGCCGACGCCAAGACATGGTCCGACGCCACCGCCTCGGCTTGCGGTGCCCCGTCCGAGTGGCCGAGGTCCGCTGCAAGTAGGCGAGGTACGATCGTCGCTGCCACGCCGGGCCTTTCAGGGTACGGGCGCAGGGCAAGTTGTCGCTGCGCGTCCGCCCCGCCGAAGAGGATGCCGCCCAGGCATACTAGAGCCGCCAGCGAAGCCCACACGTCGAGCTGGCGTCGGTGCAGGGAGCCGTAGTCCATTCGCTCCGTCGCGGTCACGTAGACGGCGGCAAGGCAAACGGCACCCATGAGTGCCAGTACGACAGCGATCATGACAGGAGTATACGCCGAATCGGCATGCGCTGCAAAGGGTATCTCCCGGGCAATGCACCGCGGCGGGAGCATTGTGAGCACAGATGCGAGCATAGGAGACGATCAGCAGCTGGGGCAAGAAGTATCGTCTTCGTCGTCAATAAGGTCGACCTGCTCGAATTGCCCCAGGATCGGGACGGACTTACAACGTCGGGCTGGCCTCCCTTTGCCGAATGGCTGCAAAAGACACTCACCGCCGAAGAGCGCTTGAGGCTGATATCCGCGAGCTACTGGACAGCGACCGTCTGAGGAGCCGGTTCGAGGCCGAGGTGATCGCGGACACGCCGGACGTAATAGAGGCCGAAGTGAGCGCGTTGATCGATTGGATCAGCGATCGAGAGCATGCATCATGGCAGTTCGTTCGCGACCGGCTGGCGGAGCGCACTGCCTCCAAGGCATTGCTAGTCGAAGCATCCACTGGACCCGCGGGCTTCGCCTCGCGCCGCCGGGCACTCCTTGAAACCACCGGACGGGAATCCGACGCCGTCGCGGCCAGTTTCGATCCGGCGGCTGAGAGCAGCCGGAGGAGTTCGCCGACCCGCGGGTCCGGATCGTGGCCGCGGCACGGCCGCACTCCGGTTGACCGCAAGAGCCACGGCCTGACCTGCAAGGCCACCCGCAGGGCCATTGGCCTAACCGCGGGAACTGTGGTATCCTCTTGGCGCAGCCCACTGCGGCGCAGAGGGCGGCCCCCCACGCCCGACCCGAGCGTCCCCGGTACCGCCGAGATTTTTCTATTCGCTCGCGTTGGGGAAGGCCAATGATCGTCGCCCAGATCCGCCTTGTTCCAGTCCTCGCTGCGACGTGTCTCCTCCTCACTGCGTGCGGCAACCAGGAGGGAGACAGCGTTAGCCTCGGTGTCTACCGCCAGAGACTGGCGGCGCTCAACGACCACGATTTCTTCCAGACCACTCGGATCGTAGACCGGCATGGGAACCTGCTGGCCGAAGTTGCACCCTACGGCCATCGCACCTGGGTGCCTATCGATGCGATTCCGGAGTGGTTCCTCCAGGCGGCCATCGCCACGGAAGATCAGACGTTTCGCGACAACTCCGGCGTCGATACGGCAGCCGTCGCCCGAGCGGCGCTTCAGAATGCTCAGGCTGGTCGTACCATCTCGGGTGCTTCCACGATCACAATGCAGCTGGTGCGGATGGTGGCCTTCGACCCGGAAGAACGCTTCGAGGCGAGCCTGGACCGGAAGGTCCTGGAGGCTCAGCTGGCCGCCGAGATCGCCGATGAATTCACCAAGGACGAGATCCTGGAGGCTTACCTGAACGTGGCCTTCTTCGGCAATCACGCCTACGGTGTGGAAGCCGCCACCACGAGGTACTTCGGGCACTCGGTGCGCGATGCGTCGGTGGCTGAGGCAACGCTCCTCGTCGGGCTGCTGCAGGCTCCGGTGCACCTGGATCCGTATGAGAATCTGGGCGGTGCACTCGCCAGGCGGCGGGTAGTCCTCGATCTCATGACGAACGCCGGCTATCTGACACCTGAGGAAGCCGACATAGTGGCCGACACACCTGTGGAGATCGCAGTGCCGCCCGACACCCCTCCTCGGCGCGCCGAGCACTTCGTGGACTATGTCCTGCAAGGGGCCTTGCCTGAGCTCATTGGCAGTCATCTTTCGGCAAGGGGCGGGTACACGGTTACGACGGCCCTTGATCTAGGACTGAATGAACGTCTGGCTGCGATTGCCACCCAGCACGTAGCGGATCTCCGGGTGGAGCACGACGTGACCGACGCGGCAGCGGTGGCCCTGAAGCCGAGGTCGGGAGAGATCCTGGCCATGGTCGGCGGCATCGACTACGACGACCCGCAAGACGGCCAGGTCAACGTTGCGCTGAGTCCGCGGCAACCGGGGTCGGCGTTCAAACCGATCACCTATGCCGCGGCCCTCGAGAACGGCTGGAGCACAGCCAGCCTACTGTGGGATATGCCGTTGTCATTCCCGGTGGGCGACGGCTCGTTCTACCGACCACGGAACTACGACGGTCGGTACCGAGGCCCGGTGCGGTTGCGCCAAGCGCTGGCGAACTCCCTGAACGCAGCGGCGGTGCATCTCCTGAACGAGGTTGGCGTGGCGGAGGTGCATGAACTGGCGGGGAAGATGGGCCTACGCCTGGAGCCTGATCCGTGGCAATACGGTTTGAGCCTGACACTCGGGGGCGCCGAGGTTCCGCTACTGGACCTGACATCGTCCTACGCAACACTCGCCGGAGGAGGATTACATGTACGCCCGGCGGCGATTCTGAAGATCGAGCCGATCGGCGGCGGAGCACCCTACTACGAACTCACGCCCGAACCGGAGCGCGTGTTGTCCGCCGAGACGGCGTGGCTGGTGTCGGATGTGCTGTCGGACGTGCAGGCCAGACGCCCCGCCTTCTCACCACGGGGTCCACTCACCACGTCGCGTCCGACGGCGGTGAAAACGGGCACAACCGACGACTACCGGGACAACGTGACGGTAGGCTACACGCCGTATCTGGCAATAGGAGTGTGGACGGGCAACAAGGACGGCCGTCCGATGCGTGACGTGCTCGGTATCACAGGTGCGGCACCCATCTGGCACGATGCCATGGAGGCCACGTTTGCAGACCCGGCGGTGATGCGGATACTCGGCGACGGGAATCTCCCGGACGACGGTTTCCGACAGCCGGGGGCGATCGTTCACGCGCCCGTTTGTGACCTCCACACCTTGACCGTGGACGGGAAATGCCGCCGACGCGAGGAGGTCTTCGCTGCCGTAGCCACCTTCACGGACCTGGGCACCGTGTTCGACTGGGTGAACGCGCGCAGCCAAACCACTGCGGCTGCCGGCGATGCCGGCCTGTGTGCCGTTCCCGACGGGGCACCAGGGGGGCGCCGCCAGGTCTTTTTGAACGTACCCGGCGACCCGCATCTGGCACCTCAAGTCCGGGAGTGGGCGGGCCACCACGGAATCCGGGTGGCGCCTCCCCCCTGCGACGAGTTGGCCGAAGCAGCCCTGGGCGCGGCGAGTCCGGTCGCCGCCGCTCAGCTGCCGGTGCAACCCTAGCGGGGGACCTGCGTACAGATCTGGCGGGACCGGTCCGGTCCCAAGCCTTTCGCGTGCCGACCCGGTTAGACACAAGGAGGAGTACACAATGCATCGCCGTATTGGGGCGCGCTCCGTGTGGCTCGCGTTCGCACTGATGATCATCCTCATGCCGGCCGCCCTAGCTGCAACCGTCGTGGGCGAGACCAACTACGAGCTCGCCGCCGGAGAGACAGTGGAGGACGACCTCTACGCCTTCGCGAACACGGTCACGATTAACGGCACCGTCGAGGGAGACCTCATCGCCGCCGGCACGACGGTTGTCCTGGGCCCAGAGGGCCTCGTCACGGGCGACCTAATCGCAGCCGGCCAGCAAGTCCTCGTGGAGGGCATGGTCGAAGATGACATTCGGGCCGCCGGCTTCGAGGTCAAGCTCGCACCCGGCGGAGGCGTGACCGATGATCTGATCGCCGCCGGGTTCAGCGTGGAAGCGGCGGCTGAGAGCACCGTTGGCGGCGACGTGATGGCTGCCGGCTATCAGGGACTCATGAACGGCGAGTTCGGGGGCTACCTGAGCTTCAGCGGCAGCGCGCTGGAGCTGAACGGCCAGGTTGACGGCGACCTAAAGGTCAAGGTCGATCCTGAAGGCGGCGCAGCGCCACTCATGATGTTCCCAGGGATGCCACAAGTCCGGACGATAGGTCCCGGTTTCCACCAGGGCTCCGATGCCGTGGTATCCGGCGAGATAGACGTGACGACGACTGCGGCCAAGGAGAAGAAGGACACGGACGAGGAAGACGCAGCGGAGAGGGCTCAGCCGTCCCGGGCCCTACGCTGGCTGGTCAGCGTGATACAGGATTACGTCGCGCTGCTCGTCGTCGGGCTGCTCCTGCTGTGGCTTGTACCACGCGTAATGACCGCCGCCGAGGAAGTCGTGACCGCGCGGGCCCTGCCCAGCGCTGGTTGGGGCTGCCTCACCGCCTTCGTGGCGTTCGTGGGTCTCTTGGCCCTTGGTGTGGCGACGATCCTGGCCTTGATCGTGATTGGCGTCATCAGCATCGATCCCCTGGTCGGCCCGGTCGTGTCTACATCCGCCGTGTTGGGCAGCCTGTTGACCTTCGGGATGTACATACTCTCCTGGGTCGCACGGGCCGTGGTCGGAAGCTGGATCGGGAGATGGCCGCTTGCCCGGTTCGCCCCCGACGCCGGCACGCGTCGGTACGTGCCGCTCATCATAGGCCTGGTCGTATTCGCGGTTCTAATGAACGTGCCGCGGGTCGGGTTCCTGTTCGACTGGGCCGGGATCTTCGTGGGTCTCGGTGGGCTGGCGCTGGCCTCACGGCCGTACTGGCCGCGGGGCGGCGAGGCGGCAGTGACGGCGGAGCCGATGCCTACCGCCTAATCGGTTGACGTGGTGTCCGTCGCCAACGCTTCCCCCTAAACGTCGGGAGTAGTGCGCATGCGCAGGGAGTCGTGCGGTCAGCTGAGGTCCGAGGCTTGCGAACGCCCGGCTCCCGGTGTGCGTTGCTTCTTGCATACCGGCCACCGGGTGGCATAGAATTCGGAGAAACGCCCAGCCCTTCCGATACGTTAGCACTCCCGCAGGGCGGCACATGGAATCTTGCCGCCCGCGGGGGTAGCTTTGTCGATATTCTTGCGGTATCCTGTAGGGCAACAGAACGGGCAGGCGTTGCATTCCCGTCGGCCGGGCAGTCCAACGTCGTTTGCTGCCACGGTGGCGGAGGGGGCGGTCGTGCCCCTGGAGCGCGCCTGGGCCTGCCTTCCGGCGCTGACAACGGGGGGAAGCAGCGCGTTGATCGAGGGGTTGGGCTTCGTCCGGCTGAAGGTGGCGGACCTGGAGCGGTCCATCGCCTTCTATCGTGACGGGTTGCGTTTCGGCTTCGAGGGCCGCGACGATGATGTCTCGCCGCAGGCATACCTGCGCGCAGGTGATCTCCACCTCGTCCTGATCGAGTACCCGGCCGACAGCCGCAACAGGCGTGGCGCCGGCATACAGCTTTCGGTCGAGGTCTCGGGCGTCGGAGCATACCACGATGCCCTCGTGGCGCGGGGACTATCCCCAACACCACCCGCCGACGATGAACACCTCCGGTTCTTCTCCATTCGTGACCCCGACGGCTACTTCTGGACCTTCTCGCAGAGCCTGGGCTGATCCAAACGGCGCCCGGCTTCACCTCAGGAGCCTGGGCGAAAGCAACGATCTGGCCCGTCGTGCCCGGTGGTGCTATTGTTGGCGGTCGGCGTGTTATCGCCCCTAGGACAGCGGATTCACACGACCCGGAGCGTGGAATGTCACGCGACAAGCTCACTGTACGCGGCGCCCGCGAGCACAACCTCAAGAACATCGACGTGGAGATCCCCCGTGACCAGATGGTGGTCATCACGGGCATCTCGGGTAGCGGCAAGAGCACTCTCGCCTTCGACACCATATATGCGGAAGGCCAGCGACGTTATGTCGAGAGTCTGTCAACATACGCCCGCCAGTTCCTGGGCCAAATGGAAAAGCCCGACGTGGACCAGATCGAGGGCTTGTCTCCGGCCATCTCGATCGGTCAGAAGGGTGGCAGCCATAATCCGCGGTCAACCGTCGGAACCGTAACCGAGATCTACGACTACCTGCGGCTGCTGTACGCTCGGGTCGGGACGCCCCACTGCCCTACGTGCGGCCAGGTGATCACCCGCCAGACAGCAGACCAGATCGCCGACGCCATCATGGCGCTGCCAGACGGCTCCCGGATCATGATCCTGGCGCCCCTCGTGCGTGACCGCAAAGGAACCCACGAGCGCGTATTCGAAGACGTACGCCGGGCGGGTTTCGTCCGTGTGCGCGTCGACGGTGAGGTCGGCGACGTGAACGACGGTTTCGAACTGGATCGATACCGAAACCACACCATTGAGGCGGTTGTGGACCGCCTGGTGGTACAGCACGGCGACGGTGGGCTGGATCGCACGCGGCTTTCCGACTCAGTTGAGACGGCATTGACCTTGGGCAGCGGTGTCCTGACCGTGGCTCCGCTGGACGACGACAACCAGGCCGACATGCTGTTCAGCGAACACTTCGCCTGCCCCGAGTGTGGCGTGAACCTGCCGGCGATCGAGCCGCGGTCCTTTTCCTTCAACTCCCCGCACGGTGCATGTCAGGCATGCCAGGGCCTGGGCGCCCAGCGGCAGATCGATACGGCTCTCGTCGTGCCCAACCCCGACCTCACGTTGCGGGAAGGGGCGCTCGCACCGTGGTCGAAGTCGCGCAACGACCACGGCTACTACATGCAGCTCTTGGCCAGCACGGCGGATGCCCACGGTTTCGACCTTGAGACCGCTTGGCGGGACCTACCCCCGGAAGCGCAGCGGGTCATCCTGGACGGCTCCGGTGACCGCGAGATCGAGGTCAAGTATCGAACTCGAAACGGCTACCGCCACCGCTATCGCACCCGGTTCGAGGGGGTCATCGCGAACCTCGCCAGGCGGTATGAGAGCACGGACTCAGATTACGTGCGAGGTAAGATCGAGCGCTACATGACCACGCGCCCCTGCCCGGCCTGTCAAGGCGGTCGCCTACGTCCGGAGATGGCGGCCGTGACGGTCGGTAACCGCAGCATCGTCGAGGTGAGCCGCGAGTCCATTCGCGATGTGTTGGAGTGGATTCAGGCCCTGCGCCGAGAGGAGACAGATCGGTCCGGCAGCCATGGCCGTACCCTCTCCGAGCGCGAGCTTCTGATAGGCGGCGAAATACTAAAGGAGATCGGCGAGCGCTTGAGCTTCCTGGTGGATGTTGGTCTGGATTACCTGACATTGGACCGGCGGGCGAGCTCCCTTGCCGGCGGAGAGGCGCAACGGATTCGGCTCGCGACACAGATTGGCAGCCGCCTGATAGGCGTGGTGGCGATCTTTGACGAGGCATCGACGCGCGCGCACCAGCGAGACAGCCGCCACCGGCAGCTGGGACGCCACCCACAGAGCCACTGCCAACGGCCACCGCCACGGCGGAGGTCCGCAGCGCGAGTCTCCGGCTCCACCTCGCCAAGCTGGTCTCCCTCGTTCTCCTGTCCGCGATAGACCTCCGTGTGGCCCTTCTGTCGACCGAGGCCTTGTGCATCGCTGACGGTGAGGCGAAAAACCTCTGCCTTGCTCAGCGATTCCTT
>CAYYVH010000004.1:0-35089 GCA_964475075.1 uncultured Anaerolineales bacterium | reverse complement strand
GGGGCACGTGGCGCCGCAGCCCCCGCCACACGAGCCAGCCAGAGCACACTCCCAATCAGCCGGCTCGCGGCGAGAGACTGCTGGGAGGCCGCGAGGACCGCGACCGAAGCGCGCAAGGCATCGACCCGTTCCGCGGCGGCAGTCAGCCTGTCGTGGGCCGCCCGGAAGTACAGTCGGTTCTCGGGCCGCGACCGGACGAGCGGTGTCTCCAACAACGCGTGCAGCATGTGCTGCTGGGCAGCGAGTTGTCGCTGGGTGACTACCAGCCGGCCCTGGAGGGCGCACAGTTGCCGGACCTGACCGGCCCTGGCTTCTCTGAAGACCGCGGCCTCCAGAACCTCCAGCTCGTTCGCCATGGCCTCAACCCTTGACTGTTCTTCACTTGCGGTCCGACCCAAGAGATCGGCGGCCAATCGGTCCGCGCCCTGCGCCAGCACGCCCACGTTGCGGGTGATCGTCTCGCGCAGTGCGGCGACTGCAGCCAGTGGCGAATGGCGTACCGTCACAACGTAGTTGTTCCCAAGGTAGAGAGCAAGTCCGGTCGCGCCGCGCGGTCCCGCGCTGGTGCTAGCACCTTCAGCGTCTTCCGCCAACGCATACGCCACTATGAAGACGTAGCTGCCGAAATCCGTCAGCTTCGGCCAAGCCGCGGTGTCTTGGCAATCGGCAATGGTTAGCGGATGAGCACCGACGACGCCTTTGACTACGGACTCGAGCTCCTCGGGAGTGGGTGCTTCGAGGTCGATCCACAGCACTCCGGCCGGATCGGCGCTTGCTGCCCTGAGCTGGCCCACGTTGAGCCCCGTGGCAGGCACATCGTCGCCGTGATAGTAAAAGCTCTGCATCATCGTTCAGTGCACCACCGTCGCCGCGCGCGCGTGGGCGTGCGCGATGGCCTCGTCTTCCTCCGCGACCAGCTCATCCAATCCCAGTCGCTCATAGATCTCCCTCGCCCTCGTGAACTCGGTCAGCGCTCCCTGCGGGACACCCATCTCCAAGAGGACATGACCGATGTTGTGATGGGTGGCAGCCGTTCCGGCCTGGTCGCCGATCGCCTGGCTCAGAGCCAGGTCGCGCCGGTACGATGACAGAGCCTCCTCCAGCTCGCCCAGCTCGTAATGGGCGGCTCCGATGTTGCCGGCAATCGTGGCCAGCTGCAGCTGGCTGGCGCGTGTCGTCGGCTCGATCAGCTCGAAGCTGCGCTGGTAAACGGTGATTGCCTCCCCGAAACGGCCCACGGCTTCGTAGACCAGTCCCAGGTTGTTCAGCAGGGCGGCGAGCGCCGGCCCCCCCGAGGCCTCCAGGGCGGGGCGGGCACGATCCAGCCATTCGATCGCGCGGAAGGGCTCGCCGGCGGCGTGGAACGCGGCGCCGAGCTGGGCGTAGGCCGTCGCGCGATCGAGCTCGTCGCCCGCCTGCTCCGCGAGCGCTACCGCGTCGCGGTAGGTGTCGATGGCCTCGTCGCGCTTCCCCAGTGCACGCAGCACTGACCCCAACTCCAGCATGGTCTGCATCAGACGGTGTAGATCACCCATCTCGTCGAATGCTTCACGAGCTGCCCGGAAATGCCGTACTGCCGAGTCGGGATCCTCCTCGAGATAGCTCAACCCCCCCAGGGCCGCCTCCAGCTGAGCCGCGCGATGGGGGTGGCTCTGCATGCGAGCAGCTAACTGCCCGGCTGTGAGCCAGCGCCTGCTCGCGCGCGGGTGGCGCCACAGGACGACCGGCAACAGGGCCAGGGCGAAGGCCTCTACGGTGGCCGCGTCCTCAAGGGGTGCCGAGGGGAGCGCATCGTCCTGTGTCAGCTCCATGAGTGGCTGGCCCAGCGCGGCTTCGAAGCGATCCACGGCCAAATGGGCGAAATGCCTGATGTTGGGCCAGTCGGCATCGATCTCGCTCCAGGCCTCGCGGGGCCGTTGACCGTACTCCTCGGCGAGCGAGAGGTAGTGCGACGTCAGTGCGCGCTCCAGGCGCGTCCAACGGTCTGGGTCATGCGTCAGTGGTGCTTGCTCGGCCAGGTGCGCCCGCACCTCCGGGTGCAGGAGGATCCGCGAGCCATCGCGGATGGCCAGGCCTCGCTGTACGAGCATCGTAACCGCCGTGCCCAACACATCCGGTGTGCCCAGATCCCGCCAGTAGTGCGGGGTGAGGACCGTCAGGTCTGCGTTCCCGGTACCCAGGCCAAGGCGTGAGAGCAGCTCCGCTGCGGCCGGTTCCTGAGGGCGCAGGGCGTCCTGGGCGGCTTCGAGCCAGGCCTTGAGCGGCTTGTCTCTCAGGGACTCCAACTGCGTGGCCAGGGCTTCGCCGTCGGCCCCCGCCGCCGCGGAGCGTGCTGCCAGGCCCAGGGCCAGTCGGGCCCGCAGCGGATTCCCCCCGGTCCACTGTGCCAACTCGGGCCACCGACCGGCGAAGACGGCAGCCGCCTCCGGCGGGGCCAGCTCGGTGTTGGCCATTTCCTCCAGGGCGGTTGCGTCCATGGGCTCGGGTGTCAGAAGCTCCGGTTGCAGGGTGGGAAGGCAGCCCTCGGGGAGGGATTCGGCGATCAGGATCACCTTGCTCGCCGGGATCGATTTGGATCGCCTGATCATCGCCAGAATGTCCGGGCATTCGGAGTGGCTGACCCTCTCCAGTTCGTCCAGGACAAGCAGCCGGGGCTCGGCATACAAGGCGTTGAGCGCCGCGGCGGTGCGCAGCTGCGGTGGTTGGATGAGGATCGTCGTACCGAGGACCGTGTCCAGCGCAAGGTAGATGTCCTCGCGCCGGAAGTCCTCCTGTCCGGCTGCACCGACCCAAATCAAGCCGCCTGGGAACCGGTCTCGCGCTGCCCACGCCGCCACCGTGGCCAAGCTCGTCTTTCCGGCCCCCGCCGGAGCGCTGAGGACCACCACCCCCACCCGCTCGTCGGCCAGCCAGGCTGCGAGCTGGTCGAGCTCCGCCGTACGGCCGACGAATCCTTCCAGGCGGTAGAGCCCGAGGTTGTGGCGCGGTATGAGTGATGGGGTGGTCGGCATGGCTCAGCCTGCGGACGTCGCCGAAGCTACGGGGCACCGCTGTGGTCCGGCCGGCCCGGACTGCCTTCAGGCGTCGGGGTCGGGGCCACCGGGTACGGGCTGTGGCTCCCCTCGGGGAAGTAGAACAGGGCGACGCCGTAGAGCTGTTCGCGTCTGGCCGGGCCCCAGACCCTGGAGTCATCGGCGTTCCGGTCCTCGGCCAGGACGAAATACTCATCCGTACCCAAGCGAACTGGCCCGTAGTCCGGGCCAGAGCCGTGAGACCGGTCTCGGACTTTGGTGGGTTCGCCGTCGATGAACACCTTCCCTTCACGGATCTCGATGGTCTCTCCGGGCAGGCCGTGGACGCGCCGAAATGAAATTCCGTTGGGGCTGCCCACTGTGACCACCGAGCCCCGCACCGGTTCGCGGGCCCAGAAGGCCGTGTTGTTCACGAGCACCGTCCAGCCCGGCATGAGCACCGGTGCCATCGTAAGGTCGCGCACGCGGACGACCTGCACGATGATCTGCCCGGCGTAGCCGAGCATACCCATCGCCCCGCACCCGAAGACGAACACCGCCACCGGGAGCACGCAGCCGAAGAAGCGGCGCGCACGGGCACTCAAGCGCGGATCCCTGGCCGATGGGCCATGGAGGCGAGTATAGCACAGGGCGGAGACGCGCGGCGACAATCCCTTTCTTCGCGGCTCACTGGCGGCGGAGCGCCGGCAGGAATATCCGCGGTTTCGGCCGGAGTGCGATGTTGGGCACGAAGGGTTCGGTGATAATGGTAACGTTCTCGCTGATCGCACTTTCGTAGCTCGGGTGCGTCACCTCGGCGCGATAGAGCCCTGCCTGGGGATAGAAACCGAACCATCCGCCAAGGCCGGTCACCTGCGGATTGGTCTGGCCGAAATACTCGTGCGCCGGCCAGATCCGCCAGCCGAGGTTGGGCTGGTCCCACTCGTACATGGTCACCGTCGCACCGAAGATCCGGCCTTCGAACTGGCCCCTGGCCACGTCGTAGACGAAGCCGTTGAGTTCCTTGTTGATCGAACCCAGGAGCAGCACCTGCGTTTTCCCCTGGCAGTTGACCTCGAGTGAGAACGGGCCACCCTCGGCAGGGTCGAACGTGGCCTCGAAGCGCCCGTCGCCCTTAGCCTGCAGCGGAAACCGCTCGTCGAGGTAGAGCAGGCTGGCCGTCGGTGGTGCCGCGGATGGGCAGGCGATGGGCGCGCTCAGACTCAGCATACTGACCGGATGGTGGCGCACCATCCAGTCGCCGGCGAGGAGCGTCAGGCAGCCGGATGCGTTCTGGTAGGGCTGCACGTAGTGGTTGTCGTCCAGGTCGTAGCTCACATTGAGACCGCCCGCATCGACGGTCACGTACGGGTCGATCAACAGCTCGAGCGGCTCGGATATGCCGCTGGCGAGCTCGCCGGATACGGCGCGGACCTGCAATACATGGGAGCCCGGGTCCAGCCCCCGTGGCATGAAGCTGAAGGGCGCCAACTCGCCCCCGCCGGTCTCGGCCCGAGTTGTGCCCACGATGGTTTGGTTGTCGTACACCTCCACCGTGGTGCCGGGCGGCGCGAGTCCTTCGAGAGTCGGCCGCGTCTCGCGTATCGTGCCGCACTGGGGCTTGGTGAACGAGGGTCGGGCCAGCTGGCCCTCGAACGGCTCGTAGCGCACGTGGTTGCTCACCAGATCGCCGTCGCCGAGGTTGCTGCCCGCACCGCAGGCGTCTGTCGGTAGCGCCGAGGTGTCGCTGGGGCCGTTTGTGGCCCCCCAGTCGTTGCCGGCGGCCTCGATGCAAACCGCTCGGTCGCCGTTGAACACGCCGAACGTCAGATTGCGGTCGAACCAGTTGTGCTCCTGGATGACCGGCGCGGCCCCCCGCTCGGCGCGAATGCCGGTGCGGTTGTTGCGGAAAATGCAGAAGCTGACCTCCGGCGCGGAGCTCCCGCTGATGAACAGGGCGTTACCGTCCGGGTCGTGGAGGTTGGCATCGAACAAGTTCCCCACGAGCTGGGGGTTGGATTCCTCGCCGGTGATCGTCATACCCCGTCGACCACTGTGCCGTATCAGCGTGTTGGAGATACGGGGGGAGCTGTTGCGGATGTACACCGACCCGGTCTGCCGCGCGCCAGCGAACTCGATGATCGCGTGGTCGATGATCGAGCCCTCGCCGGTGTGCGGATCGTAGTCCACGCTGTCGGCCTGGAACTCGATCTCGCTCCACTTTCCGGGCGCGGGCTCCAGCGAGTCGGTAGTCAAGAGCACCTTGCTGGTGGCCTGGCCACGGATGGCCAGCGTGCCCTTGACGCTGATGTCCGTGCCCGTACCGAACTTGATCGTGGCTCCCGGATCGATGGTCAGGCTGCCACCGGATTCCACGTCGACCGCAGGCGGCAGGATCCGGTAGGACCATGCGCGCGGACCGAGGTTCGGCAGGCGCACGTCGCGCGTGATCTCGCCCCGGTAGAGCACCCCGTTGTGGCCGTTGTAGGCGAAGCGATTGCCCTCGAAGTCGGGGTTCGCGTCCGCCTCCCAATAGACGGCGTAGGTGTTGCTCTGGAACACGTTGCGCGTGATAACGGCCTCGCTTTGGCCCAGGATGTGCAGCGCGGCGGGGACCGGCTTGGCGTTGTAATCGGTGACGTTGATGAAGCGCGAGTCGTGCAAGTTTGGTGATGCATCGTCCTTGATCGCCACACCGAAGCCCGCGCCCTCCGTGAACAGCGAATCGTGGATTTCGGCCTGGTCGGCGGCTATGCCCAACATCTCACGTCGCCCGGCGCCCCCGCCAGTGAACACGGCGTGGCCGATCCGCGAGGGGCCGCTGCCCGCCTGAAGCTGAACGCTACCCCAGGGCTGGCCCGCGTCGGCCGCCTCGAAGCGCACGGGTGATGCCGCGCTGCCGAGGACTTGCAGGGCACCGGCGACGTTCAGCTGATGGAAGTAACCGAGCCGTACGACGGTGCCCGCCTCGAGCGTCAATGCGGCGCCGGATGGCACCTCCACGTCGCAGGTCGTAATGTACGGACTACCGGCAGCCGTCCACCGGGTGCCGGGAGCCACGGGGCCACACACATCCGTCGCGGGCGTCGCGGGCGCGATCGCCCTGGCGGTCGAGGCCGTGGGAATCATGAGCGCAGGGGTTACGACGATCAGCACGAAGGCGGGTAGGAGGAACGTCCGCCGTGAGGCGTTCATGGGCGCATCCCTTTCACGAACAGGCATGAAATGCCGCAGGACGATGGCACCACCCATTGTATCCGGTCGCTGGCGGGCGTCAACAAAGAGAACCGGTGCCAGCCGCTGACCGCGCCGTCACCGGCCGCCGAGGTTCCCCAGCCGCTCCTCCAGCGTTGCGAAACGTGCCTCCGCCTCGGCCAGTCGGTCCCGCTCGCGGTCCACCACCGCCGCGGGTGCCCGGGTCACGAACTGCTCGTTGGCCAACACACCCTCCAGGCGGGCCACCTCGGCCCGCGCCGCTTCCGTCTCAGCGGATAGGCGCGCGCGCTCCTTCGCCAGATCCACCATCCCGGCCAGCGGCAACCACGCCTCAGCCCCCTCGCCCACGACGACCGTCACGTGAGCTTCCGCGGGTGGGTTGAGATCCGCACCGATCTCCACCGCCGCCTCATCGAGCCGTGCCAGAAAGGCCATCACCGGGACCTGCCGGCGAAGCTGCTCCGCGTGCTGGCCGGCGTTCACCAAGGCGGGGATTCGCCGGCCGGGCTCCACGTCGTACTCGGCCCGAGCGTTTCGCACGCCGCGCACCAGCTGCCGGAGAAGCGCGAACACCGTCTCGGCCGTCTCGTCGGTCCGGCCGGCCTCGGGCCAACGGCTCACGATGAGCGCCGGAAAGGCGTCGGATCGGCGCGGCAGGTGGCCCCAGATCGCCTCGGTTACGTACGGCATGAAGGGGTGCAGCAATGTGAGCGAGCGCTCGAACACGTTGTAGAGCACCTGCCGCACCGTCTCCGCGGCCGCCGGGTTGTCGCCGTACAGCCGGATCTTCGCCGCCTCCACGTACCAGTCGGCGAACTCACCCCACAGGAACTCGTGGAGCACGCGCCCCGCCTCACCGAACTGGTAGGCCTCCAGCAACCGCGTCACCTCGCCAACCGTCCGGCTGTGGCGGGAGAGGATCCAGCGGTCGGCGAGCTCCAGCGCGTCCCAATCCGTTTCCAGGGCTGTCACCGGCCGTGGCGCAAAGCCGTCCGGCAGGTTGCTCGTGATGAGCCGCCCGATGTTCCACAGCTTGTTGGCGAAGTTGCGCGCTCCCTCGAACCGCTCGTCCGACAGCTTCATGTCCACCCCCGGAGTGCCACCCGTGACCAGGGGGTAGCGCAGGGCGTCGCAGCCGTAGCGCTCGATCAGCTCGATGGGGTCCACGGACGTGCCAAGGCTCTTGGAAATCTTGCGCCCCTGGGCGTCGCGCAAGAGGCCGTGGAGGTACACCACCCGGAACGGCACGTCGTCGGTCATCGCCAGGCCCATGAAGATCATCCGGGCCACCCAGAAGAACAGGATGTCGTAGCCGGTCTCGAGCACGCTGGTCGGGTAGTAAAGCCGGAAGTCATCCGCCTCCTCGGGCCAGCCCAGCGTCGAGAACGGCCACAGCGCCGAGCTGAACCAGGTGTCCAGCACGTCCTCGTCCTGCGTGAGGGTCACCTCCTGGCCGTAGCGCTCGCGCGCCCGAACCTTGGCCTCGGCCTCATCGCGCGCCGCCAGCGGCACTCCATCGGGGCCGTACCAGACGGGGATGCGGTGGCCCCACCACAGCTGGCGGCTGATCGCCCAGTCCCGGATGTTCTCCAGCCAGTGGTAGTACTCGCGGGCGAAACGCCTTGGCACAATGCGTATTCGCCCGTCCCGCACGGCCTGGATCGCGGGCTCGGCAAGGGGCTGCATCTTCACGAACCACTGCGTCGAGAGCAGCGGCTCCACGGCCGTGTGGCAGCGGTAGCAGTGGCCTACGGAGTGGGCGTAGGCGTCCTCGCTGATCACCAACCCCGCGCCGCGCATGTCCTCCCACAGCCGCTCGCGGGCCGCGTAACGGTCCAGGCTGGCGTAGGGCCCGGCGTTTTCGTTCAGCGTGCCGTCGGGGTTGAGGATGTTGACTTCCTCCAGGCCGTGCCGCTTCCCGATCTCGTAGTCGTGGGGGTCGTGCCCTGGCGTCACCTTCAATACGCCACTGCCGAACTCCCGGTCCACGTGAGCGTCGGCGATCACCGGTATCGGCCGGTCGAGCATGGGCACCAGGGCGGTGCGACCCACGAATTCTCCGTAGCGCTCGTCCTCGGGATGCACCGCCACGGCCGTGTCCCCCAGGATCGTCTCGGGACGCGTCGTGGCCACGGGCAGGTGGCCGCCGCCCTCGAGCGGATAACGGAACTCGTAGAGGCGGCCCGCGATCTCCTCGTGCTCCACCTCGATGTCGCTGATCACGCTCTCGCAGCGCGGGCACCAGTTCACGAGGTACAGGCCACGGTAGATGAGTCCCCGGTCGAAGAGCCGCACGAAGGCCTCGGCCACGGCGCGCCTCAGCCCTTCATCGAGGGTGAAGCGCTCGCGCTCCCAGTCGCAGCTCACGCCCAGGCGCCGGTGCTGACGCGTGATGCGGCCGCCGTATTCTTCCTTCCAGGTCCACACCCGCCCCACGAACGCTTCGCGCCCCAATTCCTCTCGGCTCGTGCCTTCGGCTTCGAGTGCTCGCTCCACCACGTTCTGGGTAGCGATGCCGGCATGGTCGCTGCCAGGGACCCACAGCGTGGGGGCGCCCCGCAGGCGATGGTAGCGAAGCATCAGGTCCTCAATGGCGGCCGTGACGGCGTGGCCCGTCGTCAGCGCGCCGGTCACGTTGGGCGGCGGCATGCTGATCACGAACGGCTCGGCGCCGGGGTCGGCCTGACCCAGCGCGACCTGCGTCTCGGGCTTGAAGAACCCCTGCGCCTCCCACCAGTCGTAGAGCTGTTCCTCGTGGGCAGCAGGCTCGTAGGTCGTCGGCATCGCTGCCCCCGTGGCCGTAGGGTGTGTCAGTGCGGCCATGTCGGACTCCTTGTTTCGTCTTTCTGAAGTGGGTCCACCGGAAGACAAAACAAAAGACCTCCCGCCACAAGGGCGGAAGGTTCCTTCCGCGGTACCACCTTGCTTCCGAACGGCCCCTCAAGAGACCGCGCGGCACTAGGTTCCGCGCTAACGGGCGGGCCCGGCGCACACTACTCCATGTGTTGCGTCCATGTGTTGCGTTTCGCGCGCGCGACTCCCCGGCGACCTTCGGCGGGGGTAGCTGCGAGGGGCTTTCAGCCGGTGACCCCTCTTCTCTACCAGCGTCCTGGTCCGCCTACTCCTCCGGTTCGAAGTCTGTCTGCTCTTCAGATTTGAGGGGCTATGTTACCACGCCATACCCGCCGAGTCAATTTCGTCAGCGTCGGGGGTACACGAGAGAGTTGTCATGCCGTCGCCCCGTCCCCGCCGGGTGTCGGTACGGGGACGGTAGGGGCGGTTCGCGAACCGCCCCTACGTGAGATCGGTGTGCGTAAGGTCGTCAGACGGGGCATAATCGGGTCGGATGGATGCTGTGCCACCTCTGCCGGCCGTCACCGCAATCGGGCCGGACCCGCCAGGCAATGTGCCCCGGGCCGGGGCGTACGTGCTGCGCATGGCGCTCGGGGCGGACCTGGCGCTGGCGTTCGGCCGCTTCCGGCACGGCCGAGCCGTCGCCCTGCCGGCCGGGCAGTATGTCTATGTCGGATCGGCCATGGGGCGCGGCGGCGGGCGGCTCGAGGCACGGCTGCTGCGGCACGCGACTCGCAGCGGTACGAGGCCGCCGCACCAGATCCGCGCCGACCTCATCGAGTACTTTGCGGGCGCTGCCCCGGAGCGGCGCGAGGTGGTGCTGCCGGCATCGAAGAGGCTGCACTGGCACGTCGACTACCTGCTCGACCGGCTCGAGGTGGAGTTGACCCAGGTCGTCCTGGTGAACTCGTCCGTGCGCCAGGAGCCCGAGATCGCCCGGATCCTGTTGGACGACCCGCACACCGTGGTCATCGAGCAGGGGCTGGGTGCCGCCGACGTTCCCGGCGGCACCCACATCCTCCGCGTGCAGGCCGATGAGGCGTGGTGGCGGCGGTTGCCGGACCGAATCAGGGCGTGGCTGCTCTGATACGGCCGCGGTTACTCCTCCGCCTCGCCCCCTACGCCCTCCGGCAGGTTGCCCTCGCGAATATCGTCCGGGCTGACCACCCGCTCCGCGATGGGCTTCTCTTCGATCGTGATCTTGGACATGGCATCGCCCACCTGCATGGCGTGCACGGCGTCCATACCCTGGATCACGTGCCCGAAGACGGTGTACTTACGGTCGAGGCCGCTGGCGTTGGGGCTGTCCTGAGTCACAATGTAGAACTGGCTGCCGGCCGAGTCGGGGTCGGCCGCGCGGGCCATGGCCACCGTCCCGGCCCGGTGGGGCACCGGGTTGTCAGCGTTGAACTCCGCCGCCACGCTATAGCCCGGGCCACCGGTGCCCGTGCCCAAGGGGTCGCCGCCCTGGATCACAAACTCCGGCTCAACCCGGTGAAATGTCAGCCCATCGTAGAATCCTTCACGGGCCAGGAACACAAAGGCGTTCACCGTCTCGGGCGCTAACTCCGGCCACATCTCGAACACGATCGGGCCGTGGGGTGTCTCGATCGTGGCGAAGTAGGCCGTGCCCTCAGGATCCAGGCCCTGGTCCTCCGGCGCGCCGAATTGCGGTGTGTCCGGTGGCGGCGGCCTGTCCGGCACCTCGGCGGGAGTGGTCGGGATTTCTAGGGGAAAGGTGGGGGTGGCGTCGGGGGCGTCGGTCGTCTGGGGCACCGTGCCGCCAGATCCGACCAGGAAGCCGAGTGCCAGAACGACGGCTACCACCAGGCCACCCGCTGCGACCAGGACTACCGGGTTGCTCCAGCTGTCGGCACCCGCCGGACCGCCACCGCCCCCCGGAGACCCCCGGCGATGCGGTCGAGCGCGTTCTGTGTATCGTTCCCTCTCACGTTTTGCCATTGGGCTGCTCCTCATAATGCACGTTGCGAATGTGGTTGCTTCCGTTCACGGCGCGCCCAAACGTACGACGTGCCTCCCGCCCCGTCCGTCCGTGGCATTGGCCGTGTCGACCACAAGCCGGGCCTGGCGGACGACCCGATCGTAGTCGATCACGCGGTGGGCGGCAACAATCACTGCCACGTCTGACTCGGCGAGCTCCTCGTCGGTCAGCGGAACGCTCTTCAGATTCTCCCGGTTGCGGTGGAAGACGTTGGAGCCCACGTGGAACTCGGGGATGTACGGGTCGTGGTAGCGCACCTCGGCGCCGTCCTCCAGTAGTAGCTCAACGATGCGCTTGGCCGGTGAGTTGCGTGGGTCGTCCACATCGGGCTTGAAGGCCACTCCCAGCACCAGCACCCGTGCACCGGACACGGGCTGCCCGGCGCGGTTCAGCGCCCGGCGGATCAGCCGGACCGCGTGCGAGGGCATGGCCTGGTTCACGTCCGCCGCCAGCTCGATGAAGCGCGTTGAGAAGTCGTGCTCGCGGGCCTTCCACGCCAGGTAATGTGGGTCGATCGGGATGCAGTGACCGCCTACGCCGGCGCCCGGCCGGAAGGGCATGAAGCCGAAGGGCTTGGTGGCCGCTGCATCCACGACCTCCCACATGTCGATGCCCATCCGCTCGCACAGGAGCGCCAGCTCGTTCACCAGGGCGATGTTCACCGCCCGGAAGGTGTTCTCCAGGAGCTTGGTCATCTCTGCCACCCGCGGGCTGGAGACGATGTGCACCTCGGGTCCCACCGTCCGCAGGACCGCCGCGGCAAGGGCACAGCACTCCGCCGTCACGCCGCCGACCACTTTGGGGGTGTTGAGCACCGTGTGCTCGGCCACGCCGGGGTCGATCCGTTCGGGACTGAAGGCCAGGAAGAAGTCCCGCCCGGCACGCATGCCGCCGCCCTCCAACCGCGGCAGGATCACTTCTTCCGTCGTGCCGGGGTAAGTCGTGCTCTGGAGGACGACCAGCTGGCCCTGCCGCAGGTGGGCGGCGATACCGTCGGCCGCGGCATGAACGTAGCTCAGGTCAGGGGTCTTGTTGGCGTCGAAGGGCGTCGGCACGCAGACAAACAGCACGTCACACTCCGACACCACGCCGTAGCTGGCGCTTGCCGCCAACTGGCCGCGTTCGACCAGTTCGGCCAGTCGCGCCGCGCTCACGTCACCGATGGGGCTCCTGCCGGCCTGGACGGCCGATACCTTGCGGCTGTCGACATCGATGCCGACCACGGTGAATCCAGCGTCCGCCAGCGCGACGGCCAACGGCAGTCCCACGTAGCCCAGGCCGACTACGCCCATCCGGGCCGTTCGATCACCGATCCGTGCCTCAAGCTGCTGGCGCATTTGCCGCCCTTTCCTTGGCTCGTCGTGCGGCCGGGCTCAGCTCGAGACGCCACACTCCCCAGAGACCGGTGGCAATCACCCCGGCTAGCACAGCCCACGCCGCGGGCGCCGCCGCTTCGCTCGCGAACAGGGCCGATCCGCCCGCAATGCACGACAGCAGGTAGATCGTCAGCGCCGCCTCACGCGAGGTCAGGCCGGAGGCCACGAGCCGATGCGACAGGTGATCCTTCCCGCCGGTGGTAAAAGGATTAACCCGCCGGCGGGTGCGGGCGACGAGCACCAGCGCCAGGTCGAAGAGCGGCACTGCGAGCACCAGCACGGGGATCATCCACGTGACGTCTGTCGGCCGGCCAGGGAAGCGCAGCTTGATTCCCAAACCCGCAAGTATGAACCCCAGGAACAGGCTGCCGTGATCGCCCATGAAGATCACGGCAGGATTGAAATTGTACACGAGGAAGCCGACGCAGGCGCCCAGCACCGCCGCGGCGAGCGGCGCGACCAGCTGCTGGCCGTTGGCCACCGCGAGAAGCAGGAATGCCGCGGCCGCGACGCCCGACACGCCGCCGGCAAGGCCGTCCATGTTGTCCATGAAGTTGATGGCGTTCGTGACGGCTAGTACCCACAGCACGGTGAGCACTAGATTGGCCACCGTAAGCCCGAACAGCTGGACGCTCACGCCGCTGACCACCAGCACTCCCGTGGCGCCGAGCTGGCCACCAAGTTTCAGGAGCGGACGGACGGGCCGCCGGTCATCCACGAGGCCCAGGAAGCTCATCAGCGTGGCGCCGATCAGGATACCGGCCGGCTGCACCACGAAGTGGCGGTTGCTGAACAGGAGGAGAGCCACCATGACCGCGCCGTAGATCGCCGCGCCGCCCAGGAGCGGTACCGGCTCGGTGTGGACTTTGCGCGCCGACGGATGGTCCGTCAAGCCCGCCCGCCGGGCCAGGCGTCGGGCGACGGGTGTGGCGCCGATGGCAAAGGCCAGCGCCGCGGCGAAGATCAGGACGTAGGTGAACATCGCGGGGAGCTGGGGTCTGGGAGCTGGGCGCTGGAAGCTGTGATCCGACGCAGCCCTGCGGAGCGCCATCGATTGTCATCAGTTGAGGTTGGCGTCGGATCGGTCGAGCTGATAGCTGAATGCTGATAGCTGATGGCCCAAGCCAGATCTGTCGTGCGATCCCTGAAAAGCCTCACCAGCTCCCAGCTCCTAGCTCCTTGTGATGTGCGTGCACACCGTGATCCATGCCCCGGGCCGACCTCACTCCGTCGCGCCCTCACCCTGGCCGCTGGCCGGGCACCCCAGCTCCACCGAGAGCTGCCGGAGGCCCGGGTCCTCGGGTGCCCCCTCCAGGCCACGAGCGGCGTAGTCGCAGGCGCACTCGATGTCCTGGAGGTCGCGGCAGAGGATGACCAGATTGCGCAGCGTGGGTAGGTCGGAATCGGGTTTCACGAGGTCCAGGACCTTCTCGTTGGCCACACGGGCCTCTTCCAGCTTGTTCTGCTGACCCAGCACGAAGGCGAGCGCACTCCAGCCGAACGTGTCCTTCTTGCCTTCCCGCGATGTCACGTACCGCCGGTATTCCTCCTCGGCGGCCGCCCAATCGCCCGCCTCGCGGCGAATCGTCGCGCGCAACCGGAAGAGCCGGCCGTACTCCGGATCGATGGCGAGCGCCTCGTCGATCCGCTCGAGGGCGGCCTCGGTCCGACCCGCCAAGTACTCGGTCGTGGCTACCTCCTCGAGCAGTTGGGCGTTGTGTGGGCTGAGCTGGATGGCACTCTCGAACCACATGCGGGACTCGGCCAACCGCTCGGCCTGCTTCTCGGGGTCGAAGGTCCGGTCCCCCCACACCTGGTATGCGCGGCCCAGGTTGGCGTGGTGGTCGGTGTTGAGCGGTGCCGTTTCGAGGGCCTTGTCAAGCACTTGGAGGGCGTCCTCGAAGGCCCGGTCCCGGCGCCTCAGCTCGTTGTCCAGATCCGTATCGCCTGAGGCCAGCTCGTACTCCGAGAAGTCACCGGCGACCGGCGCCTGTCCCAGCTGGCGTTGGAGCGCCAACTCGAACTGTTCGGCCAGACCGTCGGCTTCCTCCAGGAGGACCTTCCCCTTGAACAAGAGGTAGTAGTCCTCGTCTGGGTCCAGATCCAACGCCCGGTCGTAGTTTTGGTTCGCGAGACGGTAGTAGGTCGCGGCACCGGACCAGTCACCGCTGGCCTGCAGCCTCTGGGCGTCGTTGTGGAACCTGACATAGGCCTGTTTGTAATAGATGTCGGCCCGCACCTCGTTAACGTTCGTGACAAACGCGATGAAAGCTGCCAGCAGCACCAGTCCGAGGTACTGCCAGATGGCGAGGGCCCCCCCGAGGATGCCCAGGGACCAGTACCGACGCCGCACCAGTGTTCCCACTGGCGGATCCCCCCGCGCCAGCACCCAGCCCCAAAGAAGAAGGAGCGTAAACAGCACGACGTAAAACAGCATGAGCAGGGATGAGCTCGTGTCGGCGCCGCGGCCCGCCTGTGCGGCGAAGGTGCCGCTGTAGAGCACCAACCCGTGGGCGAAGGCATACACGGCCAGACCGCCTACCGTGATGGCCAGGTAGCGGCCCAGGCCCAGCGCTGAGCCGCCCGGCAAGACCAGGAGCTCGGTGCCCATGATCAGCGACCCGATCCCCCACGTCAGTCCGATGAGCCAGGCGAGGATCGCCCAGTACTGGAGCTTGTCGGAGCCGAACCTGACGTCGACCAGTAGGTCGTATGACAGCGTAACGAGGAGGACGAGCATCAAGAACGCCCTGGCCGACCACGCTCGCGCCGAAGGCGGGGCTGGCTTGGCGTCGGAGCGCCGGCGTCGCTTGCGGCGGCGGGGTCCTGACGGTACGGAATCCGGGAGCGTGGACTCGGCGAGCAGCTCCGGGTGCTGGTCGGACAGTGCCCCAACGACGACCAAAGTGCCCATGAGGGCGAAGAAGAGGGTCCGGGTGGCGGCGATGGCGATGCCGAAGTGGATCTCGATGAAGTGAGCGATGAGCGCGGCCACCAGCCCGGCCAGGATGAGCCCGCCGGGCCGTTCCGACGGCTGCCACCCGGCGAGGGCTTGCCAGGCTACGTAGGAGAACAGCCCGGCGATCATGCCGGCCGGGAGCGCCACGCCGAAGAAGGTGGCGCTGCCCGCCCAGAGGTAGAAGCCCACTGTCGAAAGGAGGCCGCCGCCGAACCAGAGGGCCAGGAACAGTCTGCGCTGAGGCGCACTCTCGATGAGACCGAGCCACTTCAGAGCGAAGTAGAACAGGCTCGTGTACAAGTACAGATAGGCCGCGAAGCCGAGCAGCCCCATCTGGACCAGCACGTCCAGCGTCTCGTTGTGCGAGCGGTCGGGCGAGGCATTGCGCGCCTCGTAGTGCGCTAGCTCCGGTGGATAGAATCGGTTATAGGCGATGTGCATGGACTCCGGCCCGTAGCCGATCACCGTCCGCACGGGGTCGTCGCGGAAGAGCTCCAGCGCGCCGCCCCAGATGAGCACGCGGACCTTGCCCGTACCGCGCTCCGTCTCGAACACCCGGCCCATGCGCCCCAGGTACGGCACGTCCCGCAACGGGGCCAGAGGGCTGCCCTGCAGGTTGAACACGACCAGGAAGGCCGCGAGCGCCGCCCCCAGGCCCAGCACACCCAGCATCGCCCGGCGGCCGCGCATGGCGGCCATGAGCAGCAGCAAGAAGAACAAACCGCCAAGGAAGCCCAGGAGCGGACCGCGGCTCTGGGCGAAGACTATCGCCATGACCTGGACGGCCAGGAGGACCAGATAACCGCTGACTCGCAGCACGGCGGCGTTGCGCTCGTCACGATCCAGGGCTCGCAGGGCGGCGGTGAGCCGCTCCAGAGTCAGTGGCACTACCATGATCAGGTAGGCGGCCACGAAGATCGAGTTGCCCATCGTGCTGGCCACGCGCACCGTCACGTCGCCCAACCAGGGCATGGGGTCCAGATTGAACTTCTGAACGATGCCGTAGAGCGCGACCGGCAGGCTGGGCACGATGAGGCAGTCGACCAGCCGGTCGAGTTGCGCCCGGCGGCGCAGCAGGGTCACGATGGCCACGAACACCACCACGTAGGCCAGCCAGCTGTAGAGCCCCTGGAGGCGAGTGTATGAGCCTCCGACACTCAGGCGCCGCACCCACGAGGTCATGCTCGAAAAGGCAACCATGGCCGTCATGGCCAGGACCGGGGCCACCAAGGGCGTCCGTGCCCAACGCCGCACGGCTTCCAGGTTGGGCAGCCCGTCCTCCAGGATGCGCACGGCGGCGGCGGCCACCATCAGCAGAGCTATGGAGCGCAAGAGCGTCAGCTTGTCCGGCTCGAAGACGCGGTTCGACCATACGTTGAAGAAGACCGGCGTGGCAATCACGGCGGCCAGCCAGCCGGCCTCGATGAGGCGCGAGGCGTACTGTGCAGTGCGTGAGGTCATTGTCGGGTCATTATACCGCCGAGCCCTCGATGTCGAAAGGTCGGCCGTGTAGGGGCGAAGCTTTGCTTCGCCCTACCCCTGGACGTGGGATTGGGCTATCCTAGGGCGCGGCATGCGGTCGTCCCGCGGCTGGCGGTGGGGTTGGACCGGGCCGCGGATACGAGGAGATTGCTTTCGTTGGCGATTGGGGGAGATCGAGCGATGAATCAACTGCGAACCGGGTTGGTCCTGGCGGGCCTGGCGTATCTGGTGGCCGGTGCGGCGTCACCGGCGCTGGCGGACAGCTTGGGCCAGCATTGCGGCCAGATCATGACCAGCGAGTCGTGGACGGCGTCCAGCCCACACTACGTGTGCTCGGCAGGCGTGACTGTCCACAACTCGACGCTCACGATTGCTCCTTCGGCCCAGGTGTTCATGGACGAGGGGGCGAGCCTGACTATCAGCAGCGGCGCCAGCCTACATGCCGTAGGGGATCAGAACAACTACGTCAGCTTCCTGCCCAACACCGGCGACGAACAGCCCGGGTTCTGGGGGCAGATCCGGTTCGAGCCGGGAGCCGAGCAGAGCCAGATGAACTACATGACGATCATGGCCGGCGGGCGTGATGGGGCGCCCATGGTTGAGGTCAGGGATGCGGTCGTGCTGATAAACAACATCGAGTTCGTCATGTCTGGGGGTGTGCCCCTGGCCTTCACCGCCAACTCATTGGGGCCCAGCCTCGAGGCGCCGGGCCAGGCGACGGTCCCCCCCCCGTGGGAGTATGTCAGATTCAGGCTGAACGAGGCCGAGTTAATCCAGGTGTTGGCCGGAGAGGACAACCCCGTTGTCGACTCGCAGACCTGGCATAACTTCCGCGTGCCCTATCGGGTGAACGAGACGGTCTTCGTGGCCGGCCCGGATGGCCCCTCGCTGCGCCTGGACCGGGGCGTGGTCCTCAAGTTCAACGGCGACGCGGGCGTCGTCGCCGGGCGTGATGCGGAGAACCTGGGTCAGTTCGAAACCGACGGCACGGTGGAGAAGCCCGTGGTGCTGACCTCCGAGACGGAGTCGGCCGGGGCCTGGAACGGGATCGATCTGACCGAGTTCAGCTTCGACAACAGCCTGTTCCACACGCGGATCGAGTATGGCGGGCGCGGCGGCCGCCCCATGCTCCTGGTGCAAGCCGAGAGGACGATCACCCTGGAGTTGCAGCTGCGCCATGCCACCGACTATCCGCTGGCCATCACGGCCGCGGGGGTGGGGAGCTTCATGTCGGGCCTGTACGCCTCGGAGCTGCCGGTGTTCCCCGACTCGGCGACCGGCCGCATACTGGTGTTGGCCGACGAGGACCCGGTCGACATCCCATTCGATGCTGAGTGGGGCGACATCGGTGTGCCTTACGAGATTGAAGGCACGTTGACCGTGGCCGGCGAGGATAGCGTGGCTCAGCTCAACCTGACGGGTGGCGCTCGGTTGGTCTTCGACGGGGACGAGGCGCTGGTGATCGGCGATCCGGAGCATGGCAAAGGAGCCCTGCGGATCCAGGGCGCCATCGAGGGACTCACCACCGTACCCGTGGTCCTGACCGGCGAGGCTGGTCGGCCCGGGTCCTGGGGTGGAATCCGGATCACCGACGATGCCGACTCCGCTATCATCGATCGCGCCATCGTGGAGTACGGCGGTGCTGGTGGTGGGCCGATGATCGAGTGGGGAGATGTGCCGGGCACGATGACGCGCACGGGCTTGCGTGGCGCAGCGGGGTACCCCATTTCGATCCAACTGCCTCAGGCGGATGCCGTGATGGGCGAGGATCAGCGTCAAGCTGGCCGGCGTAACGCGGTAATGGAAAACGGAATCAACAGGGTTCTCGTGCACAGCGGCCAGACGCTCAGTGCGAACCTGATTGTCTGGGCCGACCCCGGTGCACCGGTGGAGTTCGACGCGGACGTCGTAATAGCCTCACCACAGACTCCCCTCGTGCAGGCCTACGACGGGCTCACCCTCCTCTTCCGCCCCGGCGCCGGCCTACAGCTGGGGCTCAATGCCAACTCCCGGGCGGCCTTCCAGGTGCAGAACGAGGCGGCCGACCTGCCGGTGACCCTCGCTCCGGCGGACGACGAGGTCGGCTGGGACGGCGTGCGGGTGCTGCAGGGCAGCACGATCACCGGGGAGGGCATCGTCATTCGGGGTGCGGCTGACGGGGCTACCAACCTGGCGGTCGAGGGGGGGCGGGTGGTGCTGAAGGGGTTGGAGCTGCAGGGGGCCAATCGCGGGGTGGGGCTCGACGTGACGGGCGCCACCGGCCGAGCTGAGGTACAGGAAAGCCGCATCGAGAACTACCGGATCGGGGCCCGCGCGTCGGATCGGGGACGGCTGCAGCTTTCTCGGATCTACCTCAGTGGGAATAGCGATTGGGGAGTGCTCAACGAGGACCCGTTCCTCTGCCAGGTGGCCAGCCTCGTGTTCTGGGGCACAGCCACCGGCCCGATGGATGAGTCCGACGCCAAGGACGGCTGCATGAACGCCGCCTACGACAGCCCAATGGGTCAGCGGGTCAGTGACGACGTCAACTGGTGGCCGTACGCCATCGATGCTGAATTCACCCCGAAAGAGGGACTGCCCCCTACTCCGTGGAAGCTCTTCCTGCCCTGGGCGCTTCAGAGGTTCGAGCCTTCTCCGGGTGATTGACTGTCCGCAGGGGATACCGCGGGGTCGGTCGGAACTGGTACCGGCGCCGGCATGGCGGTGGTGCGCTCGCCGCCCCTGCTCGCTCAGCCGACTGTGGCCGGTCTCGCGCGGCGCCGCGCCCACCACCACCAGATCAGCAACACGAAGATGATGATCGATACGCCGATGAGCAGCGGTGCCAGCACTGCCACCAGGCTCGTCAGGAGCGCGGCCACGTCCTCGATCGTACTGACCACCGGATTGCCGACTCCGCCAGTGGAGGCCGTGACGACAGGCCGCGCGGTGGCCTTGGCGCTGTGGGTGGCTCCGGCCACGAGGAAGCCGAGGATCAGGGCGAGACGAGGGTCGAGGACCGCCACGGTGGGCGAGCTGGTGCTGGCGGCAAACAGCACCGCGCCGGCGGTGGGGCGGATGAACACGCTGATGATGTCATTGATGTGGTCCACGACCGGCACCTTGTCGGCCGCCACCTCCACGAGCAGCAGCACGACCAGTACGGCGATCGACAGGTTCGAGGCCAACAGGTCATACGGCTCGTTCAGCTGCAGGTATTGGGGGAACAACCTGGTGGTCAGGGCGATGATCAACAGCGGGATGTATGCGTTCAGGCCGGCCGATGCCGACAGACCGAACGCACTGAGAATCTGGGACAGTTCCGCTATGGCGATGCCTCCTGGGCGGGCGGCTACGTGCGCCCGCGGAATTCCGCACGGAGGTTGGCTCCGCCGTACCCAATGTGTACGCACGAGCGCGGTGTGGGTTGCGCAGCCCCTCAGACAGGCTCTCAGGCCTTCTCCAGCCGGGCGAGGCTCTGCATGAGCTTCTTCACCCCGGCTTCGACAAAGGCCACGGTGACCTCCTCGTCGCCGTCGCGGGGCGCGCTGGAGACTACGACACCCTTGCCAAAGCGATGGTGGTGCACGCGGTCACCGGGGCGGAACTGTTCCGCACTCGGCGCAGTGTCGCCGATCTGCCCGGACCAGCGGGTTGCCGCCGACCGTGTCGCGCGCGGTGTGCGTGCCGAGGTGCCGCTGCCCTCGAGGACGGAGAGAGGGATGTCCTCCAGGAAGCGTGAGCGCTCATGGGCGTCCTCGACGCCGAACAGGCGGCGTCGGAATGCGTGCACGAGATGGATCTTCCGCTGGGATCGCGTCAGGCCCACGTAGAACAGCCGGCGCTCCTCGGCCAGGGCCTCGGGGTCGTCGAGGGAGCGGCTGTGCGGTAGGATGCCTTCTTCGATACCTGTGATGAAGACGGTGGGGAACTCCAAGCCCTTGGCGGCGTGGAGGGTCAGCAGCGTCACCCGGTCCGCAGCATCCTCCATCATATCGACGTCGCTGACCAATGCGATCGATTCGAGGAATGCTGAGAGAGCGTCGCGGGGCTGCAGGACGTCGTAGTCCGCGGCCACGCCGCCGAGCTCGCGCACGTTCTCCCACCTCGCCTCCCCCTCCTCGCTGCCGTCGCGCAGCCAGGCTTCGTATCCGCTCACGTCAAGAGCGTGCTTCAGCAGCTGCGACAGAGGAAGTGTCTCACGGACGTCCATCAGCTTGGCGACCGTGTCGTGGAAGGCACACAGTGCGTTCAGCGCCCTTCGGTTCAACGGGGGCATTTCCGGTAGGTCCCCGTCTTCCGCACGCATCAATTCCAGCGCGCTCCACTTCGGAAGGTGCAGTGCCTCGGCCCAGGCCTCGAGGCCGCGCCAGGCCACCGGCCCTATCCCGCGCGGCGGGACGTTGATGATCCGCTCCAGAGCCAGCTCGTCCAGGGGGTTTTGGACCAGGCGCAGGTAGGCCAGCGTGTCCTTGACCTCACGGCGTTCGTAGAAACGGGTGGTCCCCACGAGCTGGTAGGGTATCTGGCGCCGTACGATGGCGTCCTCGAGAGCCCGGGATTGGGCATTGGTGCGGTACATCACGGCCACCTGGCCCAAGGGCTCGCCCGCCGCCCAGTGTTCCTCGATCAGCCGCACCACGTAGGCTGCCTCCTCGGTCTCGCTGTATGCCTCGAACAGCGTGATTGGGTCGCCCTGGCCGGCGGTTGTCCACAGCGCCTTGGGAGTGCGGTGGGTGTTGCGGCTGATCACCTCTTGCGCCGCGTCCAAGATCGTCTGCGTGGAGCGGTAGTTCTGTTCCAGCAGGATCGTCCTTGCCTCCGGATAGTCCTTCTGGAAGCGCGCGACGTTGCGGTAATCGGCGCCCCGCCAGCGGTATATGCTCTGGTCCTCATCGCCCACGACGAACAGGTTGTGCGGGTCCTGGTCGTCGTCGGCGCCCGAGAGGAGCTGCAGGAGCACATACTGCGCCGTATTCGTATCCTGGAACTCGTCGACCAGAATGTGGCGGTAGCGCTCTCGGTACCGCGACCGCACGTCAGGCTGTGATTGCAGCAAGAATGCCGTTTCCAGCAGAAGGTCGTCGAAGTCCAGGGCATTGCAGGAGCGCAGGATCTCCTGGTAGCGCGCAAAAACGCGACCGGCGATCTCGTGCCAGTAGGTAGGTGCCACGAAGGTCTCAGGGCGCTGGAGCTCGTTCTTCGCCCTCGAGATGGCCCCCAGCACCGCTTGTGGCCGGTACGTCTTGTCGTCCAGGTTCAGGTCGGCGATGGCGTGGCGGACGGCCCGGAGTTGGTCCGTCTGGTCGAAGATGACGAAACGGCTGTCGAAGGGCAGGCCCTCCGCCTCGCGGCGCAGCGTACGTGCGCAGATGGCGTGGAACGTGCCGATGGTGAGCCTATCCAGATCCTGACGACCGATCAGGTCGTGCAGCCGGGCGGACATCGCCCGGGCGGCCTTGTTGGTGAAGGTGACGGCCATGATCCGCCACGGTTCGACGCCCGCCAGGCGGACGAGGTAGGCGACCCGATGAGTCAGTACCCGCGTTTTGCCGGACCCCGGTCCGGCAAGTACGAGGATGGGTCCCGCCGGGGCCTCGACAGCCTGGCGCTGCTCGGCGTTGAGCGACTCTAGAAAGAAGGTTGGATCCTGCACGTTGGGCATTTTAGCACAGGGGCTCCGGTCGCCTAGGGGCGCAGCCTGCTGCGCCCATGGTCCGCCAAAGCGACGAGCAATGGCAACACGTATAACCGGCCAATCACTCCTGCCGTCGGGTACTAGCGCCGCTTTCCCGGGTGCCCGGTGCGGGTGGGAGTTTGTAACGTATCTTTGACCTTCGGTTTGCGCGGTGATATGCTAGAATGCTGTACGCTGTACTCCGATCCACGGCGCAATTGGCGACGTTGGGTCTTATTGGTTGCGGCAAGCCGATTGCTGCGGTGTGGTCGGCGTCAACTGTGTAGGGGCGGATGAACATGTCGGATAAGGGGAAGGCGCAGGTAGCGGAATCCGAGGACCAGGCCATCGAGGCGGAATTGGGCCCGGAGCCAGTTGCGGGGGAAGTGGGCGCCACCGGGGCGCCCAACGGTCCGGATGAGAACCGGCCGCCGGAGGTGAGTGAAGTCGCCCCGCTGCCGGCCGTGGAGGCAGACGGCCCCGAAGCATTGGAGCGTGATGAGCCTCCTGCCGACGATGCGGAGAGCGAGAGCGAGGCGCCGCCCGCGTCGGCCGAGCAGCCCAAGAAAAGGGGGCGGCGGCGCGTGCAGCTGGGGGAGCTCGAGGTGGGCGCCCAGACGCGCGGCAAGGTGATGGCGACGGCCAAATTCGGCGTGTTCGTGGACATCGGTGCCGTTACGGACGGGTTGGTCCACGTCTCGGAGTTCCCCAAGCAGCGCGTGAGTCGAGTCGAGGAGATGGTCAAGTCGGGCGACACGATCGACGTCTGGATCAAGGAGGTCGATGTCGACGGCAACCGAATCTCGCTTTCCATGCGCAATAAGCCGACGCATCCCATGCGGGACCTGGCCAAGGGCGAGGTGCTCGCCGGCACCGTGACCAGCGTCACGAAGTACGGTGCGTTCGTGGAGATAGGCGCCGAGACCGAGGGCCTTGTGCACATCTCGGAGATGTCTAGCGGCTTCGTGGAGAAGCCGGCCGAAGTGGTGAGTGTCGGCGAACCGGTGGAGGTTCGCATCAAGGACATCGAGCCTGGCCGCGAGCGGATCAGCTTGAGCATGGTCGGTTTGGCCAACGACATGGGTTTCGGTTCGCAGGATGCCGGGGCGGCAGATGACGAGGCGCCGAACGCCGATGCGGAGCACACGCCGACCGTCGTCGAGCTGGCGTTGCGTAAGGCGCTGGGGGAGATGAACGAGCCGGACGATGACGAGCCGGTCGAGGCGGCAGCCGAGCTCGAAGAGGGGGGTGGGGCAGGCTCCGGGGAGCGGGAGGTTGCGTCTCGCGGGGAGCGCGAGTCTCTCGGCGAGGTCTACGAGCGGATGCTGGCCGAGTACCGGAAGAGCAAGGACGAGGGGTAGGTGCTCACGGGCGCAGTCCGTGCCGGCGGCCTCTGGTGCTAGCGGCAGGCGGCCAATCGGCCGCCTGCTTCTTGTCTCCGTCGACACCCATTTCGCCCGTCGGTATTGTCACTGCCCCCATAGAGACCGGGACGGGTAGGTCATGTACGAGGCACTGCTGGAACGAGAAGCACGGGGCGAGCCGATTCGAGTGGCGCTCGTGGGTGCCGGCTCGATGGGGCGGGGCATCAGTTGGCAGCTGGGTCGGACACCAGGCATGACGCTCGTCTCGATCACGGACATCGATCTTGATGCCGCCGTCGCCTCGGCGGATGCCTACGGCGAGAACCACGTGGTTCTCGAGCCTGATGATCCGCTGCCGAGAGACTCGTGTGTCATCGTTACGCGGGAGCCGTTCTTTCTGTTCGAGCGCCCTGAATTGGGTATCGACGTGCTGGTGGAGGCGACGAACACGATCTCCTTCGCCGCGCGCGCCAGCCTGGCCGCCATGGATCACGGTATCCACGTGGTCCTCATGAACGCCGAGGTGGATCTTGCTCTCGGGCCGCTGCTCCACCAAAGGGCGGCGGAGCGGGGGGTCGTGGTGACCAGCGATGCCGGTGACCAGCACGGCGTACTGATGCGGATGATCGACGAGATCCAGGTATGGGCGTTCCGCATCGCCATGGCCGGTAACATCAAGGGCTTCCTTGATCGATACGCCACCGCCGAGTCGTTGATCCACGAGGCGCGGGTCCGCGATCTGAACCCCATCCAGTGTTGTGCTTACACCGACGGGACGAAGCTCGGCTTCGAGATGGCCTTGGTGGCCAACGCCACTGGCCTCGTGCCCTGGGTGGCAGGTATGGAGGGGCCGCGGGCCAACGATGTTCACGAGGTCTTCGAGCTGTTCGACTTCACGAAGTACGGCCAAGAGGGGGTGGTGGACTACATCCTGGGTGCGGCGCCAGGCGGGGGCGTGTTCGTCGTGGGCCAGTGCGACGATCCGCTGCAGGCGCGTTACCTGGCCTACTACAAGATGGGTGATGGCCCCTTCTATCTGTTCTACCGGCCCTACCACCTGTGTCATTTGGAGACCCCGCGGGCCATTGCCCAGGCCGTGCTGGAGCGCCGCCCCATCTTGAGCCCGGACTACGGGCGCGTCGCCGATGTCTACGCCTACGCCAAGCGCGACGCTGCGCCCGGCGAGGAAGTGCCCCATGGCATCGGCGGCGAACACTTCTACGGCTTGGTGGATCGCTGCGAGACGGCCGATCGGGAAGCGGCGGTTCCGATCGCCTTGCTCGACGGCGAGGACGGTCGGCTGCCGATCCTCACGAGGGGCCTGAAGCGCGACGGGCCCCTGCGCTACGACGACGTGCACCTGCCCGATACGCACCTCTTGACCCTGTTCCGCGAGCAGGATGCCATGCTGACGCGCACCCGCGCGTCCGTGGCCGGTTGACCGCGCTGCCGCCCTTCCGGTAGGAGCACCCTGGAGTCGTGTCCGAATCCGCTCACGTCGCCGTTCTCGGGGCCGGGGTATGCGGTCTGTATGCGGCACGCGTCTTGGCCGGGGCCGGTGCCCCGGTCACCGTTCTCGAGAAGGCGGACGTAGTTGGCGGCCTGGCCGCCGGACACGAGCGCAACGGCAACTTCTACGACTTGGGGGTGCACCACCTGCATGCCTTCGACCAGGAGATCTTCGAGGACATCTCCGGTTTGATGGGGGACCGTCTTATCCCGGTGCAGAAGTCGGCCATGATCCGTTCTGGGGATGGCTACCGGCGCTACCCGCTCGAGTTCATGGACCTCCTCCTCGGCATACCTCCGTTGACCTTGGCCCACGCCGTGACCGGGCTCGGACTGCAGTTGGTGAAGAACAAGCTGAACTCATTCGAGCCGCAGAATGCGGAGGACGCTCTTATCCAGCTCTACGGGCGCCCCCTCTACGAGTACTTCTTCCGCGACTTCACGCACCGCTATTGGGGCATACCACCGGCCGGCCTTTCAGCGACCTTCGTCCGCCGCAAGATGCCGCGCTTGAGCGCGGTGGACGTGGTCAGACGTTCTCTGGGCTTGGCGGGGCTCAAAGAGCCCAAGGGTGCCGCCGTCGAGAGCGCCCTGGCCGAGGAGACGCTCTACTACTCGCCCACCGGTTCGCGTGAGACGCCGAGTGCCTTGGCCGATTTCGTCCGGGCCCATGGCGGTAAGGTGCTGCTGGAGAGCCTGGTCGTGGGGGTCGATACGGACGAAGGCCGTGTGCGGGCTGTCTACTACGTCCAGGACGGCCAAGAGATGAGGTTGGCGTGTGACTGGTGCATTTCGACGATTCCCGTGCCGACGCTCGTGCGCGCATTCGACCCACCGCCGCCGCCGCCGGTGCTGGCGGCCGGTGATGGCCTCAGGTTCAAGGCCCTGGCGCTATACGGGTTCCTGGTGAGTCGGCCGCGGGTGCTCGACGCACTCTACGTCTACTACCGGGACCGTTTCTTCCACCGCATCGCCGAGCCTGCCAACAGCGGCATGCAGGTCAGGCCTGAGGGCCACACGATCCTGCTGGTCGAGACGACCTGCAACGTGGGTGACGAGCGTTGGAACGGCGGTGCGGAGACGATCCGCCGCGTTGTCCGGGACATGGAGTCCGAAGGGCTGATCACTGAGGACGAAATCGTCGAGACCCACGTGTTCCGGACCGAGCACGCCTATCCCGTGTTCGAACTCGGCTTCGAGGAGCACTACGAGACCGTCACGCGCTTCCTGGACCGGATCGAAGGGGTCTGGTCCACGGGCCGGGAAGGGGGGTTCTCGTACCCGAACATGCACCGGGCCATGCGCATGGGCGCTAACGCAGCCGGCGAGGTGCTGGCGCTCAGGGCGATCGGCAACTGAGGATCGATAGGGCTCCGGTTCCGGTTTGGCCGTTCGGCCGCAACACGCCTCTGCTATACACGGCTCTGCTATAATCGAGAGGTTGTCTCTGCACTCCATTCGTGAAGGGAGCGTACCCCGTGGGAATCGATCTGGACGAGCTGCTGGCCACGCGAAGGCGATCGCCCGTGCGCCGCGGGCGCTGGTGGTGGTTGTGGGCACTCCTGCTGTTCGCCGTCTTTGTTGGCGCCGGGGCCATGGTGGACCTGGCAGCCGAGTGGCTTTGGTTTTCGTCCGTGGGGCAGGCGCCGGTCTTCCGGACGCGAATCGTAGTGCCGCTGGCCCTCTTCGTGCTGGTCTTCACCCTGGTGGCCTTTTGGCTCGGCGCCAACTGGCTTTGGGCCAGGCGGCGTGTGGCGGAGGCGACGGTATGGCCCGGGCAGCGGCAGTCTCCGCTCTTGCAGGCGGGCGCTGGCTCTCTCGTTATCGGCCTGTCGGCCCTCTTGGCGGCACTGCTGGCAGCCGGCGCGGCCGCCCAATGGGAAACGGTGCTGCTCTACCTCAACCGGGCTCCGTTCGGCCGGACGGAACCGGTGTTGGGGCGGGACGTTGCCTTCTACGTCTTCGAGCTTCCCCTCTTGCAGCTGGCCCATGCCATCGCCATGAGTGCGTTGTTCACGGCGCTGGTCGGAGCCGCCGTCATCTATTTCTTCGGCGGAGTGCTCGATCTACGCCTGTATTCCAGTGCTGATGGGATGCGGGAGCTGAGGCGCCGCGTGTCCGGCTTGCCGGGCCATGTCAGAACCCATCTCTGGCTGCTGGCTGCCCTGTGGGCCCTGTTGTGGGCCGCCGGGCAGTGGCTGGCGCGCTTCGATCTCCTGTTCGTGGGCCGACAGGGTGGACGGTTCTTCGGCCCTGGATACACCGACGTGGTGGCGCGCCTGCCAGTCCACAACGCACTTGCCGTCGTCGGTGTGCTGGTGGCGTTCTTGTTCCTGGTGACGCTTCGCGGCAAGCGCGGCTGGTTGCCCCTCGGCGGGTTGGCGCTGGTCTTCACGCTCCGCGTCCTGCTCCTCGGCGCTTATCCGGCGCTGATGCAGAAGTATCGGATCGCGCCAGACGAGCTGGCGTTCGAACGACCCTACATTTCCAACAACATAGAGTTGACTCGAGCGGCGTTCCGGCTCGACGATGTAGCGGAAGCCGAGTACGCGCTCAGCGGTGAGCTGACTCCCGAGCTGATGGCCGAGCACAGCGGCACGCTCGAGAACGTCCGGCTGTGGGACTGGCGGTCCCTGCTGGAGACCTTCCGGCAGCTCCAGGAGATCCGCGCTTACTACGACTTCCTGGACGTGGACATCGACCGCTATCAGCTGGATGAGGGACAGCGCCAGGTGGAGCTCTCCATCCGTGAGCTAACACCGTCGGTGCTGGAGGAGTTGCAGAACCCCACCTGGGTCAACCGACACCTCGAGTTCACCCACGGCTTTGGCGTTGTCGTCACTCCGGTGGACGAGGCGGACCGTCGCGGCCTGCCGGTGCTCTGGGTGCGCGACATACCGCCGACGACGGTATTGCCGTTCGACCGGGAGATTGCCCAACCCCGCGTCTACTTCGGCGAGGCCGCCGATGACGGCTACGTGATCGTGCGTACTTTGCGCGCGGAGTTCGACTATCCGGCCGGTGCGCAGAACGTGCGCACGACGTACGATGGCGCGGACGGCATCCGCCTCGCCTCCTTGTTGCACCGCCTGCTCTTCGCGCTGCGCTTTGGGGATCAGGAGATCCTCTTCACCGGAGCCGTGACCCCGGAGAGCCGGATCCTCGTCCACCGCAACATCGGCGACCGGGTTCGCCGGCTGGCACCGTTCCTGGTGTACGATCCGGATCCGTACATGGTCATCACCGATGAGGGACGACTCGTATGGATCATGGATGCCTATACGGCCACCGATCGTTATCCCTACTCCCGGCCGGTGGCGGCGCACGAGCTGCAGTTCGGTGACGCTGGCCTGAGGGAGCTGGGTGGTCAGAACTACGTCCGCAACAGCGTGAAGGTCGTCGTCGACGCGTACGACGGTACGGCAGTGTTCTACGTGGTGGATGAGGACGATCCGCTGATCAATGCGTGGTCGCAGGTGTACCCGACCCTCTTCCGGCCGGCCAGTGACATGTCCGCCGATCTTGTGGCCCATTGGCGCTATCCGGAGGCCCTCTTCCGGGCCCAGGTGGCCATCTTCCAGCGCTATCACATGGCCAACCCGGACACGTTCTACAACGCGGAGGACTTGTGGGCCGTGCCGACGCAGACGGTCGAGCAAGACAGCACCTCGCCGATGCAACCCTACTACGTGACGATGCGGCTGCGGAGTGAACCGGAGGAGGAGTTCCTCCTGATGTTGCCCTTCACGCCGGTCCGCAAGCAGAACATGATTGCCTGGCTGGCGGCCCGCTGTGACCCTGGGCACTACGGGGAGTTGGTGCTCTACAGCTTCGCCAAGGGCCAACTGGTGCTCGGTCCGCAGCAGATCGAGAGCCGGATCGACCAGGATCCGGAGATCTCCAAGCAGCTCACCCTGTGGGGTCAGCGTGGCTCCCGGGCGATTCGGGGCAACATGCTGGTGATTCCCATTGAGGATTCGATTCTCTACGTGGAGCCGCTGTATCTCCAGGCTGAGACGAGCGCGCTGCCGGAGCTCAAGCAGGTCATCGTGGCTTCCGGTGAGTACGTGGTGATGCGCCCCAGGTTGGACGAGGCGCTGGCGGCGCTGTTCGAGGCGGCGGAGAGGCCGGCGGCCGCGGTGCCCGCCGCCGGGGACACCGCTGAGGAGGAGGCCGCGCCGGCCGGTGAGATCGGTGCCCGGATGGGTGTCGAGGAGCTGACCGATCTAGCATCGCTGGTTCGGGCCGCGCAGGAGAGCGAGCGGCACGCTCGCGAGGCTTTGCAGGCTGGTGACTGGGTGCGCTTCGGGCGCGAGATGGACGCGTGGCAGCGGACGCTCGAGCGACTGGCGGCGCTGACCGGGGTCGAAGTTAGTGCAGGCGAACCGTCCGCAGGTGTGACGCCGACGCTCGGGTCGGCGGTTACGCCGGAGGTGGGGGAGGGCCCATGAGCATCAGCTTGCCCTGGCCGTGGCGGCTTCCAGGGCGCCGTGTGCGGACCGGCACCGCTGGCGCGGAGGAGGGTAGTCCGTCGCGAGAGACCGCCGGCCAGAAGGCCTCGGGCGCGCAGTCCGTAACCCAAGCACGCTTCGGAGGTCGCGACGACGAGCCGACGGAGTGGGTTACGGTCTACCTCGCCAGTGGTCTGGAGGAGGCACACATCGTCAAGGGCGCGCTCGAGGCCCAGGACATTCCGGTGCTCGTGCGCAACCAAGCGCTGTCACGCCTCGTCGGCAGCGCTGCGGCCTGGGGGGTCGAGGTCCAGGTGCCGCGGGTGCTGGAGGATAGGGCGAGAGAGCTACTGCTGGGATAACGGCGGGGGTCCGGACGAGAACGATCGTAGGAGCCGTTCGAGGAGGCCCAGCGGAAGGCCGATGACGTTTGTCTCGGAGCCCTCGAGGCGTGCCACGGGCTGGAATGCCGGGTGCTGGATGGCGTATGCCCCGGCCTTGTCGAAGGGGTCGCCGCTGGCGATGTACGCTTCCAGCTCAGCTTCATCGAACTCGCGCAGCCACACGGCCGTCCACTCGATGCCACTCTCGACGCGACCGGTGCCGGAGTCCACCACCGCCACGGCGGTCGCCACATCATGGCGTCGGCCGCGAAGCAGCGTCAGGTGCGCCCGCGCCTCGGCGCCATCGCCGGGTTTGCCCAGGATCCGGCTGTCGAGCACGACGATCGTGTCCGCACCGATGACCAGGCTGTCCGAGGAAATCGATGCCGCGGTTTGGGCCTTCTTGCGGGCGACCCGCAGTGCATAGGTCCCCGGTGGCTCGCCGGGGTGCACCCTCTCGTCGACCTCGGGCCGGCAGGTCGTGAAGCGGATGCCCAGCTCGGCCAGCAGTTCCCTGCGTCGCGGCGAGGCAGAGGCCAGGATGATCGGCTTCGTCATGGCGGCAATTATAGCGCGCCGCACCCCGCGTTATCCTGGTTCCCCAGCCCAGCCCACGGCCCCGCCAGACTGATGGCTGATAGCTGATAGCCCAAGCCGCGCCAGCCCTACGGGTAGCTAACCCCCACCACCTCTGTTACAATCCCCCCAATGATCGAGATCGTGTTCCTGGGCACCTCCGCGTCGGCCCCATCGGTCCGCCGCGGCCTGCCTGCCACCATGATCCTTCATCGCGAAAGCCGGTTCCTGATCGATGCCGGGGAGGGCACGCAGCGCCAGATCCTCCGCTCGGGACTGGGGTTCAGGCGGCTGGACACGGTGCTGCTAACGCACGGCCACCTGGACCACATTCTGGGCCTGGGCGGCCTCGTCAGCACGTTCTCTCGCTGGGAGGCGGCGGAACAGCTTAGGATCTATGGTGGCCGGTGGGCGCTGGATCGGGTGCGTGATCTCATGTCCGTCGCCATCCGCGGGGCCGAACCGGACCTGGAAGTCGAGCTCGTCCCGCTCCGACCGGGCCCGGTGCTCTCGGCCGGGAACTTGGACATTGTGGCCTTTCCGGTTCAGCACCGCGGCAGTGGCAACTTCGGCTTCCTGTTCCAGGAGCAGTCCCGTCGCCCATTCTTGGTGGAAAAGGCCGAAGCGCTCCGCGTGCCGGCAGGACCGGTGCGGCGCGAGCTCGTCAATGGGCGGGCCGTTACCTTGCCCGACGGGACCGAGGTGCGGCCCGACGACGTGCTGGGCCCCCCCGTGCGCGGGACGAAGCTCGTCTTCATCGGCGACGCGGCCCGCGTCGACGACCTCGTTGCGGTGACCCGCGATGCGGATGCGCTGGTGTGCGAGGGTACGTATCTCTGGGATGACCGCGACACGGCACGCCGCTTCGGGCATCTGACCGCCCGGCAGGCAGCCGAGCTTGCCCGGGATGCGGCGGTGGGTGCGCTGCTCCTTACCCACATCTCACGCCGCTACAGCAGCCGGGACGTTGGCGAAGAAGTGTCGCCCATCTTCCCCAATGCCGTTGTGGCCGAGGACTTCGATCGCTTCGCCGTTCGCCGGCGCGAAGCACGCCCAGTGGAGGCCGTGGAATGAATGACCAGCTGCCCGCTCCGCCCGATTCGGGTCCCGGAAAGGGCGGCGAGGTCGTCTATGCCGCAGTCGCCGAGTGGTCGCCCTGGACACGACGGGTGGCCAGCGTGCTCCTGATTGCGATGGGCCTGTGGCTGGCCTACCTTGGCCGCACCGTGATGCAGATGCTGATCGTGGCCGCGATCCTGGCCTTCATCGTCCATCCCGTTGTACAGCGGCTCGAGGCGCGGAGATGGCATCGGGCCGTGGCCGTGGGTACGGTCTACTTCGCCCTAGTGGCAGTTGGCTTGCTAGCCATCGCGGTCATCGTGCCCGAGGTCGTGCGCGATCTGCGCGAGATCACGGAGGACTCTCTGCTTTTCGTCCAGACGGGCCAGGCAGGCACCGAGTCGTTCCTCGAGGCCGCGCGGACCCCATCGTTCGCGGGCGTAACGCTTGATTTCTCGTTCGTGGTCGATCCGGCCCTGGCCACCCTGCGACTGACGGAGATCCCGGCGGAGCTGATGCCCTCGCCCGAGCGGATGCTCGGGTCGGCCGAGGCGCTGGTGCGTACGGCTTCGGGGCTCGTGGCGGGCATCTCGGGCCTGGTGTTCACGCTGGTGCTAACGCTTTTCTTTGCACTACACATGAGCTTGGACGGCCCCCGTATCCTGAAGGCCGTGGCGGATTACGCGGGCGAGAGCCAGAGCGCCGAATACGACGTCCTCGCCGGCCGCGTTACCCGCTCCTGGGGCGGCTTCTTCCACGGTCAATTGCAGCTGTCACTGACCATCGGATTCGTTGTCTGGATCGGCGCGGTGCTGCTCGGATTGCCAGGTGCGCTGGTGCTCGGGATCCTCGCCGGATTGCTGGAGGTCCTGCCCAACATCGGCCCCGTGTTGGCGACGATTCCGGCCGTGGCCGTGGCGCTCATCGAAGGATCGAACCACCTGCCGCTGTCGAACGTCACGTTCGCGTTGGTCGTGGTCGTCTTCTACGTCTTGGTGCAGCAGGTGGAGAACGCGGTCATCGTGCCACGCGTGATCGGTGGGGCGGTGGATCTGCCGCCCTTGGTGGTGATGGTGGCCGTGATCGTCGGGGCCAAGGTTGGCGGGGTGCTGGGAGCATTCGTCGCGGCGCCGTTCATGGCCACGCTGAAGGAGATCGTCACCTACGCCATCGACAAGATCCGCGGTTTGGATCCGTACCCGGAGATCAGGCCCCTGCCGGAGGAGGTGACAAGCGCCGATCCCGGTCCTGGGGGTACTGAAGAGCACTGGTGAGTTCGGATTTCACAAGGAGGAAACGGCTCATGATGACAGGAACAGCAAGGGGCATGTTGTTGACGTGCGCCGGGCTCGCACTGACCTTGACGGTCGGGTGCGGGGCGGAACCGGAGGGTGAGACAGGCCCGTCGGAGACCGACCCGAGTGTGCCGATTGAGGTCGCCCTCGGGGAGGAATTCTCCATCAGGTTGAATGCCAACGCCACGACGGGATACGCCTGGCAGCTGGGCGAGCCCTTGGATGAGGGCGTCCTGGGGCTGGTGGGGAGCGTGTACGAGGCGCCCGAGACCGAGTTGGTCGGCACCGGGGGTCAGGAGGTCTGGACCTTCTCGACCTTGGCCGCAGGCGAGACGACGGTTCGGCTCGAGTACCGGCGGCCGTCGGAAGAGGATGCCACACCGGAAGACAGTCGGGCCTTCACGGTCATTGTGAGCGAGTAGGCGCTTGCCTGATCCGGCGGTGGAACAAACCTCCGGAGTCGATTCCGGAGAGTCCAGTTCAATAGGGTGGCCCCGGCTACCGCGCAACGTATGGGTGCTGGCCCTCACCAGCTTCCTGCGGGACGTGGCGAGCGAGATGCTCGTCCACCTGCTGCCGCTCTTCCTGGCCAATGTCCTGGCCATGGGGACGGTGGTCATCGGCCTCATCGAGGGCGTTGCCGAGACCACGGCCAGCCTGACGAAGATCTACGCCGGCTGGCTGTCGGACCGCTTGGGACGGCGCAAGGGGCTGACCGTGCTCGGATACGGCCTTGCGGCGCTGGCGGTGCCCCTGCTGCTGGTGGCCCGGAGTGCGCCCACGGTGGGACTTGCCCGCTTCCTGGACAGATTCGGCAAGGGAATCAGGACAGCCCCTCGAGACGCGCTCATTGCCGACTCCGTCGGCGAGGACCGGCGTGGCATCAGCTTCGGATTGCACCGCGCCGCCGACAGCGGTGGCGCTTTCGTGGGGTTGCTTCTCGCCATCTGGATCGTGTGGCGTTACCAGAGCGGTCAGCTGCTCTTGGACGCGTCCACATTTCGGACTGTTGTGACCTGGGCCATCGTGCCGGCCGGCCTGGCGGTGCTGGTGGTGCTCCTGGGAGTGCGTGAGGCGGCCCGACCACGGCCGGCCGAGCCGCCGCGCCTTTCGCTGGCCGGCTTCGATCGCCCGTTCAAGCGGTTCCTGGCCGTCATGGTGCTGTTCACGCTGGGCAACAGCAGCGATGCCTTTCTGGTCCTGCGCGCCCAGGACGCCGGCGCCTCCGTGCTCGAGGTGTTGGGGATGATCGCCGGGTTCAACCTGGTCTACACCTTGGCGGCGGGTCCGGCCGGGGCGCTCTCGGATCGGCTGGACCGGCGGCGGCTGATCGTCGGTGGTTGGCTGCTCTACGCGCTGGTCTACCTGGGATTTGCCGCGGCCGGGCTGACCTGGCACTTCTGGCTGCTATACGCCGCCTATGGGGCTTACTACGCCCTTACGGAGGGTGTGGCCAAGGCGTTGGTGGCGGACCTGGTGCCCTCCGAGCGCCGTGGAACCGCCTACGGTGTCTACAACGCCGCTATCGGCCTGACCGCGCTGCCGGCGAGCGTCCTGGCCGGGCTACTCTGGCAGGGTGCAGGCCCGTGGACGGGTTTGGGTGCCCCGGCGCCGTTCGTGTTGGGTGGCCTGCTCGCCCTGGGCGCGAGCGTGCTGCTGTGGCGATGGGTGACATAGGCCCTGTGCCAGCAACAGCGTCTACCAAATGCGGAAGTTATGTCTTTACACTCGCCGTCGGTCGGTGCCCACCCAGCCCGTAGGGGCGACCCGCCGGGTCGCCCCAATCATGCGGGCAACTCTTACAGCAAGTCCACCGGGTCGCGCTACAACCCCCCCAGCCCGGGCGCCCCGAGACGCGAGCGTGAGTACACGGTGCGGCGCGCGCGGTGGGGCCCTG
>CAYYVH010000003.1:22810-35733 GCA_964475075.1 uncultured Anaerolineales bacterium | reverse complement strand
GTCTATGATCTCAGCGGGCATGGTCGAGGCGGGCATGATGGCGAGTGGATCGTCGCCGCAGATGACTCGGTGTCTCGATCGTCGCTGTGGCGCGAAGGAAACCGCGAACGCAACTAGCCCTATGGGATGCGCGAAGGACACAATGAGAGTCTATCACGGAACCTCAGCAGACGGAGCAGCGAAAATACGCGCTCATGGCATAGATATCACAGCCTCGACTGGGGGATATTTCGGCGTCGCGTTCTATGTGGCCGAGAATCGCGATGACGTGAAAGCGCTAGCGCAATTAGGGGACGACGAAACGGGTACGTTCGTCATTCTCGAGTTTGAATTCAATGATGCTGACCAAGGCGCGCTGGATCTTTGCGGTAGTGAGGCGGACTGGAACCGATGGCTCCCGATCAGCAAGGAAATTAGTTGGCCAGACATTGCAGCCCGAGCCGCCCGTAGGGGAATTCGGGCAGTCCGCGACATCAATTCCATGGGTGGGTGGGCGGTTTACGATCCAAGCTTACTGGCATTGGTAGATCAGGAGCGTTTTCCCGATGAGTGAAATACCGGACTGGCTGCCGGCAGTCTCGAATCCCAAATACGACGAGCCCGATGGGTTCCTGCGATACCGGGGCGGCTCGAGCGACCCCGATACGGCGCTAGACGATCTAGTCGAGGTCCTCTGCACGCTGCCTCCAGAGGGCTACCGATTCAGCCATATCTCGGGCGGAGGGGAGCCCAAACGCGGGCGACGGATCACTTGGCTAGTAGCCTGGATCAGCGACGAGCTCGCCGAGCAGAAGTACCAGCGAGCCCGACTCTCGAGGTTTCAGAGGCCCTGAGACGGGCCGCCATGACAGGAGAACACCCATGATACAACAGAGCGCGGAAGAGCTCGCACGCCAGGATCGGCTGATCGACAGGTATCTTGAGCGAGTGCGCAAGAAAAGACGGGCGGAGAACCTCACCGCAACGCTCTGGACGATGGCGCTCGTCATAGCGACGGGCCTGGCCTCGTTCGTGTTCTGGGGGGCGATTCAGTGAAGTGCGAGCGATGCCAACGCGACGAGCAAGCGATCCTCTCCGATTTCGGCCCCGCGTCGAATTTCGACTGGCGCACAGTCTGGTGCCCCGGCTCGAGACGGGCGGCGACGGTGCTGTGTACGCTGTGCTGGGCGGAGCTCCAGGTCTGGCTGAAGCAGCCCCCAGCGCGGCTGCAGTCGGACCTGCGACGCCACTCACAGAACCGCCCTCCTGGCTGGGGCGTCGCGGACTAGACATCCCCGTTCCCAACGTGTAGAATGGGGTTGGAAGGAGGGCGGCGACTGCTCCTTAACCTGGGGGGGGTCGTGGGGCAGTCGCCGCCGGCAGACGGGCGCAGGCCCACGGGAGGAACCCATGGCACGAGGCGACCAGCCGGGCGCGCCGCTCAAGACGGGCGAGCCCCAGCGCATCCTCGAGGCGTGCCTCACTGCTCGCGAGCGCGCTTTGATCGTGCTCCTCTGGCGCGGCGGGCTGCGCGTGGCAGAGGCGTGCGCGCTTGCGGGCAGTGACATCGAGTTCGAGGACGACGGCACCGCGACGGTGCGCGTGCGTCACGGCAAGGGCAACCGACAGCGCTTCGTCTCGCTCGACCCGGCGGCCTCGGCCCTCCTGGCCCCGTGCGTAAACGGAGGCCCGGTGCTGGTGACGACGACGGGCGTGCCGATGCACCCCACCCAAGCGAGGCGGATCGTGCGCCGCGCCGCGCAGGCTGCCCGAGTCGCCGGTCGCATCCACCCCCACGCCTTCCGGCATACGTGCGCTCGCCAGCTGCATGACGAGGGGTTCAGCGCGCGAGAGATCCAAGTCGTCCTCGGCCACGCCTCGTTGGCGACGACACAGAAGTACCTGACTTCCATCGGCTGCGATGAGGTGGCCGCAAAGACGAGAAGGAGAGAGTGGTGAGAACTGTGACGCACTCACACACACGCGGCGAACACTGCAACGCGCTCAGTTGCCCGGTGGCTGCGGCGAGCGCGAAGTACCCGCACGGCGAGCAAGTGAAAGCGTTGTGGCCAGAAGACTCCGCCCCCTTCCAGCGCTCCCGCAAGGGTGTCTGCTGGTGCGGGGAGGTGGCTGTGAGCGGTGGCAAGTGCAACGCACACTCGGAATTCAACGTGGGAGACGGGTGATGGAGCATACCAGCATCCAAGACGTGACGATCGAGGACGACCGCGTGCGCGTGGTATTCCACGCCCGCAACCGCGAGCAGGCTTGGGACGCGGTGGATCAGATCGAGGCGGACCCCATCAAGGGGTATGTGATGATCTGGCACAAAGTGGCGCGTCGCAAGCGAGGTGGGCGGCTCCGGATTCTGACGGTCGGCTTCTATCCGACGGGCACGCTGGTGCTGCCCGGCTTCGACCCCACGTGCCACAAGCACTGGCGCAGAGCTCTCAGGGCTGCGGATCAGATCGCGGGGACTCCCGAACCTCAACCGTGACGTGCCCCTTGCCCCGAGCGCACGGCTGCCAGTCGTAGTGAGCCGTCACATTGTCGGGCTTGTCGTCGACGAGGACAGGCCCGACGAGTGCGTCCTGGATGCACTTGAAGGAGGCGTGCAGATTGTCTGCGTCGGGTGCGCCTCGCGCACACGAGTAGCGCACGTAATAGACGTAGGCGTGCTGGAGTGGCTGCGGCGGCTTGTGTCCGATCAGCGCATACCAGACGTTATCCTTCCAGCGCTTGTCGTGATCGCGACGGGCGCGCCAATGCCCGAACGCTCCGGACTGAAGCGATGGCAGGCCCGGGATCGAGAACGCGAATCCGTAGGGCTCGCTCATGCTTCCACCCGATCCTCGAGGCCACTCTCGACCGCGTTATCCTGGGGCACGTAAGCGTCCTGCTCGACCTCGTCGGCTGTCATGACGGGCGGCTTGGCGATGTGGGCCTCGAGTTCCTCCCGGCTGCCACTGAAGGCGAGTTCCAGTTGGAGCTCCGTTCCCACGGCGAGCAGGAACGGAAGCGGCTCGAGATCCTCGGTGGGGATCTTCGGGGCCTTCGGCACCAGGTAGCATTCGATGAGCCCGTCGTGGGCGATCTGCATCGTCACGTCGGCGCTGAACTTGACTTTCTTCTCGGTGGCAAGCACGGCGCGTCCCAGGCGCGGCACGAACTCGGCCGCGACCTCCGCGAAGCGCTGTCCGAGAAAGATCACGATCTTACGCAGATCGTCGTCCTCGAGTGTCTGTTGCGTCAAAACTCCCCCTCCTCTTGTGCCGCCCAGTCCGTGCCGCCCACGGCGCGCAGCGGTCTGCCGTCGTACAACTCCTCTTCGGTCAGGAACCGGCCTCGGGCCACGGCGCGGCGATGTTTGCCGAGCGGCCCCTCGCCCCCCGTGCGCCGCGTCTTGTCGAGGTCCATCTCGACCACCATGTCGCTCCTCTTGCCCATCTTCAGGTGCAGGTCCGCCCAATACGGCAGGCCCTCGCCCTTGGCGTTGCCGGCGCGGTTGGCCTCGCTGGTGAGCATGAAGGAGACGCGCCCGCGCGAGAGCCGCCGCGCGAGCATGCACCAGATCCCCCACTCGCCGAGCCGCTGCAGGTAGTTGCTGTTGGACAGGTTGACGACCGAGTTGATCGAGTCGATCGCGATGAGGACCGGGCGATCCAGCAGCAGATCGATGCGGTGCAGCGCGCTCATGGCGAGGGTGGCCGGCGTCTGATTGCGGCCGACCTGCTCGACGTGGAGATACGGCAGGCACGCCTGCATCTCGGGGTACTGCGTCAGGTAGATATTGAAGCCGTCGCGCCAACCGTCGTAGTCATCCTCGGCGAGAAACAGCACGACTTGCCACTCTCCGCTCGCAGCGGCCTCGATGGCACTGGAGCGCGCGAGCATGGTCTTGCCGGTGCCCTTCTGCGCGCTGATCACCGTCATGCCGTAGCAGCCCCCGGTGACCCGATCCAGAGCGGTGATGGTCGAGGGCCATGTGAGCGGCGGTTGAGGATCGTAGGGTTCGGTGAGATCCCATGGCTCGTTTTCAAGTTTCTCGTCGAGGGCAGCGAACAGGGCCCATTCTGCGAGTTGCGCGTCGTTGTACCCTTGGATGTTCTTCAGCATCCAGTATTCAGTTTTCATCCGAGCCTCGCTGCGAAGTCGACGACGTTGGCCGGAGCCTTGTCCTCGGGGTGGCCTTCGAGGGCGGAGATCTCCCTTTCGTCAGCCATTCGCCGCAGCCTCGCGCGAGCCTGTAGGATGTCGCTTTCAGTGACGCGCTTCCACCAATTTGTGAGCGCGAGGTTCTGATTCTTGTAGCCCCGCGCGACAAACGAGGGCCAGATGATGAAGGCCCAACTGCGGACCTCCGCCTCGGTGAGGGTCATCCCCAGAGGGTTGAAGTGCGCCAACGTGCGGCACAGATCGGGGGATAGGTTGGGCTCTTCCACGGGCCGTCTCCTACGTTTGCTTGTCGCGAATCCTCGTCATGGCCGCGCCACTCGCGGGCTCCACCTGCAGGTTGGTATCGCGGACGAAGTCGCAGAGTCGCAGGTCGGGGTAGAACACCTCGATGAGCGCATTGGCGGTGGCGACGGTGCTCTTGTCGGGATCGCCTGGGCGCTCGGTCGTGGCGTCCTCCATGTTTTTGATGGACTGCCACGAGACTCCGGCGCGCCGTGCGGTTTCTTGGATCGTCCAGCCTCGCTTCTCGCGCAGTCGCTGCAATTTCGTCATGGCGGCGAGCATACTCCACACGTAGAATAGTTCCACCCCCGTGACCGCATCCGTCACAGCGGGGCCCCACCATGGAAGTCAAAGGAGAACCCATGATCACAACCGTCGATGGAAGAGAGATCTACCCCGTGCGGGACGAGAAAGTGCCCGAGTTGCTCGACAACTTGCGCCGCGGCGGTCAGAGCGCGGTGGATTGGTGCCTGGTCGCGGCAGACACACTAGAGGGACTTCTGATGCGAGTGCAGGGTTCAGAGGAGGATCCGTCATGATCCCCTGCCCCGAACCCGGAATTCACCACAATGTCCCCGAGGACCAGTACCACCTCTGGGATGCCGTCAATGCGTCGCTACTGAAGACGGTGGCCCGGAAGGGCCCGCTGCAGGCCCGCTACGAGCAACTGCATCAGAATGAGCCGACGCCGGCCATGGTGTTCGGCACGCGGGGCCACGCCTTCGTACTCGAGCAGCACCGCGTGGCCGAGCTCTACACGAAGCCCCTGAATCTGCCGCGCCGCAAGAAGGTCGACAAAGAGGCTCACGCCAAGTACGAGGCGCTCCACGCCGGCAAGGAATTCCTGAAGGAGGATCAGTACGCGACGTTCCTCGAGATGAGTCGCATGATGCACTCACAGCAGACGTTCGCTGAGCTCTGGCGCAATCGTCTCGGCGGCGACAACGGCGTCGAGATCTGCATCGTCTGGATCGACGAGGACACGGGCCTCCGGTGCAAGTGCCGGATCGATCTGCTGACGAAGTTTCAGGGCCTGACTTGCGTGGTCGACTACAAGACGTGTCCCGACGCCTCGCAGTGGCACTTCGCCAAGGATATGTGGTCGTTTCGATACGACATCCAGGCGGCCCACTACCTGGCGAGCGCGGACGCCATCGCGCCCGGCCACCACCGCGCGTTCTTGCTCGCCGCGCAGGAGAAGACGCCGCCCTTCGACCGGCAGATCCACTCACTGGGGCCACAGTCGCTCGAGAGTGGGCAGATCGCATGGCGCCGCGCGCTCGACACCTGGGCCGCATGCGTCGAGGCCGACGACTTCCCCGGGCTGCCGGAGGGGATCTGCGAGACCGAGATGCCGTCCTACGCCATCAACCTGATCGACTGAGAGGAGAACACCCCATGGAAGAAAGCAAAGCGCTTGCACTGCGAGACGAAGGAGGAGCCCTCACGCCTGCAGCGCTCGCATCGTTGCCGGCAGTGTCGCGCGACCGGATCGCGCAACTGATCGTCCGGGCGGATGAGTTTCGGTACTACGCCGGCCTCGCCTCGGATATGTCGAAGGGCAATATGCTCCCGAAGGGCATGAACAAAGAGGGGGCGGCCATCTGCATGCTCGAGGGGCAGCAGTTCGGCTTCTCGGAATTGCAGAGTCTGAAGCACCTGACGGCCATCAACAACACGGTCGGTCTCATGAACGTCGGGGCGATCTCGATCCTGCGGCGCAACAAGGCGCTGAAGCCTGGCACCGATGTCGGAAAGGAGTGGTTCTGGGAACCGGACCTCGACGAGGAGAAATTGCTGACCGCCAGTGAGTTTTCCAGGCTTCTGACCCGGCAGAATGCGAAGGATCGGACCAGTGACCATCTTGCCCCGGAGGTCTTCAACTCGCTGGGCTGCCGCGTCTCGATGCACAAGAAGGGCCACCGCAAGCCGTTCGCGGATCAGTTCACCGTGGGCGACGCCAAGAGGATGGGGAAGTGGCTGAAGGGCGGGCCGTGGGCAGACAACCCCATGCGGATGCTCTTCAACCGGGCGTGGGGACGCATCCTCACGGACCACTTCAGCGAGTACACCTCGGGGCTGCGGCTCGAGGCCGAACTCCAAGACGATGTGATCGACATCGACCCCGGGGCCTCGATCACGACCCGGGTGGAGGAACCCGCAGTCGAGGACCCCTTCGCCGCCGCGGTGGAGGCGACGGCAGAGGCCCCTGAGACGCCGCAGGATGCCCCAGATGAGGCGATCGCCGAGGAGGCACCAGCGGTCGAGGAAACCGAGACGGCTCAGGAGGAGCCAGAGAGCGTGGAGCAGGAGGCGGTTTCTGCCGAAGACCCGCTGGCAGTGGCCATCGAGGAGGGCCTCGAGGCACCGGATGGCCTTCAGGTCACCAACCCGACAGTCACCCCAGAGGGGCCGCCGATGGTCGACATTCTCTGCACTACCTGCTCAGCGGGGGACGAATACCCCATCGGGGTGATCTCGGAATGCACGAATGGGTGCGGGACGATCATCCACCTCGACGACGAGGGCAACGTGCATCGGATGGTTGCACCCGGCGACGTGCCGCCCGTCATGGGCGTAGACGAGGGGATCGACGGGGAGTAGGATTCCGGGGCAATCCTCTCACTTCCCGGGCCCCATCGGCATGTCGTCGGTGGGGCCAACTCGTTTCAGGGCGTGGCTTCGTCCAAGTGCTCGCAGCCGGCCTGAGCGGCGAGTTTGCCGACCTCGGTCCAGCGAGCTCGGAGTGCCGCGTCCGCTTCGCTGGCCGGGTCCGCCTTCTCGGCGATCTGGAGCGCGAGCATCGCGGCGAGGGCTGTGTAGTTTTTGCACTCACTCGGAGTCACCGCCCCGTTGCAGGCGAATGCCGTGAGGGTGAGCGCGAGTATCGCCAATCGCATCAGTTGTCCTCCCCGTCATTGCGGGCCCGCAGGACGTTGCCGCCGATCGCGTTCACTACGCGCATCGCGACACGGAACTTCGAGTCGCGAACGAACGGCGAGATCCAAGCGCATAGACCCGCCGCCGCCAGCGGCACGACCACTTGCTGTCCTGCGTCGATGGCGACATTCAGTGCGTTGATGATCTGCTCTTCCATTACGAGAAAACTCCCTTCACGAACGACTCCCACAATTCCCGTAGTAGCAACGTGATGCCCACGCCGCCTCCTGCTGCCGCTGCGACAGTGCGCTTGCGACTCCCGCCTTTGCCCTCAAGGGTATCGAAGCGCTCCGCGCAGGCTCCGATCTGTACGGCACTGGCCGCCTCATGGGCTTCGCGGGCCTGCTCGATCAGCGCGATCCTCTTGTCGACGCGACCGAATCCCAGCGTCACTTCCTGGCGCAGGGCATCCGTCGACTCCGCTTGGCGCCTGGCGTTGGTCTTGATCTCGTCGATACCCTCCGACGTGTTCGCCATGTGCGCCCGCAACTCGCCCCTGAATTCGGCGTTCTCCGCATCCGAGGCCACGCTCATCCCCCTACGACAGGCAGCACAAAAGAGGTCTTGTCGTTCAGTCCAGCGCCACCCGTAAAGCGGATCTCCACGAGCAGGTTCGTTCCCACCTTCAGGTCCAGCGTGTCCGGGATGACGCCCTTCCAGCCCCAGTCCTCGCTGCCGGCAACGACCGTGCCATACTCGCTCATGGTCACGTCTGCACCGAACTTCCTGCGGATGTTGCGGCCCGCGCTGATTAGCGTCGAGGAGCCGGCGGTGAGGATCAGGAGGTCATAGAGGGGTTGGTCGATGGCGGCGTCCACCTCCGCGGTGCCGACCGCCTCCGTCGCGCTGAGGCGCTGGATCTCGTCGACTACCTGGGAGTCGAATGTGGCAACCGTGTCGGTCTCCATCTCTAGCGTATCGCCGATCTCGAACGAAACGTCGCCTTTGTAGCGCCGCATCTCGATCGGGAAGACCGTGCCCCCGGCGAGTTTCTTGGTGAGCCGGATCTTGCCGCCGGCAGGCATCGAGCGGCCCGCCGGAATCCCTGCCGTCAGGGTGATCTCGTCATAGGAGGCGTCGGTGTCATCGTAGGAGGCCACTGTGGTGATATGGACTGTGCCGTCATCGAGGTCGAGCTCCAACGTATCGCCGTCCTCGTGCCATCGCGGGAGCATGATCGGAATCTGAGCCGCCGTGGCCGCCGCTGCCATCGCGGTGCGCAGTCGGGTCTCGCCGACGATCACTTGGGCCGTCTTGTCGTTGTCGAAGAGGCGGAAGAGGGAGGTCGCCCCGCTGGCATTGTCGAGCGCCGTGGTGGGAGTGAACTCGTCGACCGGACCCGGGTAGTCGATCACGGTGTCTCGGCCGACCACATGATTCTTGACTGTCGTTGCCATCACGTACTCCTTGGCCCTGCCGGATAGTGGCGCACCGCAGGCCGCGCCCGCGCTTCGCCCCGGTTGATAGCAGATCTGCCTCGCGGCTCCTCGGCGGCTCTCACTGCAGATCGCGCGCGAGGCTCGGCTGGAGAGGAGACGGCAGGGCGAGAGGAAGGAACGCCGTGCGCCACAGCCGGCCTCGCACGCGAGGGAAAAGCACGAGTCTTGCCGGGGACCGTGTACTCCACCTTGAGTACAGGGCCGAAGTAGCTGGTGCCATCGACCACAGTCGGAGTAGCACTGTAAGAACTGTGCCACTCCTTCTCTTCATTGGCCGACGCGCCACTGCCCGTCTCGAATACCAATCCGATGCGACCCGACCCGTCGCGAGCGTCGAGCATCGCTTGGACGTAGCCGTCGAGAGCAGCGAACGTGACGTTAGGTGAGTAGGACGCTGCCCCGAACGATGTTTGCACGCCGGCCACGTACCACGGCGCTGCATACTCCGCGCCGCCCAGCAAGAACCCCTTGCCCGCCTGACACTCGCGGCCGTGCGGGTAGGCTGCGTTGCCGAACCCGTCCATACGGACGCCGGATGCCAGTGCGTTCTCGGACGGCGAAGAGAAGCCTGTGTCCTCGGCCGCGTATGCAAACGCTCCGTTGTCCGCCGGGTTGTCGCTGAATACGACCTCGATGATGTAGCGCTCGCCAGCGGCAATGGTGCGCGGATTTGAGAAAGTGAACTCCAACTCCGTCCCATTTACATCGTCAGCCGGACGGGTGTCCGAGATGGTTAGCAACTCCCCCTTACGATATGCGCCGGAGGAGCCCGCCACCGACCACAGACGGAGTTCCACCGTTCCGAGCAGTGTGCCAATCTTCGTTAGCCACATCGATGCCTTCGCGAGCGTGCCGTCACCCGTCGAGTCGAGCAGCACGACTTGACCGAGTCCGCGTACCCCGAGGTTGTAGGCATAGAACGTGTTCCCGGTGACGACCGCACCCTCGCGCGCAATCTCCGTATCCGCACCGTCGCGGAAGCGCGCCATGAGTTTCTGCTCTGTGATGATAATCTCGTCGTAGGAGTCTACGACGCCAGTGGAGCCCGCCGCGAAGTACCACACTTCTATGTTGAACGCGGTGGTGTCGGTAGCGGAAGGCTCGACGTACACCGCAGAGCGAACCACTTGGGCGTCGCGCGGGATCTGACTGGCGTCAAAAATGATCGCCGAGCCGAGGTGGTTCTCTGCAATCGTGTCCGAGCCGACCCCCACCCAGGAACTCGTCGATGTGTAGGTCATTCCGGCAGGCTTGATATTGCTCCACTTGACCTCGTTGCGTTCATTGGCGTGAATCGAGGTCGCGCGCGTCAGGTAGGCGGTAGGCATCAGCGAACACCGAATGCCACCGGGCGGCGGCGAGGTCGCACGCGATCCATGCACGCGCTGTTTCCTAGCGTCGGGTGTTCCCGCGTGACGCGCGTGACGTCGACGTCCAGTCTCCCGAGTTCCGCGGTGAGCGCACGGATCTCAGGTCCTGTCCACTGATGCACAGGATCGTCGCCCCGATCCACACTGGGGAAGATCCACTCCGTGAGTTCGAGCCGGCCTCCGCCAATCAGTGGCAGCGGATGGGTGAGCATGTAGTTCGCGATGCCGGCTACCTGCATCCAGTAGCGCGGAGTGAAGACGTGCGGCATCCCAGGGAGCATCTCGGTGGACGCCTCCCAGAGTCCCCGCGATAGCAGGGAGGTGCGCATCGCGAGCAGGCCCCAGCAGCCGTAAAGTTCCTCGCCTTTGTAGACAGCGAACTGGTGCATGCCGCGCAAACGCTTCGGGCGGTACTCGCGGCACTGGAACTCTTCGCCACGACCTCGGGCCATCACCGCGCCGGCTGCGAAGTGGCGCATGCGGTCGCGGATTTCGGCTTCTAGGATGGGATCATCGCCTACGTCCACGAAGTCAAACGGCCCCGCGCGAAACGGCAGGAACCGCGCACGCATCAGAACTCACACTCCAGCGTCGCGTGGAAGATGAGCTCGTCGTTCTGGTCGCCCGCGGCCGGTGCAGTCTCGCTCAGGACGACGCTGGTGCCGCCGATCACCGCCACCACCGCGCCTCCGCCATACGTGCTGGCCGCAGCGACGTTGTACGGCTGATCGCTCGCCGCCTCCGGCGAGTACCCAGTCAGCGTCGCGCCCGTGTAGGCCCCCGCCACGTTGTTAAGCCACACGCCGAGTTCCCATCGCTCGTCCCACGCACCCGTCGTCACCTGCCCGTAAGTGCGGAGCACGCCCTTGTAGTCGCTGAGGTTCTGGGCAGGAGTCACCGCGTAGTCGAACGTCTTGGCGTAGTACGAGCGGCAGCGATGCAACTCGTCCTCGAAGCGCGGGTAGACGAATGCCGTGGCGTTAGCACCGGGGACCAGTTGTACGCCGCTCACGTAGAACGCATCGAGGTCAGAGTAAGACTTGTCGTCGAGCCAGATCGCAACGGCGAGGTTGGTAGCCGATGAGGAGATCGTGACATCCTCGATGGTGATGGTCTGCCAGTCGGCGTCCGTCCCGGCCTCGTCTGCCGATGGGATGTTCTTGATCACCCAACTCGCCGCAGGAGCGGGGTCCTCATTCTCCGCGCGCCACGCGCTGATCCAAGTCGCCTGCGCGGCGTCTTCCGCCCCAGTCCACTCGAGGATCGCCGCTCTGACACCGCTGAAGCCTGTGGCACCTGTTAGCAGAAGGCGGTACGAGAGCGATGCCTTGCCGTTGCCGATGATCTCCGCAGAGTTCTCTCCGGTGATCACTTGGAACAGGCACACTTTGGTGTTCGTCGTGCCGCTCGCTTGGAGTTTGCACGAATGCCGGAACCCGTCCGGGACAAGCGAATCCTCGCGGTCGCAGTCCCAGAGCGCCGTTGTCTCCATCAGGACTTTCCAGCGGTCGGCCGCGTAGGTCTGGTCGGCCACGTTGGTGTGATCCGAGCCGCGCTGCCAGACGTTCATTGCACCGTTGATGAGCGCGTTGCGGTTGCTGAGCCCGTCGTATCCGAGATCCACCGCCTCTGCGCCATCCACAGTGTCGGCATCGAATCCGTTGCCGGTTCCCTGGTCGAGTAGCGCGCCGTCTCCGAGGTCGTCGATGGTCGGGATCTGTGCGGGTGCCTGCGATGCGGTCGTGCCAACCGGGTGGAACGCAGCGGTGCGGACGCGATTGAGAAAGAAGCACTCAACCTTCGTGATCGTCGTATCCGGCAGATCCGAGGCGGCGTAAGCCGCATCGACGATGCCGGCCAACGTGACGGTCAGAACGGGATCGGCGTGAACCACCGAGGCCACATAGCCGTAGGCCACCGTGGGCGTACCCGTTCCGGTGACCTTGCACCATCGGCCCGGCAAGAACTTCAGAGTCGCGTCGTCTCCGTTGTCGTCAGTGACGTTGAACTTCGTGGTGCTCACACGACTGACGGTATAGTCGTCCGCGTTTTCCTCAAGTAGATCGACCCAGTCCGGACCTTCGATGAACTGCCGCAAGGAGGCGAGGTTGTCCCGGACCTGATCGTTGACATCCGACCGATCCATGTTCTCCTGATGCCCGCCCTTAGCGGGGATATTGTTGTCGGCGGGGACTTGGCTCCATTCTGTCGATCTGGTCATATCATCCGTCCAAGTAAGTAATCTTCACGAACGTCTGCGCGAGTCCGAAGTCCATGAACAAGGTAACTCCCGCGCCGTGTGCTTCCACATCGTTGTCTGACCTGAAGGAGGCATTGATGGACACTGTGAACACCTCGCCCGACAGAGGCGTGGCGACGAAGAGTCCCAACTTGTTCTGGATCGTCACCGCATAACCTATTGAAGTCGTATATGACTCGACAACACTATCTGCCTTTGTGCCAGCCGTGCCGATGTGACAGTAGACGGTGACATCGTCGCCCCCGGCGTTATCGATGTCGTGGCAAACCTGCACTTCGATCAGGTATCGCCGCGATCCATTTGCGCCACCATGAGGAAATGTCAGCGCCTGCAGATCTGTAATCTCAACCTGCGACAACCCAAAATTGTTTTGTGCTGCGCTCGTCGTGAACGAGACATCAGCGTCAACCCCCAATGGCTCATTACCACTCACCACCATGCCGCTGCCGGTGCCGCCCACGTCATTGCCGATGATGC
>CAYYVH010000003.1:17551-22710 GCA_964475075.1 uncultured Anaerolineales bacterium | reverse complement strand
TTACCACTCACCACCATGCCGCTGCCGGTGCCGCCCACGTCATTGCCGATGATGCCGTCGAAGACGTTGTTGTTGACCCGAGCGCGAGCCGCTCCTGCGTCGATCCGCACCGCATCCGAAGTCGTATCGCGGAACGTGCAGCCCGTGATCACTGCGTCGTTGGATCCAGACTGGACGTTGACGCCGATACTCGCGTCGCGCACCGTGCAGCCACAGAACTCAACGTCCAGCGCAGAGGCTCCGACGACCACCCCGGTCGGCTGTCCCCCGAGAATCGTACAGTTCTTCAGGAGAGTGTCGTGGCCGTAGATGCGCAATCCGATAGCCGACTGCCCATCGAAGACGCAGTTGTGGAACTCAGTACGCAGAGCATCCGAGGCGACCTCACACCGCAGACCGTCCACAAAACGTACTCCAGAGATGTGGTTGTCCAGTGCTTGCTCTGGAGAGCCACCGCGCCCATCGACCACCACAGGCTTGCCGGACGCCCCCACGCACTCGACGTGCCCGTTGGAGATCATGCACTCGGTGCCCCCCACGAACAGGCCGGTTTCAGCCCCGGCGCCCGCCACCGTCGCCATGACACGGAAGCCGTTAAGTGTAAGTTTTCGAGCGCCCTCCGTTGCGCCCGCAACACCCACTTGCTCCAAACGTATGCCTGTGCTTGTAAGTCCAACGAACCCATCAAGTGTCACATCGATGTCGGAGAGTGCCGCCTGCCCTTCCACGTACAGCGCAATGGGCGAGGCCGAATGCGCCCCGGAGATCCCCACATCCCTAAAAGACAGGCCGGTAAGGAGGTTCCTGCTGCTCAGCGAGTTGGCGTCTTCCAAGTGGATTCCGTAGCGGCCGAACGTCTCGAACTCGCAGTCGCGAACGATCAACTCACGTTGACTAGCCGCGTTCGACCCCAGCATGTGAAGACAGTCGTGATACGCATTGATGCAGCGGACCCGCTCGAGCGTGATCCGATCGTTCGGAAGCAGAAGTGCGTGTATGCAACCGCCTTGAGTGCGACCGGCATCTGTGTAGAAGCCGTCGATGGTGAAGTCTCTCAGCACGATATCGTCTACGTGCGTCGGTAACTGGAGTCCGTAGCCGTCGTAATCGACCTTGAGCACAGTCGATCCGTGCATGCCGCGACCCCAGATCTGCACACCCGCCCCGAGTGTGACCGCAGTCTCCAGCAGGTACGTCGCATCGTCCAGCAGAACATGCTTTCCGCCAGACTTGGCGGCATTGATGGCAGCCTGGATCCCTGCTGCCGTCAGCGCCGCAGGGATCTCGAACAGGGAACTGCCTGCCGTCTCGAATGCGCCTGACTTGATGCCAAACCCGCCACCGAACGCGCAGTGGATCTGCAGTCCGGTGAGGTTGGAGGAAATAGCAGAGTCCCCTGCGGCATCGAAGGACCCGACAACGATGCGTGTGTTGACGCCGAACGTCGAACTCGCCACGTAGCAGTACGCTGAGGACGCGGGGTGGACAACGCGGATCTTGCGGCCGGCGGGGAAGAAGGCGGTGACATCGACAGCCAATACATCCACCGTAGTGCCGTTCACGAAACTCAGCGTCTCACCTTTGATCAGGTTGCGCCACTCGCCGCCGCCGTCTGCCGAACCCTCCCAGTCTGCGCGCATCGAGGCCATCATCTCGCGCGCGATGTTATTCACGTCCGAGCGGTCTTGATTCTCTGGGGCCCCGACTGGAGGAGCGGCGTTGTTGGATGCGGGGACAGGTTCCCAGTCTTCGATGCCACTCATTGGTTCGCCTCCAGCCGCTTCTGTCGCTCTTCTGCCTGTCGGTTGAGATCCTTGATGGCCCGGCGCTTCCACTTGGGCAAGCGCTTCTCGGCGGCCTCGGCGGCGAGTTTGGGGTGCTTGCGTGCGGCTACCTTGCGCGCCGCAGCGGCGATCTGACGCAGGTGCTCTCGGAGATACCCTTCCTGGATGTTGTCACTGAGCCGCAGGAAGGCAGGGCTCTGCACGTATTTGCTGGTGACGTCCTCGACCACCGGGCCCATCTCATGCGCGACGGCAGCGTCCCACGCCTTCACGCCAGTCGTGGGCAGAATGTCGCCCCGGGTGAACTGCAACCGATCGAACGTCTCCTCGGCAGGGTTCTTGGCGCTCTTCACAGTCAAGCCGAGCCCTTGGCGCAGCAGCGGCTTCTCGCGTACCGGCGGCGCGCCACGGGTCGCGAGCTCGACCTCGGGCATGTTGGATCCGCCTTCCGGGAAGCGCCTCTTTGTCGCTCCGGCCAACGGCTCCGCACTCGAGTCGCGCACGATGGCCGGCTCTCCCGTCATGAACTCCTTGTATGAGTCGTAGAGATCGGTCACCTGCTGGACGGGGACGAACAGTCCCGACCACGCAGAGCCGAGGTATCCCTCTCCGAATTCCGCGGAGGCTTGAAACAAACCCTTCATATCTTCCGCGGTCGTCAGGCTACCGGCAGCCTCAGTAAACCCATCGAGCACTTTGTCGAGCACGTAGAGTCCGGCACCAGCGCGGAAGTTGATCGAAGCGAACCCCATCGCGATGTCCCGCACGTCCATCTTGTGCAGTCTGTCCTCGCTCATCTTCTTCCAGAGATCGGCGGCGAACAGATACGACACGAAGGGGTTGAAGGCGCGCATGTCGAGGTACTCGCCCTTCTGAATGCCGAGCGCGTCCGCCACTCCAGCGAAGGCGCCATACTGCGGGTCGTACTCGTACCAGCGGGTGTGGTCCGGCTGCGACTCTCGGATCTCCATCGCAGTGTGGAACATTCCCATTCCCATCGCGCCTTTGATGATGGGCTTCACCTCTCCATTCGCGACTCTCTTCCAGTCGTTCGGCGAGAACGCCATCTTGAATAGCGGCAGCGGCGAGTGCTCGAACTGCCACTTGAAGGAGTTGGCCATGAAGCGCGGAAATGGGATCAGTTGCGTGGCGGCGAATGGACCGAGGCGTGCGTCATTGATGAGTTTGATTAACGTGCCTGTGAAACTCTCGACACGACCCGGGGCCTTGGGATCGAACGGCTTCGCCCAAGTGGCCTCGAGGGCGGCGTCGACAGCACTGCGAATATCAGTAGGGTCGATCGTGCCGAGTCGGTTCGCTTCCTCGAGCGCAGCGAGACTCGTGCCGCGACCTCCGAACTTCGTGGGCACACTGAGCGTCCGGTCGAGTTCCGCTGCGAACACGGCGCGCCGGATACCCCACTCCTGCAGCCGGTTGAAGACGTTGAGTTTCCAAGTGAGCCATTCGGCTCCATGCATGGCACCCGCGGCGCCGAAGGCTTCCGGGGCCTCCGAGGCGTAGTGCGCGAACATCGGGTCGAGCAGGCGCTTGTCCGCGAAAATCTCGTTGATCTTCTCTACCTGCTTAAACGTCTTGCTCTTGCCGGGCTGCAGCATGCCGGCGAGACGACCCGCGGTGCCGAAGGCGTTGGTCGGATGGGCGGCGCGAGTCTCGGCACCGAACATCTTCATGATGCCGGCCTCAAGCCCGTCCTCCATCGTGCGCACCGTGACGTTGCCCATCTGCGTGACGTAGTTGCGCACCGCCGTGGCAAGTTGCGTAACCAGCATGCCGCGCCGCACGTTCTCCAGCCGCTGCCACAGCCCCATCCCCTCGGTCAGCGGGCCTCCGATCGCCTTGGCTTCCGCGAGTTCCTCGGGCGTCAGAGTGAGGCCCATCCGCTCGAGCGACTTCGAGGCATTGCCCAGCGCGCCGAGATTGCGCGCGGACTCTCTCGCTTCCCATCCCATGATCGATGCCGCAAACTCTGACTTGTTGATGCCCGCCTCGCGCATGAGCGCGACGGCTTCTGCTGAATCCGGGCCCAGTTGCTTGTAGGCTTGGCCGATCTGCTGAACCATGTCGAAGCGCTTGTCGCGCGGGATACCCGCCTCGATCATCATGTTCTTGCCGGCGTTGACGAAGCGAGAGAACATGGCGCTGCTCACGCCCGTGCGCTTCGCGTTCTCCGTCAGGTACTCCATCATTCCAGCAGTTTCGATTTCCCACGTCTCGTCCATCATCTCCTTGGTGAGGGTGGGATGGTGTTCCGGTGCCAACTGCGACGCCCCAGGCCCGCCCGCGAACTGGGCACCCGCCTCCTCCGCATCCCGAAGCATGGCGTTGGTTTCGGCCGCTGTTGCTCCCTCGGCCACATCGCGTGCCACGTCGTCGACATCCTGCACCGGGTGACCCTCGTCGTACTTCTTGATCTTTGCCTTCAGCCGCTCGACACGGCCCTTCGCATAGGTGAGCACCCGAGCCGAGTTCTCGGATGGAGCCGGAACATCAAAGCGAGCCCGTGCGTTCTCCAATGCGTCTTCGGCTTGCGACAGCTGCTGCCGCCAGCGCTCCGCCCTCACCGCCTCTGCCTTCTCGCGCTTGGCTAGATCGGCGGCAGCCCGGGAATCCAAAGCACCCGCCTTGGAAGGCTGCGTCCCGCCTGCCGCCGACCCCAACCTCTTCGTCATGCGAGAACCCACCACTGCCGCGACCGGGAAGGACACGAGGAGTTCTGCGCCGAGCCGTGCCCAAGGGTCGTCTGTCACCTCCTCGACCGAGGCCCCCGCCACCGCCGACGCAGTCGCTGTCGCCATCTCGGTGCGCAGCCCGCCTGCCGTCAGGAACCCACCGATCCGCGCAATGCCGGGGAGTTTCGTCGCGGCCGCCAATTCACCACCCGCGAAGAACGTCGCTCCGATCGCGCCGTACTCGCCCACGCGAGAGGCCACCTTCTCGGCAAACGATGCGTCCTCTGGGAGCGCCGGGAAGAGCCGTGACTGGATCTCTTCGGCCACATCGCTCATGACCCCGGCGGACTCCACGCCCATGTAGGACAAAGCGTTCATCGGCGCTTGGGCCATGTCTATGAGGGCACCGCCGGCACCAGACCCCAGCGCACGGACACTCGCCCCTACGACTTGCCCGACGCCTTCGGGCTTGGGGGGCGACGCGGAGGGGCTCGTCTCACGCAGAAGCGAGAGAGCGCCGCCTCGGTCGCGCTGCAGCGCTTGGGCAAAGGTGGCGTCGTTCTGCTGCAGATGAGCCACCTGCTCATCTTCGGTGAGGTCCGCGAACCCCTCGGCCTTAGCGAGTTCGTAGAAGCCCACGTCACCGTCCCGAAGCGGCCAAGCCGAGCGTGGTCAAGCCTCGGCG
>CAYYVH010000003.1:13877-17451 GCA_964475075.1 uncultured Anaerolineales bacterium | reverse complement strand
GCCTCCGACGCACGCGCCGGCCCGGGCCATTCGTTGAGGGAGGTGGCAGCAGGGGAGAGCGTCTCGGCAGCAGTGTTTCCGAAGCGATTCAAGCGCCTCGTGGCGTTCCCCATGGCATCATTGAAGTGTGGGGCGGCGGCAGACAGTGCCGCAATAACCTGCTTGCCTCCCTCGAACGGCACCCCTGCGATGCGCCGAGGTGCCCCTCGTACGACAGGAGTAGCCGGCGCCGGCGCCGCAGACGCGGGAAGGGTGCGGGCGGCGGGCTGTCGTGCGTAAGGATCGCCACCGAACATAGAGAGGAACTGATTGAATCTACTGCCTGCGGAGGGTTGCGCTTCTTGTGTGCCCCCCTGCCCGGCAAGCGCCTCCGCCTTGCGGTTGGCCTCGGCGGCTGCGGCGGCCTCTGTCGCTTGGCGCGCCTCGGCTTCTTCCCGCGTCTCGCCGTACTCGTTCTTGCGCCAGATGTCGAAGATCCGCTCTTCGAACGCGGCCTTGGCCTTTTTCAGATTGTTGAGGTTCGAGTGGTGCCGATCCCCTGGGACCACCTTGTACGCCTCACGAATGGTCTTCCATAGATCTTTCGCATACGGATCAGAGGACTTCGTCGCCCGGCTCAGCAGCGCCTTCGTCATCGCCTGGGGGTCGTTCTCATCTATTGTGTGTTCCGGGTCCAGCGCACGCAACAGGTCCATGATCTGGTCGTCGTTCTGACCGCTGCCCCACCGAACGCGCGCGTCGACCGTGTTCGCGAATTGCGCCCAGTCTTTGTCGGAGAGTGCCTTCTTCGGCGTGCGCGCATACGAGGAGCCGTAGTTCTCCCGGTTGACGATCTCACCCGTCTCGGGGTCGATGCTCACGAATTGCAACTGCCGCCTCTCGACGCCGTTCTCTGTAACCGGCATCTCTCGCAGATTCGTCTGCAGGTTCGGCGGCATGTAGAAGCGAGGATCGGTTCCGGTCAGTTTCGAGCGGTACGCTTCGAACTCGTTGAAGTCTTGCCGGGTGCGACCCTCCTTCGACAGCAGTCGGTCGTAGGGCCCCTGCAGAGCGCTCGTTACAGCCTCTCCCTGCGAGCGCACCATCGCTCGATGGTAGGCAGGCACGGCTTGGCGTGTGCCGCCCAGGAGAGCCGAGATGGCCGCCTCGCCGAATGCGCGCCCGCGGTTGCCTTGAGGATCGACGGCCATTTCCTCCGGCGTGATCTGAAATCCGGCTGACTGCAGGCTGTCCATCACCGGGTTACCAGCTGCGGGGTGACTCAGTTGCATCAACGAGGCTCGTCGGGCCGCCTCTTCCTCTTTGAGCAGGGCTTCGAGCTCTGTCCTCGGCATGCTCTACTCCCTCCCGTACCCGCGCACGTAGTTCATCGTGTTGTGGCCGCCCATGTAGACAGGCCGCGCTGTCAGCCGGCGACGAGGGCTGTTACTGCCGCGCACGGATGGAAGGCGCAGCATCTGCATGGTGTTCATGGGCATTTCCGGTGCCTCTGATTCGCGAGCCCGATTCCACGCCTCCTGCCCGAGGCGAGACATGAACGAGTCTTCCGGACCCCCCGCAAGCGAGAATTTGTCCTTGAGCAAAGCACCGCCGTGCTCCATGAGACCTGAGCCGATGCCTTGCCCCACCGCACCCGCACCCTTCCCAATCCCCTTGGCGGCATGGAGCAGCATCGGCAACAACTTAAACATGCGCCTACCCCCCTACCCCAGCCCGAAACTCCACTGACTGCTAGAACCCCGGCTATTGGACTCCGTGATCGGGCCTCCGAGGAACTGCGCGAACTCGGAGAGTTTTTCGGACGCGCCGCGCTGGCGCTGCTCGAAGCGCTGCACCATATCGGCGATCTCCTCGCGCTTGCGTGTCTCGCGATCGGCTCCGACGCCACGCAATGCCGCAGCGGATCGGTACGCCTCCGTGCCGTAGGTGCTGGGAGCCGAGGCAGCCGCCGCCATGCGGTTCTGCTCGCCTTGCTGGTAGGCCGGGCCATAGATGCCGGCGTTCAGGTCAGCCAGGCCGGTTGCCAGAGCCTCATCGGCGGCACCCATTCCACGGCGATCTGTCCCGCCGCCCGTGCGGCCAGAACCCTCCATCCGAGAGCCCAGCGCGTTACGAGCGCCATAGAAGCGGTCTGTGAGGTTCCGCGCCCCAATGTCCGCGTAGCGCTGGAGCGCGGGGTTCAGCGCTGGATTCTGCCGATCACCGCGCAGCACGCTCTCCGTGTAGGTGCGGCCGGCGTTGACAGTAGGATCTCCGCCGCGAGCTCGTGCCGAGGTCATCCCGAAAGCCTGCTCAGATTCCGGGGCGAACGGGGCCACTGTGCCGAAGTCAGGCGACTGGTAAGGGCCTTGCTCGAAGATCCCTCGGGCAGACTCGAACAACTGCTTGAGATACGGCGCCTGGACCGACCACGGGGCCGAACTGGATTCCTGACTCGAACTGCCTCCACCCATCGACATCAGTCCAACTCCTTCGCGATTGTCGTCTCGCTGTGGATGTACCCATCATCGCGGAAGATTCGTTCCCACCCCTTCCGACCGATGATCTCCAAGGTCTGCGCCCCCTCTGCTGCGGCGTAGGCTTCGAGCCCGTGTACCAGATGCCGCCACAATTCGAGGCGGCCTCCACCTATCAGTAGCACGCGGCACGCCATGTGGCCGCTTTCCCACTTCTGAAGGTCCGTCACACACGAGCAGAGGATCCTCTTGGCGGCTGGGAGGAATGCCACCCAGAGTTGCGCCTTGCTCTCGATCAGGTCCGCGTAGACCGTGTCGATCGTGGCCTTGAGGGTCCATGAGGTCGCGAGGGCCAACTGAGCGCGCGCGAGCCACCAGATCTCGTCCACCCGCTCCGGGGGTATCGCGAGCAGCCGCACGTCAGCCGGCGAGAACGACTCCGTATTGTCTGTCGCTGCTACCGGCTGGATGGTGGATTGTGACTGATCCATCGCTGGTCACCGCGTAGGTTGTGCCGAGCGCGAAGTCCGTTGCCGCCGCGCTCGAGATGGGACTCATGTTCGCGTGCTGGTCGACCTTGGCGCGGGTCCGAATCACCTCGGTCGTCGTTGCTGGAGTGCCGTCCAGCGTGACCTTGAACGCATTGTTGCCGTATCCCGCCTGCACCTGATTCGCCACATTCGCGATCTTGCGCAGATGCTCCTCAAGCGGGCCTTGGAAGAGAGTCGGTGCTGTGGGCTTGTCGGCCATCTCACCTCTTCCTCTTCTTGTTCTTCGGCTTCACCGTCCGCGGTGGCCGACTCGTGCCCAAATATTTTGAGGAAGTGTTGTACACCCGCTTCCCCGTGCTCTTGTCGTAAACGGAAGTGCCGTATTTGCGGCTCTCTGAAACACTCACAGGAACTCCGCCTTTCCTTCTGACGCGCGCCATTGCCACGGCTGTCTGCAGTGTCTCTTCCATCTTCCCTGACTTGATCCACGGCCCTTTGTGAATCCCTTTTCGGTACGCCTTCTTTGCGCTCGCGCTCGCTTTCTTCCCACCCTTCTTCCTTGCAGCCATGCTTCACCTCTGTCCCGAACTCGCGCTCCAGACATTCAGCCCCAGCGCGTTGTCCCAC
>CAYYVH010000003.1:0-13777 GCA_964475075.1 uncultured Anaerolineales bacterium | reverse complement strand
TCACCTCTGTCCCGAACTCGCGCTCCAGACATTCAGCCCCAGCGCGTTGTCCCACCCGGTCGGGAGTGAGACACGGAAGGAATGGAAGCGCCCGTCCACTCGAACCGGCGCCACTCCGTCCTCGTTGATCTTGCCGACGTGGCCGTACTTCAGCGTGTTCTTCGCACGCGACACCGAAGCCGCCTGAATCGTGGGCGACGCCGACTCGACGATGATCTCCGCCTTCTCCGTCAGCGAACGGCCGATCGGACGCAGCGCACGCCGGCCCGTTTCGATCGTGCCTGCCAACCCCGCCCCCGAGAAGTCGCTGAGGACGAATGAGGTGTCGAAGGCCCCCAACTTCAGCGCATCGGGGGCTGCTACGCGCGCGTCGAAAGACCCGAGGCCCGCCCCATCCACACCATCGGTGTCGGGGTCCGCTGCCGTGTGAGGCGAGTCGAGTGACACCCCCGCGTTGACCACGTCGGTGAGCCACTCCGCGTCGATCGAACCGTGGCTGAACTGGTTCAGGCCCCAGTTGTAGACGAGGAACTTGTTCGGCACGCCACTGCTATTGCCGCTGCCTGGGTAGAGAACCCAGATCTCCTTGCGACGCGGGTTCGGTGCCGCCGACACACGGTGCACGTAGTCGAGGTCGATGTCAGCGAGGAACGTCTTGTCGACGCGCTCATGCCCAATCGAGGTCGACTGCGTGTAGTCGTGAATGTAGAAGCCATCGTCCGAGAGGAAGAACACCTGCCTACCGAATGGGACGCAAATCTGCGGCACCAAGAGCCCGCGCTTCTGCTCGAGGCGGTTCAGCGCGAAGACGACATCGGCCCCCTGATAGTCGAGCCGATAGACTTGCTGCTCCTGGAAGGCGAGCCCGACCTCTGCTCCCGAGATGACTCTTTGAACTTGGCCACCGTCTCCCGCAAGGGGTTGGCGGTCTGACTGCACAGCGCGAGCCACGTCGCTGCCTGGCGTCGGCCAGTTGAAAGGATCGTTTCGAGCAGCCCAGTGGAGCACGTTCGGCCCTGGCCCATTCGTCCCGTCGTAGGTGTTGCCGAGGATGACGAAGGTTCCGAGGACGCCGATATGCCGTGCACGGGGTGCGACTGTCTTCGTTGCAAGAGGGTTCCCTAGCTGTAGGAAGTTCGTGCTCTTCCCGATCTGGTAGTATTGACTGTCGTCGTTGGGGTTGACGGCGATCACGTAGTCCTCGAAGACCACGAGTTCCCACGTCGCATCGCCTGAGCAGTTGTATGCTCCGCTCGTGCGCGTCACATCCGTCGTCACGACCCCGCCACTCCTCAGCTTCGACAGGTCGTAGAGTTTCGTCTTCGTGCCCGCAAAGTTGTACGGGTTGCCGTCGTTGTCGACTCCCGCCACAGCACCCTTGGGTCGCTCCGCCAATGCGGTGATTCCGGCGAGGGCGGACAACGCACCGACGCTCGTGTAGCCGCCTTTGATCGGAACCATGTTCTCGGCCTTCAGTAGACCCGGGTTCAGGTACGGACTGAGGTCCGGAAGGTACTCACCGAACGCGATCGGCTGAGGCTCCTGCATCAGAACACCGTGACGGAGGGCTTCATGCGCAAGACACCAGGCCCCCACTTGTACTTGTCCTCGGTGATCTTGGCGGTCTTGATGGCCTCGGTGTAGAGAGGTAGATGCGAGGCCACTCGCTCCGTGTCCTTGAGGTACAGGCCCGCCTCGATGAGTGCGCCGTGCAGCAGTGCATCCGGATACTCTCGCAACAGCCGGTTGGTCTGCATGTCCTGTCCGAGATGCACCGTGCCTCGCTTGTAGAAGAGGTCGTACTCGGTCGAGGAGGGCCCGGGGCCGATGTAGAGCCGGTCGCCAAAGACATCGCCCACTCCAGGCACCGGGGCATTCGATGCCGTCTGCTGCTGCGCCTTGAACACGATGTCCCGGGTGGCGAGCTCCAGCGTCGGCAGCGAGTCGTCCCCGGACCAGTGCAGCCTCACCCCCGAGGTATAGTCGTCCGGCAAGACGATGTAGTTCTGGCCGGCAATCGAAGTTCCGCTGGCAATCGCGTCCGTGACCGGCAGTCGAATCCGGCGCTGGCAGTCGCACTCGACCAGCCAAATGAAGTCTCGGATCGGGGCCTCGAGGTCATCGCGAGCGAGCCAGTCCTCGCCAATTGCCGCCACGAGTTCATTGTAGGAGTTGAGACTCATCGCTTCTGCCTCTGGGCGATATGCTCACGCAGTGGCTTGTGACTGATACGCCCAGGAGAAGTGCGGTACTTCTGACCCTTCAGGGAGTCGAGCAACGCGCAGACCTTCGGCCAATCGTTGCGGTCGAAGAGATCGACGCCCTCCTTCTTGAGAAGCATGTAGTCTCCGAGCGGAATCGAAGCCACTTTCTTGAGCTCGCGGCTCGGAGAGTATCCATCGTGCCCCGAGAGCCGCTGTCGTCGGTTCTCCTTCAGGATTGTGCTCGTCTCATGGATGGACTGGATGATGGTTCGATCGTCGGTGGCGTCGTAGTGATGGACGTCGATCGGGCCCCACTGCGACAGGTAGGCGAGCGTGCTCTTCTTGGGCTTGCGACCGAATCCCTCGTTGCCACGGACCATGGTGCCGACTTCAGCGCAGCGCCGGAACTGCGCAGAGTAGTCATCTACGCCTGCGGCGATGTCGGCGCGCAGCGCGTCCGTTCGCTCCGTCTCAGGAACGGCATCCCTTCTCGACTCCACCCCGTCCTGCATCCGCGCTCCTAGATCACCAGCGGGATGACGGCCAGGTCATCCGTTCCTGCCTCAGCGATGGCGTGCAAGTGCGTCTCGCCCTGCACGCGCAACACGATCCCGTGTCCGTTGGTTGGAACCGTGGGGCCGTCATACGCAGTCATCGTGAGGCCCGTCGCTCCAAGTCTCACGTAGACGATGTTCGTCCCATTGGAACAGACGTAGACCGCCCGGGTGCGTCCCCCGGAAGCCAAGGATGGCACGGCGACCTTGGTCGCGACGATGCCCGTCGTCAATTGGACGCCCAAGCCGCCGAGTTGCATACCGTCCAGTGTGCGCATCATAGGTGGACCCTCACAGCGACATGGGAACGACGGTCACGATATCAGTGCCGGCATCAGCGATGACATACAGATACGTGTCGCCGGATGATTTCAGCACGATCCCAGTGCCGTCGTTGGGAATGATGGGGCCTTGAAACAAGGCAATCGCGGAACCCGCCTCAGCCAGACGCGCGTAGACGACGTTGGAACCTGTCTTGGTCACGAAGTACGCCCGCGACTTATTGCTGTCCACGTCCAGCGGCAGAACGACGCTCTTTGAGGCAACGCCTGACGCAACCGCTTTGCCTTCACCCGACTGCTGCAGGCCCGGCAGCGACTCCATCTTCGTCTACCTCCGCATGACAACGGCGACCCGGAACGTGCCCACGGCGGCTGCGGAGTCGTTCACCATCTGCAGCGACCCGCCCTTCGGAACCACGTTCGTTCCGTTGGCGTTGTTGACGGCATAGGAGGTCGTCCTGCCGATGGCCGAGCCCGCGATCGGCACCGTGATGACGCCGTTCGTCACTGCGACAGCCGTACCTGCGGCCGTGCGCGTGCTGAACGTCAGATCCTCGTCGGCCACCGTGATGGCAGTCTCTTCGGTGACGACCACCGAGACGAGTTTGCCGCCGTCGGGAACCGGGATGATCGCAGTGACCCCGGCGTTCGCAACGTTCACGATCTCGGGAAAGAGGAGGAAATAGTCGTTGAGTGAACGCATTCGTGTGCTCCTTTGGCGTTCCGCCGATTTCTCGACTTCACCGCCGGATGCTGGACAGCGGCCCCTATCACCAGAGCCGCTGCCCTATGTCATCTCGCTTACGAGGTCAGCAGATCGGCGACCCAGCCATTGCCACTCTGGTTGCCACCCTGCAGCGTCCACTCCACGAGGAGTTCCCGGACCTCGGTGTCGCCCGTCTTCGCCAACGCGAACTGCCGGAACGGCCGCAGGAAGCACAGCTTCCAGAGTTCCGGCGTGAAGCAGAACAGATCGCGATCTCGCTGGAATCGCGAGGGGATGATCGTGTGCTCGCCGAAGTCGCTGACGTACACGTCGATCGCAGCCACGAGCCGCTTGTCCTCGCCCCGATCGAACCGCGTGCTCGAGCCGGTCATCTCGGAGATCACCGTCTTGTTGAACGGGCCGACATGGACGGTCGACGGATCGCCGCCGTTCGTCCATGCGCCCTGGATCACGCCCTTCAGCATGCTCTCCAGCAACGCACGCTGCGTGCCGTTGGCGATCAGGACGTAAAGTCCGGTGGCCTTGTTGAAGCCACCCTCCGTCGCGTCGCTTGCGATGTTGATGTGAGCCCCCGCGGAAGGCAGCGCCGTGCCACCCTTCGTCTCGGCCGCACTGAATGTCGCCTGCACCGACCCGGAGCGCCGAACGCCGCCCGCGTCACTTGCCGCGATACTGGCATGTTTTGCCTCGGTCGTCTGACCGACCAGATTGAACTCCATGTCGCGCTTCAGTTCCTTGGCCTTCTTGGCCAACTGGTAGGAGAGTTCCGAGGAGCGGCCCGCCTTGTTCACGACCTCCAGCGTACCCGTCTGACTGATCGCCTTGATGGAGATCTGCGTGTGGTTCGCCATGCGGGTCGTCGCGGTGAACGACAGATCGCCGTTGACGACGACGTGGCCCTCACCGTAGGCGTTGTCGGCAGCGGCCGTCAGAGTGTCCATCTGCCATTCGTGCTTGCGCTCCGATGCGGTGCCTCGGGAGCACATCATCTGAAACGGCGTCTCGGTGGGGCTGATCATGTAGATCAGATCCGTGAGATCTTCACGGATACCGACTGTGTCGTATGCTTCTTGCGTGTCTGCGAATTCGAGACCCATTACGAGAGCTCCGTCAAGAGTGCAGCGAGATCAGCCTCGCTCCCCGAATCTCGGAGATTGTCGACCAGTCCCTGCCTCTTCGTTGTATCGGTATCCACCGATGGCGCTTCGCTCCGGGCCGTCGCGGCGAGAGACTTCCTCGTCGGTAGTCCACGGAGACGTTTGATGGCTCCAGGCTTCTTGATCTTCGCCTGAAGTTTGTCGAACTGCGCAGCCTTCCAGACCGTGATGATTTGATTCGCGTCCACCAGCGAGTCGAAGTCGTCGTCGCTGAATCCGTTCGCGTGCATGTAGTGCTGCATGTCCTCGGTCGCCGCGGCAGCCACCTTCTCGTCGCGCCACGAAGACATGCGGCGAAGGATCAGACGCGCTTGCTCTTTGCGGCGGCGATCGAGGGCGTCCTCGTTCTCCTTCTGCCGGCGCGCTTCTTCCTGATCGAAGGCATCGAACGCCTGTTGCGCGTGCGCCTTGTCGATGTCGTGCTGCTCGCGGCGCTCGATGTAGGCCATGGGATCGCTCGCCTTCAGAGCCTCCCAATCGATCTGCTCGTCGCGCTGAATGCGCACCATCAGGTGCTTGGTGGTATCCACCATCTGCGCCATCTGCTCGTCGATCGAGGCGCGGGTCTCTGCGACGTAGGCCGCTACGGCCGCGTCGACCGCAGCCTCGTCCGAAGCCCCCTCGCGGTAGGCGACGAGGGCATCTTGCAACGGGTGGAGTTCCCCATCCGGGCCCTCGATCTGCAAGTGCTGGGCGAACTCCGCCTCATCGACCTCATACACACCCGCGAGTTCCGCGAGCGTGTTGATCTGGTCGTCGGGCTCCTCCCCGGAAGCCTCTTGGCTGGCAGCCTCCTCGGCTGCCGCTTCGGCGTCGGCCTCGGGCTGAGTCTCTTCCTCTTCCTCCGGGGCCTCTTCTTCGGCCTTCAGCGGACGGAAGGGAACCTCTTCGCGCTCCGTCTTGGGCGGAGGCTTCGGCTGGCCCTTCTCCAGATCCGCGCGGAGTTCGGCAGCGGTGTCTGGATGCTCCTGGAACGCGCTGAACTTGGCTGCGATCGCGTCGTCTATGGAGTCGATCGATGAGACAGGTGCGGACAACCGCTAACCCTCATCCTCCTTTACTACCGCAGCCTGGTAGTCGGCAATTTCTTGCCTCTTCTCCACAATCGTTCCTGACTTCACCGCTTCCGTCAACTCCGCCTCGACCTCTTCGAGCGCCTTGTACTTCACGTAGAGACCTTCGCGTACGTCCGATTGCGAGCGTTTCGTCTTGGCGATATTCCTGAGATACTTCTTCCGCAGCAGCGTAAACACCTGTTCCCACAAGGTATTGCCAAGCAATTCCTGAGCGAGACCGGCGATGTGGAGCGTTTGCTCGTCCTTGCGCGCTTGCTCTTCTTCGTCCGTCATGCGCTCGCTTCTGCGCCCTCACCCACGGCGTTGTCTGCAGGCGAAGCGGCCCTCCCTTCAGCCCTCGGCTCCGGAGCAGGGGGCGGGGGCGGGGGCGGGGCGGGTTCTGAGGGATGCGTCTCGGCTCCGCTTGCCACGCACAGCGAGATCACGGACTGGATCTGGTCACTGGGGCTGCGCGGCGTGGTGATTGTATCCAACACGCTCTGAGCGCTCTTCTTGCTGAGTTTGTCAGCCACCTTGCTCTCCTTCTGGTTCGTTCGTAGTCGTCTCAGACTCGGCCTCTCGGCTCTCCGCCTGAATTCGCGCCGCCTCCAGCGTAGCCTCCTGCTGGCCCATCGCGATCGTGAGCGTGCTCTGAATCCGCGCCTCTTCCAGCACCCGCTTCTGTTCGAGTTCAGCGAACCGGAAGGCGTCGAGATCGGACTGCTTCTTCGTCTCGTGCTCGAGCATGCTCTGCTTCGCGGCCTGCTCCGCCTCAACCTTCATGCTCTCCAGCCGGATCTTCTCGATCTCGGGGTTCGGCTTCTCGGGCGGCGGCTGCTTCCCAGTCGGGTTCTGGAAGAAGTAATCCGTGTGCTTGAACCCGGAGGCGTCTGCCAACGCCGCGGCAGCGTGATAGAGGTGCTGCGGGGTGATGAGCGTCCCCATGCCACCCCCCTCGATGATCTGCTTCTGCACCAGCATGATCTTCTCGATGGCAGCGATGCGCTCTACCGAGGCCCCGGCACCGAGCCCCATCTCGATCTCGACGTTCATGCCCTTGTCCCAGCGCGCCGGGTCGATCGTCATCCAGCGACCGTTGACGTAGTACTGCTTCTCCTTGCTGTCGTTCTCGCACACCAGACGCAGCAGATTGCCGAAGAACTTCCGGAATCCGGTCTGGGCGAAGATTCGGCCGATCAATTCCAGCTTCTGCGCCTTCTCGGCCATCAGTTGCGCCAGCCCGGTGGCGGTCGTGTTGATCGCCGAGGCGTCGATCTCCGTGCCGTGGGCCACAACCCCAGTCCGATTGCCTCGGATCTGCTCGAACTTGTCGAAGAGCTCGCCGGCCTCACGCGGCAGGGGAGGCAACTCCAACCCGCCGATCGAGTCGAGATCCTGCACCCGGACAAGACCGCCCGGCGTCACGCTCATGAGGTCGTCGTACTCGACCTGGCCCTCGACCACCTTCAGGCGCGGGTTCACGCTCAGGTAGATGTGATCCATGATCTGGCGCAGGATCGTGGTGCGGATGGCCTGGATGTCCATCACGAGATCGGCCAGCGAGTTGCCGAAGAACTTGTGTGCCATCGGGATCGGGCAGATGGAGGCGAAGGGGTTCATCGAAACCTCTTCGTCCTCAAGGATCGTCAGCGCGTTGTGCCCAACCGCCAAGATGCGGCGGAGTTCTGAGTAGCCGTCGCCGTCCTCATCGATTCGGATCCAAGCCTCGGTGACCCAGAGTTCGCGAGAGGCCGCGTCCACCCGGCTCTGATAGGTCGTCGGGGCCGTCTCATCCTCGCTGAGCCGCTCTACCCGGGCCTGCGCGTATTCCGGCGTGTCATCGCTGTGGAGCTCGGCGACCTCCTTGAAGTCGAATCCCATCGATACCAGTTCAGACACCGTGACTCGCTTGATGTGGGCCGAGAACATCGTCTCATCATCGAGGCGGATCGTGCGGCGCGCGATCTGGAACTCCTCTGGGGGAATCGCCACCGCCTTGATGCCCTTCTCGATGCGCCAGCGGCGGACGACGAGATCGACGAGTTGTACTGGCTGGCCAGCGAGATCCGCCTCCGTGTAGTCAGCCGAGATGGCCTCGATGTCCTGCTCGGAGAGAATGATCTCGGCCTCTTCCTCCGAGAGCCCTGTGTACTTCTGTACTTCAGGGAAGCGGCGCTCCTCCCACCAGGACTTCACCAGCCCGTTCTTCTCAAGCAGCGCGGTGAACATCCAATCGTACATCAGGGTGTAGCCGTCTAGATCCGTCTCGAAGATGTGGTTGATGTACTCGGTGGCGTCCTTCGCGTCCTGCTCGCGCTGCTGGTTCTCGGCCTCGTCGTTGGTGGCGCGAGGCGTGAACCGGACGACCCGAGTGCCCCCGGTGAACATCCGCATCAGCGACGGCATCGCCCACTGAACGCTCTCGAGCACGTCCATCGAGATGACTTCGCTGCGCCCCTTGATCTCCGTGCCGATCGGCTTGCCCTGGTAGTAGCGGATCGATAGGCGACGCTGCTCTTCGACCTTCGAGCCGAGGCCCCCGAAGGAATCCTCGATCTCGCGGGAGAGCGCCTGCTTGACCTCGTCCTTGGTCAGCGCCCGCGCGGGGGGGCCGGCGGGTCCGTATACACCACCCTCATCGTACTCATCTGCAATCTGGTCGATCGCGCCGACTGCCATGCTGTCATCTCTCAGACGATGGGATGTAGCCTCGATCCCGGAGACACTGAGGAAACGGCGGAATTCTGATCTTCGGACGGTGAATCGCGTAGTCCTTTTCGGCCTCAAGGTCATCCAGCCGCTGAGAAAACGCAAGCAGTAGGGTGTCGCGGCGCTCCATGGCCGCCTTCAGTTCCCGGATCTCGGCCTCGAGCTCGTCGGGCCTCACAGGACGTAGGCCGCCTCGGGCTGACGGAATTCGCCCGACCGCGCCGGGGCGAAGTTCATCATCAGCACAGCGAGCGCTGAGGCGCCGTGAGAGGCCCAATTGTGGACCGGCTGGTCTCGGTAGATGGGCTGGCCGTTCGGGTCGCGCTGGTCCGGCACCACCTGTTTCACGTACTCTCGTAGCGCCATAATGCCGCGCTCGCACTTCGTTTTGTCGATCCACGACTGGCGCAGCATCTTGCGCACGCCACTGTGCTGGTCATCGAGGTCGAACTTCTCACCTACCCTCACCCGCAGCCCCATGCGGCGGAACTGCTGCTCCACCGTTCGCTCGCTTCCAAGCCGCTTCGCCTTGGCGTCATGGGGTAGCCAGCAGTCGCCATAGCGGTAACGCGCCATGTGGCGAGTCTCGTCCGAGTGCTGCCCGCGCATCACCTGGACATAGTGTGCGGGCTCCTCTCCGAACGTCTCGTAGTAGTCGATCAGCCGAAATTCGGAGCCAATCTGCTGCGCGAACCAAATCGCCGTCGTATCGGCGAAGCCCAGATCGAAGCCGCAGATCACCTCGAAATTCTCATCATGGGGGACGTTCGTGATGCGCGACGGCTTCTGCTCGTCCATCCATGCCAGGACTTGGCCGTAGAACGCGCCGACAAGTGCAGCCTCGAATGAGCACCAGTATTCCTGTTGCACCTTCTCTTCGGGCATCCCTGAGGCGCGGTCGTCCTCGATAGCCTCCATCCTCACAGCCTGGGTGTCGTCCACGGTCAGGAGTTGCGCGAACCAGTTCTCATTCTCTTTGGCGGCCTTGTACAGGTTCCACCCGTGATTGTGGCCTCGAGGGGTCTGATGCCCGATGATCCCGTTGTACGAACACGAGTGAGTCTCTGGTATATGGAAGTCGAAAACCTCTGCCTCACTATCCTCGATTTGCACAATCGCGTCCCAATGAAACCCGTCTTGCGCGATACTCTCGAATTCCGGATGCCGCCCGCGTAACGCTTCGATCGTGTGGTGAGTCAATCGGCCGCGCCGCATTTGGCGCATGATGTCGCCACGCACTCCGCAAGAGTCCATCTCGTCTGCGATAGAATGCCTGATTGGCACCACATCCTCACGCTGCTGTCTCGCTCGATCAGAGAGACTCGACTGGCGCGATTGCTTCCGCTCCAATCGGAACCCTATATCGTCGAAGAATCGCGATGACTGATGCCTGGACAATTCCAATCTCCAGCACAACGACCACACCTTCGACCTCGCTGTGGGCGGAGTCCATTGACTCCGACGCGACGAAATGATCCCGAACTGCAGCAGCATCACCTGAAGAGTGAGAATCAACTCTTCTGACACAGAATCGGCATGCACCGTGCCGCGCTTCGTCGCACATCCATCACCGTCGAAATATCCGCTAAGAAACGCCGCCAACTCCGTTTTGGGCAGCCTTCGGATGCGTTCAGGAATCACCTTATTGCGAGCTCCCTTACCGATACCAAACCACGAGACCAGGGAGCATAGATTTGCGTTCGAACACACCGCATGCGCATCGTCGCGCTGAATGAAGCCGTACTTGACGAGGAACTCTTTGATCTCTGCGTCCGTATTCGTGATGGTGATGTTGTAATCCGTCCAATACCCCTCGGCCAAAGTGAGCCCGAGGAAGTAGTAGAAATCCGTATCCGCTCGTTCGAAAGGCAATGGCTTCGGCTGGCCACCGCGCCTGCCACGCGGCTTTGGAGTCCATCCGCGCCATCCTGTTTCGTTACCGAACTGCCCATTCTTTGTGGCAATGGTGACGCATTCGCCCTCTTTCCATTCTGACGCACGCTTCCATTTGCTGCCGGTCCACAACTTATGCGACGGCGTGCATTCGACCTCATAGCCCTTGCTGGTGCGAATACGGAGGGTCTTCTGCCGTCCCGCCCGATAGAAGTCAGTGGCCGCATGAGGCCCGCCGATGCCAGTTACCATGTGACCGCATGGCGTAAAACCAACATCCCGCCCATCTGCGATCTCGTCCATTCGCAGGAGGCCGTCATTCGTCTGGACGAGAGTATCCCCAGACACGCAGTACGGGAAGATCGCCCAGCCTTCATTCTCCGCGAGCATCGGCCTGATGAGATCCCAGGCCGCGGGGTTCTGGAGCGCGTACTCGCTGACGATGACGCCAATCGGGTTCGCCCCCATGAGGCGATCCACATGATCGGAGCCGACGACCTGATAGATAGACCCGTTCTTCAGGAAGATCGACATCTCCTGCTCGAGTTTGCGGTAGTAGAGATCCTCCGGGAAGGCGTCGAGAAACAGGCGCTCCGCCTTGTCCCGCCCCTGCCAGATCACCTTACGGCCCTCGGAGTACGTGGGGAAGAGGTGCCAGTACAAGCCAACGCGGTTGAAGGACTGCGTCGCGCACCAGTTCAGCGCTGTCATGTCCTTACCGCTACGGCGATGCCAGATGCACACCGCTCGCTTGCAGCCGGCCTCAAGCGACCACCACAGCGGTTCCTGGTACGGGCGCGGTCTCCACTGATACGGGAGCTCGATCTCCACCTAGCGCGCGAACTTGGTCGAGCAGTCCTTCCATCCCGGGTTCTGCTTGGATTCCGGGGAGGGCGCCGCCTCGGCGTGGTGATCGTGCGGAGGATCGGAGTTGCCCACAAGGTACTGCTTCGGAGGCTTGTCCATCGAGTGGGAAAGCGGACCTGTGCCTCCGCCTACCTCAGGAGATCCATCTGTCGTCGAGTGTTCGTTTCGCATCAGTACTTCATCCCCTTCTTGCTGGACTTGCCGTAGCCCATCACCGGCTTGCTGCAGCATCCGGTGACATTCCCGTACATCGGGGCATCGGGATCGACAGCGACGTTGCCAGGCGGAGGCCGGCTCGTCAGCGGAGCCTCAGGCTCGGAGACATGGCCATCGAGGCCGGGCATGCCGACCGGCGGCGTGCTGGTCGACTTCGTGGCGGTGTAACGGTGCATCTTCTTCTTCACGGTGATCACCTCCGTGCGTGTGGGGTGAGCCTACCCCGACTCAGTGACCTCCGCTAGATCGTCCACATTGACCGTGACTTTGCCTGGCGTGAACTCCGCCTCGATCGCCTTGGCCCCGTTCTCGAGTTTCTCGATCGCCTTCGCGCTGACGAGGCTCTCAGTCTGCCCTCCCGTCGATAGTTGGTTGATGACGACGGTGATTCCACCCGGATTGCGCTCGGTCTCGCGCGTGTTCGCGCGCCCGTGGCCATGATCGAGCACTGAGTTGGCTGCGCTGATCCTCGCGCTCCAGGGGGCCTTGCGGGATCGCTGGGCCTTCATGAGGGTGTTGACCGACTCGGCGGTGTAGGTCTGCGCGAGCTCCTGGAGGTCGAGCGCCTCTCCCTCTTCGAGTCTCGCGACGACCCCGGCTGGATCCCGGGGGACCAACGGGGCCGCCGGCTTTCGCTTGCGCGCCATCCGGTGAGACTAGCCCGTCGCGGCGCTGTCCACCAAGGCTTCGATTGCGTCGGATGTAGATTTGGCCTCTTCCTTCGCCTTGGGCGGGGCCTGCGGCTTCAGCGCCTTCGTCAGGCTCTTGCGCTCTGCCGGCATGAAGGGGACCGCCTTGATGGCGTCCATCTCCTCTGGAGTGCATTCGATCACCCCGAAGGAGTCCCCCGACTCGAAGACCTTGACGATTGCCTCGCGGGTCTTCGGCTGGATGCGGCGGATGTTGACGAACAAAAGTGTCACGAGGTGTCTCTGATCTGCCATGTGGCCCCTTTCAGTGCGTGGTGAGTGCGGGATCGATGATCCGGGGATCTTCCTCCATCAGAGCCGCCTCGTCGAGCATCTTCGCCATCAGTTTGTTCACGACAGACAAAGAGACGGCATTACTCTGGAATAGAAAGGGCTGCTCCTCGGTCTCTGGGTCGACTGGGCCGACGAGTCCCACCGCGTAGCAAATCCCGAGGTGCTCGTTCGTCGCGCAGCCGTTGCGCAGGAGCGTGGCGAATGCCTGGATCAGGCGCTCCGCGGTGGCCTCCTCCTTCTTCGGTTTCTCGGTTGCCATGGTGTCCTCCTGGCCCTATTCTACGTGTTGGAACCAATCACGCAAGACCATGGGAGAACAGAATGAGACGAGTCCTCTGGGTACTCGAGACGAAGAATCACTCTCGCTGGGGGGCGACGCTCCAGGTGGGGGCGACGAAGAAGAGCGTCGATCCGGCCAAGAACCCCAACATCCACCTCACCACCATCGCCGGCCAAGCCGTCCAGTACCGCATCCGGCGCTACGAGCCCGTCGACAAGAAACCGTGGTGGCGGTTCTGGTAGTCGACCCCTAGCCCGAAGGAGAAGAGATGGACCAACTAGTTCGTTGCACGAAATGTGGACACGAGGCGTCAGAGTCCGACTTCCCCCATGGCAGGGACTTTTTTCAGAATTCATTCATCGCCGCATGTCCGCAATGCGACAACCGTCAATCGCCGGGCAATGCATCGATGCGCATGATGCAGGGGAATGCGCACCCCTTCGTGCGTGTTGACGCTCAGCCTCGACCGACGGACGCTATTGGCTCGGTGATCCATGACGCCAATGAAGTGTCTTAGCCCCCACCACGCGAGGAGGAGAAAATGCCGACCACATGCGAGTCCTGCGAGGCTCATCGAGTGCTCCTTGTCAGCATCTATCAGACGCTCGAAGACCAGCTTGGAGGCTGGTGGTGCAGTGCTCCGAAAGAAGAACCGCTTGGTGTGTTGAGAGATGCGATTCGTCAGGCAGTGGACGAGATGCCGCCGCCGAAGGGAGGTGAGTGATGGGTAACCATTGGAGCGACGACGGGCCGGAGAGAATCTATTTGCAACCTGCCCTCGACGCAGATGAAGAGGGCCGAACGTGGTGCAGAGACGCAATCCATACACCGGATGAGTTGCGTTGCCCGGA
>CAYYVH010000002.1:0-36976 GCA_964475075.1 uncultured Anaerolineales bacterium | reverse complement strand
ACGTCTATGTTTCCACTATAGTTTTTCTTGCAAACCATGCCGTGATCTCCCGATCATGATCTCCTGATCTCGTCAGAGATCACCCCCCTGCTCGTTTTATTCTCTGTATAGCCACTGTAAATCACTGTGCAACCGTCACGTAATGCCATCGAGTTGACCGCTAAAAAGACTTGTGTTTATTTGCACTTGTTAATTCTATGTAAAAAAGTTCTGCAAAATACAAAAACATGCGCTATATTATCTCTCGTCGAGGCAATGACGCCGAGCAACACGGGAGATAAAAACGATGAGCGAACAATTCAAAGCCACTCACAAGATCGTAGACACCACCGGCGAAGGCGGCGAGGATATCCTGGTCATGGCCTTCCCGGGATCCGACGGCCCCGAGGAGGGCTATCTCCTCTACACGAAGTTGGAGTGGGAGGTGGAGTGTGACGTGGATTACACGATGGATGCGGATGGCTCCCTCCAGTTCCAGGGGCAGCCTGCTTGTTTGCTGGGGAAGAAGCTGGTCAAGCTCTCCCCACCCTCCCTCCACGACTACCGCTCCGGCGATTTCATCCGCGTGGCCTCCCCCGCTGAACTCAAGGCATCCAAAGAGGCAGCCGAGCATGACGGCGGCGCCGGGGTTATCGAGGTGGACGGACGTGCCTGCTACGTGGTCGACTAACCCAGATAGGCAGCACCGGGGATCGTGCCCCCGGCTGGGTGTGAGGCGCTCATGGGGAGCGCCAAGAAGACGGGAGAAAAGACGATGAGCGAATCACTGGTTGAAATCGTCGCAATGAACCACGCCAACGGCGGCTCCGCCATCGGGTATCTCGACGGAACCCCAGTCACCTGGGACGGGTTGGGCTTTCCTGATCCAGAGAAGCTCGAAGATTGGGGAAAGGCTCGTGATTCTGGCTGGCAGGGCTTCATCTCAGACGAGAATGAAAAGTGGGACACTCAGGACGGGGAGTGGGTGCTGGACGAGGATTATTGACCCACCCCACCCCCCCTCCCGCCCCTGTAGGCAGGCGGCCCGTTCGAGTCGGGCGCGGGGATTGTGAGCGGCGATGGTGCCGCAAAGAGCCCGCAAGGGCAGAGGAGATAAGAGATGCGTGACCTGAGATTCGTGGCAGAGAGTGATGTGGAGAGGCCATACCTCTCCACCGAGGACAAGTGGCTGGGCCCGCAAGGGCTAGTCCTGTTTATGGAAAGCGGCCCCGAAGCTTCCGTTTATGGCGTGGGCTCCGAGGCCATCGAGTGCATGGGGAATAAGTCGCGCCGCATGGACACCCTCCTGGGCGTCGTAGTGGACGACGCTCCATGAGCAGCACAAAAAAACGCGGGGTTGGACGGCCCCGCAAGGACACCGCCCACCTCCACGCGACGGTCAGCGGGGCATCGTCCCGCTGGCTGCGCGCGCAACCTGGGGGGATCTCGGCGGCGCTGGAGCGCCTGGTCGCAGAGGCGCGAGCGGAGGAGATCGCCGACATCGTGGTCAGTCGCAACCCAGACCTGCTCACGTTTCTCCGCGATATCGAGCTGGCTAACGAGCACACGCGGCAGCTCGCCCACGCCTCGGCTCGTGACATCGAGGGTCGTGTGGTAGCAGGGGCTCTGCCCCTGCACCTCGCCTGTCTGGCGGCGGGGATAATCCAGGTCGATTTTCTGGCATCGGCTGAGGAGAGGGGGAGCTTGGATCTGGAGGTCATGCGGAGGCTGGCGGAGGAGGACCGACTCGACGTGGGGATCTACCGGGTCGAGCGGGTGGGGTAGGTGGGCCCCTACCCATCCTTATCGGCTTCCCAACCGCAAAACTCAACAAGAGAGCAAAGCTCCTCTCTCCAGCGACGCAAGATCTGATCGTGATCGTCTATCTCATAGCAATCATAATATACGCTTTGATCATCGTGCATTAGGAATTTGCGAACCGTCTCCGAAAGGATGCCAGGAAGCGGGATTTGTACAACTGGATCAGAGATCATGGCTAGCTGGCCTCCAGGTGTTGCCGGACGTATTGCCCGATCAGAGGATTGGCCCTGTTGCGCATGGCGAAGATCTCGGCCGCCCCCATGTGTCCCTCCGCGAGAAGCTCTCGCGCGTAGGCGATCTGCTCTTCGTGCGTCGCCTTGTCTTCACACGCGCGAAGCAGCGTGATCAGGCCCAGCCTCAGGCGATGACCGGTGTTGTGGTGCAGGGTATCTAGCGTCGTGCGCGCATAGAATTTCTCGTCCCCGAAGGAGGAGCCTTTGGGGCACCATTTGGCGTAGAATCGAGTCCTGGTGAGCCTCCAGCGGACGTCGCCTTCCTCTGTGCTCATAACCATCCAGTCCCTCGCCACCCTGCGCGCGTTCCCTAGCGCCAGCGCGTCGCTGGCTTTTACGCTATGGCTATGCCGTTGAATCACGAGCCATTTCGCCCAGGAGGCCACCGCCTCCTGGTAGCCCTGTCCCATGATTGGGTCGCACAGCCTCACGGCCTGAGAGACGGTCAGCTCGGCGGAGAGCCGCTCTGCTGTCGTGGCGCATGGGTTGAGAACCAGACTCGTGCTCATAACTCCTCCAGCTCGACAGCGTAGCCGATAGGCTCCCACGCGAGAGGCGCGCAGCTTCGTAGCATGGCGTTTAGCTCGTCAACCTTCGCCTGGATTTCAGCAGGGAGCTCGACATCTTCAGGAAGATCGAAGAGGTCAGGCTCGATCTCGGGCAGAGAAATAGGCTCACAGAGGAGCAAAAGCAGATCATCAGCCGCGCACTCGTGCTCGAAGCAAAACTCCTCAACCTCCTCGAAGTCGTAGAAAAATTCATCCTCACTCTCGGAGTAAATCGGGCTCTCTCCGTCCCAGGCCCGACGCTCCCTCTCTGCATGTCTCCTAGAGAGACGGCTTGGGCGACAGCTCGGACACGCCGAATATGGGGTTTTTGGGATGATCTCGTCACAATATGAGCACTTGTGATGTGTGCTTCCCTCCCATCGCGCGGGCTCTTCCCCCTGTTCTCCGAAGAATCGACCGCCACGACTCACCCAGCCGCAAATATCGGTGCGATAGGTCGCGGCGCGCTCATCTTCTGGTAGGATGATCAGCTTTTCCTGGCTCATAACTCCTCCAGTGCGGCCCTGATGGACCCGCTCAGGTTGGTGGTGTTTGCTCTGATCCACTCGTAGACGTCGGTGGGCACTTTGATTTTGGGGGCCGCGTCGGCGCTCCCCATCATCCCCACAGGAGGCGGCACCGAGCCAGCCTCTCGCATCTTGAGGCAGAGGTCGCCGAGGAACCGCCCCATACTTTGGCCGGTCCCAAGGATCTGGTATTCGAGCTTCTCTCTCTGCTCGGAGCCCAACATCACCGTCGTGGCGGAGAACTGTTTGGCTGGCGGTGCCTCGCTCTCCTCGACAGGCTCACTCGGATCGTCGTCGATCGAGCCTCCGCAGTCGACGCAGAAGGACCAGTCTGGCTGCACCTCGGCGGCACAATGGGGGCAGGTTCTCAGGCTCAGATCCAGACCACAGTGTGGGCAGTATTTCATTTCAGCCTCGATATCGGCACCCCAAGCAGAGGGGGTGGGTAAAGATTTATTGCGGTCGGATATCGCTCACAGCAGATCCACACAGGGGGCAGCCTGGACTGATCCGTCGGCACCCACCCAGATCACGACGCCAGAGAGGTGGAGGAGCGGGTGGACGCGGAGATACGCTCGCGCTGCGCTGCTCAGCTCGTACACTGTGGAGGCCTGCATCGCCCGCAGGCTCGCATCTCTCGCGTGGTAGTGGTCCCACTCCTCACGAGACCAGAGCGCCTGGCCGCGCAGCAACTCTCGGCGTGACTGCTCGTGTCGCCACCACACGGAGAGGGCCTGATACACCTCGTCGCGTGGAGACAGGATCGGCGGGAGCAGCTCCGGCAGGTCGTCCTCTCGACTGCTCCAGTGCGGATCGTCGAGGGGTTGCTCGTCGAGCTGCTGCGCTGACAGAGGCTGAGGCTGCTGAAGCGCTCGGAGGTGGCACCGGATCTTCTGCTGGCGCTCCAGGTAGATGGGGTGATCAAATGGGCGCATCATGGCCGCACCTCCCGCTCGATGCGCTGGAGGGTAATTTGGGGATCGTCGAGCGCCCACACAATCAGCGTGGAATAGTCGGAGACGCGAGAGCGAAGGAAGCTGACGGCGACGTGGACAGACGCCACCGTCGCCACGTCATAGACCCACCTCGCGCCGAGGCCTAGGAGGTGATCGAGGATAACGTAGACAGTCGAGTCGTCCAGCTCGGCATCGAGGACGAACTCGACGCGCTGCCCCCTGTGGGATCGCTCCGCGCGGAGGATCGCGTCTCGGAGCGCGGGGCACCTGAGCAGGTCGTCGAACGTGGGCGAGTGGGTGCTGCGGCGATCGTCGACGCTGACTGGAGCGGCCTGGCCGGTTGGTTTCGTTGCGTTCATGGGGGTTCTCCTTTTTTGGTGACGTGATCATGATCCAACAATACCAACGGTAGCGAGAGGAGTCAATATATTTTATGACTCTCGGCAAATAAAAACTCTTGACTCTCGTGAATGCCGTTGGTATTGTTGCCCTGGAGGTAGGCTATGACATTGAGAGAATTTCTTAAAAAAAACCGCGAGATCACGCAGACCAATCTCGCCCGCGTCTGCGGCGTCTCTCAGGGGATGATCAGCCACGTCGTCACAGGGCGGAAGCGCCCGAGTGGGCCGCTGGCGATCCGGATCGTCGAGGCGACAGGCGGGGCCGTGTCTTTTAAAGATCTGTACATATTAGAAGCAGAGGAGGAGGCGGCGTGAGCCCCAACGAAACCATCGCCCGCGCATGGCAGATCTTCAGCCGCCAGAGCCCATCGCTCACGGGGCAGCTCACCCTGTCCGCCTCCGAAGTCCTCGCGCTGAAGGATGCGCTTGCAGAGGCCGAGCGCGCCGACTTCTGGCGCCGTAATTCGCAGGAGTTGGAGCGCGCGCTGCTTCACCATGAGGACGGGGGCGACGTGACCATCGCTGACGAGCTGCTCACGCGGGAGACCGGCTGAGGCTGGGTCCAGGCAGGAGCGAGACCTGCCCCCGCTATATCGGGCCATTGAGGCCCACGGCCCACGGGAGAGGCCGCAACATCTGGACGATCCACCCCTCAATAGGGGCTCCCGGCTGACGTCAACAACACGGATCGTTCATTCTTACGGGAGATAGAGATGAGCAGCAACCTACCAGTGAGACGAGAGCAACAACTCGGTGTGATCCCCCGCAACATGGGGGACCTGGAGCAGCTCGGTCGCGCCTGTTGTGCATCTGGTTTTTTCGCCGACGCACGGGATGCGAGTCAGGCGATCATTAAGATCCAAGCCGGCGCAGAGTTGGGGCTCCCCCCAGTGCAGGCGATGACCCAAATCAACGTCATCAAGGGCCGGATCACCCTGTCTGCGGGTCTCATGGCGGCGCTCCTCAAGCGCGCTGGCTATCGTCTCCGCGTCGTGTGGGGGAAGGATCCGCTGTGCTGCACGATCCTGGTACGTGACCCCCACGGTGAGGAGGTGGGAGACTCATCATTCTCCACAGAGGACGCCAAGCAGGCCGGTCTGTCGGGGGCGAACTGGCAGAAGTACACGCGCAACATGCTCTATGCTCGCGCCGTAAGTAACGCCGCTCGCTGGTACGCCCCGGAGGTCCTCGCTGGCTGCTATCTGCCGGAGGAACTCGCAGACGCGCCACAGCCTCGCCAGCCTGATCCCATGCCTCGGGGTGCCGACCCAGTGCTCCAGCCGGAGCTGGTCCCCCTCGACCCAGATGTCGAGTGCCACCCAGGTGAGGGCTGGCAGCGATCCAACCGTCGGCTCCGCGCTGTCATGCGCGAGGCAGGCGTCTCCAACGACGAGATGAAAGAGGTGGTCCGAGGTCGCGGTGAGGAGAGCAGTACAGCCCTGCTCGCTCCCGAACTCGACGAAATCTCCGACGAGCTGACTGCTGGCCTCACTGAGGAGGACCAGCAGTGGATCGATTACACGCAGGCCTGTATCGCCGACTCCTCCGTGGAGGCCGTCGCAGAGGACGCGCGGGCCGTCGCGAGCACGACCTGGCGCCGGATCTTCTGGTGGCGGATCTGTGGCGCACAGTTGGCTGAGGTGGCGGCATGAGCAGCCTATACCCACAGAGCATACCGGGGCAGCTGAAAGCCCTGGAGCAGTGGGTGCTGTGGCGGCGGGAGACCCGAAAGGGTGGCAAGCCCACCAAGGTCCCGTACAGCGCCCACGGCGGCATGGGGAAATCGAACGACCCCAGCACCTGGGCATCGTTCGAGCGCGCGCTCGACACCTACCAGCGTGGCGATTATGACGGCCTCGGCTTCGTCTTCTGTAAAGGGGACGGCTTGACGGGCGTGGACCTGGATCACTGCACCGGATACGGCGGCCCAAACGAGGCGGCGGCCGAGATCCTGAAGCACTTCGCTGACTGCGCCTACATCGAGCGCAGCCCCAGCGGTGAGGGCCTGCGGCTGATCACGCTCGGCACTCCCCATCGCTGCGGGAAGGGGACCGACGAGAAGTGGGTGGAGCTGTATGACCACAGCTCGCCGCGCTATCTGACGATCACGGGTGACGTGATGGCCGATCTGCCTGGTCAGATCGGCGAGGGCCAGGCCGCGCTCGACTGGTTACACGAGAAATATTTTCTCCCCAGAGAGAAGCCGCGAGCAGCTGCTCCACTGCCACCCAGCCAGCCGATCGACCTCGACGATCGCGAGCTGCTCGACATCGCCCGACGCTCGCGCAACGGATCTGATTTCGTCGCGCTTTACGATCGTGGAGACCTGGGCGCACACGGCGGCGACCACAGCAGCGCGGACCTGGCGCTCTGCAATTCACTGGCGTTCTGGTTCAACCGCGACGCCAGCCGGATGGATCGGGCGTTTCGGTCGAGTGCCCTGATGCGCCCAAAATGGGATCGCAACGCTGGCGGTGGCCGGACCTACGGCGATCGGACGATCGACCGAGCGATCACAGACTGTGGCGAGGTGTTCGAGGGGCGGCGCAGCAATGGTGCACAGCCCCCACCGCCCGACGATCCCATGTCTCCACCTCCCGAAGACGGGGGCGCCTCCGACTGGCGCGACGCTCTCCTGTGGAAGCATGACAAAGACGGCGAGCGGATCGGCCTCCGACGCGAGGGACTGAACGCCGCTCGCATCCTGAGCCACGATCGCCGGTGGGGTGGAGTCCTGGCCTACGACGCCGCAGCGCAGATGCCCGTGTTCACGAAGGCCCCGCCGTTTCCACAGGATTATGGGGGGACAGATCGAGACTACCCGTGTGGCCTCCAGGATGACGACTACCTGCGGATCTCCTACTGGCTCGCAGAGCGGTGGGCGCTGAGCCTAAACACCGAGCCCATCGCGGGGGCTGTGCTGGTTGCGGCCAAACATCACCAGCGGCACCCACTCCAGGACTACCTCAACGGCTTGTCTTGGGACGGGACGGAGCGCTTGGCGACGTGGCTGCGGTCCTACTTGGGCGCCCAGCCCTTCGGACAGCAGTCCGATAGGTATCTCTCCCTGGTGGGCCGCTGGTGGATGATCAGCGCCGTGGCGCGAGCCTACAGCCCTGGCTGCAAGGCCGATCATGTTCTCGTCTTAGAGGGGGCCGAGGGGCTCGGCAAGAGCCGATGTCTGGCCATCTTAGGAGGAGAGGGATACGCCGATACCCAGGTGAGCATCGGCGACAAAGACGCATATCTGCACATTAGAGGCAAGTGGATCGTGGAACTCGCAGAGCTGGACTCGCTGATGAGAACAGAATCCAGCGCGAGCAAGGCGTTCTTTTCGTCCTCCGTGGATCGGTATCGGGCTCCCTACGCTCGCACCATGGCAGAGGTCCCACGGACCTGCGTGTTCGCGGGGACGGTGAATCACTCTGACTATATCCGAGACGCCAGCGGGGGGCGGCGCTACTGGCCCGTCCTCTGTACCGCCATCGATCAGCAGAGGCTGATCGAGGACAGAGACCAGCTCTGGGCCGAGGCGGTAGACCTGTTCAAAAAAAAAGTCGGCTGGTGGCCCACAGACAACGAACAGCGCGCGCTGCTCCGAGAGGAGCAGGAGGCGCGCCAGGTGGACGACCCGTGGGAGGAGCTGATCCAAAACTGGCTCCTCGGGAAAGCCGAGGTGACGCCAGCCCAGATCCTCAGCGACGCGATCGGCCTCTCTGTGGAGAAACAGGATCGCAGGGCGCAGACCCGCGTCGGGATGATGATGCAGCGTATCGGCTGGATTCGACACAGAGATCGCCGAGGTTACGCCGCCAAGGGCCGCCTCTCAACCTACTACACCGTGAGGGATGAAAATGTCTGACACCGTTGGCACAAGCGGCTCTGTTCAACCGTTCAACCTGTGTTCAACCTCAAAAACAGAGGTTGAACGCCCTCAGGGCGTTGGTACAAGCGGCTTTGTTCAACCGTTCAACCTCGACAACCCAAATCCTCACACGGGCCCCCGCGCGCGCAGGGGCGCGGAGATACAGGTTGATCAAGGTTGTACGGTTGAACAAAGTAAGGAATACCAAGGGGGAGAGGGCGTTCAACCTACCTGTTCAACCCCCCAGAAGGTTGAACAGAGGTTAGACGTTGTTTATCCCGACACCTCTCATCTCTGTGGACACATCGCTTGGGCTGACCTGACACCAGGCGAGCAGATCCGACGCTGGAGGATGGCAGAGGGCCTTCTGCTCTCCCAACTCGCTGACCTGCTCTGGCTCTCTGTGGACACCCTCCGACAGATCGAATCGGACGAAATTCGCCCCAAAGACTGGCCTCAACCAGCGCAATGGCTGCTGAGTGACGTGGGGCCCGATCTGAAAGCTGGCACGCTTCTGGCGCAGCGGGAGGCATCATGAGCGCACCAGACTCCAACCCCAAGCTCCCACCCAACCGCGTCCGGCTCGACGCCCGAGACCGCTGGCAGCTGCTCCGCGAGGCATACGGCGCCTGGTGCGATCACTGCGAGTGGTACGGCAAGCCCATCGGCGCAATCCGCACCGCGGACTTTGTGATGAGGCGAATGCCCTACGTGGAGGAACTCGGCGAGGCGGGATGGGCTCTCGGTGACGAAGTCGGGGATCTAGAGTTCTACAGAAAACGCTGCGATGAGCGCGGCCTCCACCGCGAGGTCCCAGACGAGCAGCACCCCGCGTGGGTGAATCGGGAGGAGTTGCTGGACGCGCTCCGGGGAGTTGGATCATGACCACCCAGCTCACCATCCCAGGCCTGACGATCCAGCTCACCATCCCAGGCCTGACGATCCAGGCCTCCAGCGCCGACTCCAACGACTGGTACACCCCCGAGCCGATCATCGTGGCAGCTCGTACGGCGATGGGTCAGATTGATCTCGACCCGGCGAGCTGCGCGCGCGCCAACAGCGTGGTTGAGGCCAACTGGTTCTTCACCCAGAAAGACAACGGGCTGCTCCAGGAGTGGCGTGGGAGAGTGTTTCTCAATCCTCCCTACAGCTCGGATCTGCTACCGTTCTTCGTCGAGAAACTACTAGAGGAGTGGGCGAGTGGTCGCACCAAGCAGGCCGTGGTGCTCGTGAATAACTCCACCGAGACGCGCTGGTTTAGAGACCTCCTCGCTGACTGCTCCTCTCTCTGTCTCCTCTGTGGGCGCCTCCGATTCTGGGGGCCCCGCGACGAGGGCGGGACTCCACGACAGGGGCAGGCGGTGTTTTATTTCGGGCCGGAGCGTGAGCGTTTCCGTGAGGTGTTCAGACGGCTCGGTACGATCTTGGAGGTGTTATGAGCGACGCAACCCCCATCGCTGAGGGAACCCCCGTCCGACTCGTCCCCCGTCGTGGTGTGATCGAGAACGTCCTGACCTCCAAGATCGGGCGGACGAAAAAGACCGCAGAGACACACCACAGCTACCTCGTCCGATACGAGGACGGGGGCGCCGAGATCGTGCCAGCGCGGCACTTGGAGATCGTTGAGGAGGCGTCATGATCTATGATCGCGTTTGGCAGTGGCACAAATTCCCCCGTGCCTCGTGGGATCTCAAGGATCGCTCGTCGAGTCGAAAGGGCCAGCGATGTAAAGTTATCTGTTCCTCATCTAGCCCAGGGCCACGCAACGCGCTTGTGGAGTTTGAGGACGGATCCAGATACGTCGTCACGAACGCGGCGCGAAGATTTGCAATGCGTCGGGGGATGGCGTCATGAGTAGCCTGATCACAACGACCCGCACAGCCCGACCCGCTGAGGCCCTACGCGCCTACGCGCTCCACGAGGGCGAGCCGTGGGAGCGCGACTATGCCCGCGTCCACCTGCGCGACTGGTACGGAGACAGTCTGGAATGGAGGGCTGCTGTGGTGCGCCTCTCGGTGTGGATTGAGGCGGTGGAGGACGCGGCGGATTGGGGGAATAACCTACTGCGAGGCGTCCCCGAGGAGGCGCTGTGTCGGTTCGCGCTCGCCTGTGCTCTCCGGTCTCTGGCGAGAGACGAGAGATCGAGCGGGGCGATCGAGGAGGCTCGGTGGGAGGCCCTGGAGGCCCGACTCGCATGGGTGCGAGGGGAGGAGGTAGCCCCCGATGAGGCTCCTCTCTCGGCCGACCCTTGGATTGTCGAGTCTATCGCCTGGGCCGTGATTGGGTACACCGTCAGGGCCTCTGCATGGGACACCGAGCGACGCTGGCAAATTCAAACACTCGCCGAACTCTGTCGGCGATGGGCAGGGAGGATTGAGCGATGAAGGTCCTTGTGCTCGACATCGAGGCCAAAGAGCGGGTCGACTTCGACCGCCCCCATGAGGCGGGGATGTCCGTCTGCTGCACGTGGGACAGCTGGAGCGCTGGGCGTTGGGGCAGGTTCCGATTTTTCCAGGGTGACCAGGAGGACATCGAGCGCCTGGTGCAGACGCTGAGGGCCGCCGATCTGTGGGTGACATTCAACGGCAATCGCTACGACCTACCAGTGATCAGGCATCTCGCATCAGCCCTCCCACTTGTGGATCACTGCGACCTGATGGACGCGATCGTCACCACGCTCAGGTACCGGCTCTCGCTGGAGAACGTCGCGCGCGCCACGTTGGGGCGCGGGAAATCAGGCCACGGGCTAGGGGCGCTCGAATACTACCGACAGGGTCGGTGGGGTGAGCTGTGTACCTATTGCATGGACGACGTACTCCTGACCCGCGACCTGTTTTTTTACGCTCGGACACACGGGATGCTCTGGGCCACGCCCAGGGGCGGCGGCGCTCGCTACCCGTTCCCCGTCTCCGTCCCTGGTGGGGTCGAGTGGACACAGCCGGTCCGGTCGAAGGCACCGCGACAGTGGGGAGGGGTGGGAGGATGACAGCACCAGCTCAATCTCGAACCAGAGATAGATACCGGTACTACGAGGCCGCAGAGAGGCTGCTCAAAATCGTCTACGTCCTCGCGTGGGCGCCCCGCAGTCTGACACGGGAGGAGGTCGCGTCAGCGCTCCTGCGTCATAGGATCGGGGTCTCTCCCGCCGTGCTCTACCAGGACCTCGCTCGCCTCCACAGGATGGGGGTGCTCAGGCGAAAGCGGCGCCGTAACCCCGAGACAGAGAGTCTCTGCCGTGTGCCCTACGAATACAGGCTCGATGGCCGCTGGGGTCGCGTGATGGAGGAGCTAGATCCAGATGAGGCGGAGCTATGACGAAGATCGCCTGCTCGCCCACGGGGCAGCCCTCCCAACCCATGCGGATCCTGACCGCGATCATGGAGGCCGAGGATCCGGTCTCCGTGGCGCAGATCAGCCGGATCGTGCGGATGAACCCGAGCGACTGCCAGAACCTCACCAGAAAACTCTACCTCGATGGCCGCATCGTGCGGCGTCGAGTCGGGAGGATCTGGCATTACTTTTGGCGCGAGCGGTTCGACCAGGGGGAGGTATGAAGCAGCCGACAACCCACCCGTGGGCACGATGGGCGAGGCGCACCCCCTTCGTGGGGACAGCCTCCTTTGCAGACGCAACAGAGCCTCAAGTGCTCATCAAATATCGCCTCTGCATGGACTGTGGACTCGTTCACACGCGGCTCCTCCGCGAGCGGGTGCCTGAGTGCAGCTGGTGCCGAAGCGAGCGGCTTGAGGCCGCTGGAGAGGATGCGCTGCCATGGCGATAAATTGGATCAGGCGCGCTCAAAAGGCCCTCACCCTCGCGGAGAAGGGCCTCACGATGACAGAGGCGACGAGAGCGGCCCGCTGCTACAACGAGATCCGACCCCTCGCGATCCAGGCCAGAGCGGGCCAGGCGCCCGCGTGGATCTACGAGAGATACGCCGCGATCATGGCGCACCCCTGCGACCTCTGCGGGGAGATCCTGCTGCCCACAGAGTGGCTCAGCCGACTGGACCGATATGGGGGGATCGTCATGCGGATGTACTTCTGCAGCGAGGAGTGCCGTGGGGAATGGGACGCCCTCGATTTAGATGCAGAGGAGGGGCTGCCCGCCGGAGACGTACTCGGCGGGACAGGGAGCCAGACTAGACGACCAGAGGAGGTGTGAGGTGATTCGAGAGAAATACTACTGCGACCTGTGTGATCGTGAGTTGGTGCTCAAGACGCTCGTTGCGTTTGATCTGGAGGACGAGAAACTCGATCGACATCGAGGGGCGCCGAGGGATGTGGAGGTCCACCTCTGTCCACGGTGCGTATCGGTCGTGGCTCTGAGCGCCACCCCTGCGCCAAAAGAGGAGGAGAGCTAAATGGGCGTACTCCCAAAAATGCTAATGACCTCGTCTGGTATCGACCCAACAAATCAGGCGATCTGTCTCATCTGCGGCGGCTATAACGATGTGCGGATCGTGTCACGCCTCACGGCCGGTGACGGGACCACATCGGTCTCTGTGCGCCAGCACTGGATCTGTGTCGAGTGTATCGAGGCGTTTGGCGAGCTAAAAGAGGAGTAGGAGAATGAACGTTCAACAGTTGCGATGGGCCCTTCGAGATTTCGACGACGACGCGCCCGTCATGCTCCCAGTGACTGATCCGGAGCATGATGTTTTAGAAGTGGAGGACATCCTGGTGCGCGATGTCCTCATGGCGGGAGAGGACGGCGAGGTTGAGACCGTAACGGCCCTGGTCCTCGTGCCAAGAGAGGAGGAGTAAGCCGATGGCGAGGCGGGATCACGAGGCCAAGCTGCGGCGGGTGTACGGGCTGATCGAGTCGGGCCTCACCCCTGCCCAGGCGGCGCGCAAGTGTGGGGTGAGCAGGACCTGGATCAACTACCACGTGTGTCGATCCAGAGAACACAGAGCCACCGCATGGATCGCCGATCGGTGGGACGCTCTGACGAGCCGCCCGTGCGACTACTGCTCCCGACCGTTCGCCTGGTGGTCCGAGGGCCACAGCTATCGGGACATTGCGGATAAGCCCCCGGAGACCTACTATTTTTGTAGCGAACTCTGCACGATCGCACACATTCAGCAGTCGAGGATTGCGAGATAATGGGACGACCCACGACACTGACACCAGCGCTACAGGGCCAGATCGTCCGACGGATTAAAGCGGGGGAGGCTCCGGTCACCGCCGCCCTCAACTGTGGAGTCCCCCGGAGTACGTGGTACAGCTGGCTCCAGAGGGGTCGCAGCGGTGACGAGCGCTACATAGACTTGCTGGATACTATAGAAGAAGCGAGGGCTTACACCCGCGCACAGGCCGAGAAATGCATCAAGAAAGCATTCACCGGCACCAAGAAAAAGGTCATCAGAAAGAAGCTGGAGCGAGGCGAGGACGGCAGGATGCGCGTGGTCGAGGAGGTTCGCGAGACCCGCGAGGAGATCTACCCACAGTACGCACTCGCATGGCTCCAGCACCAGGCGCGCGCAGATTGGGCTCCACCGAAAGCCTCCGAGCCAGACAAGCCGCCTCCAAGCAAAGTGACCAGCGGACCGGAGTATTCGGACGAATGGATGGAGGATGACGAGGGAGGCGAGGAGGAGTGATGGATATAGCTACCATATCCCCCAGCGAGGCAGTGGCTGGAATGAAAGAAAATCTCAAAGGGCGAATCAGGTCCCACATCGCTTGGGCGAGAGAGTGGCGCAGTAGAGGGTATGCCAAAGAGGCGAAGAAGCACGTTCGCCTCGCAGCGTCTCTCCGGCGCGAGTCGTTGGGACATGATGACCCGATACCAGAATGTGTATTTTGGAGAAAGGTACACATGACAGATGAGCAATTGAGAGCAGAGGTTCGGCAAAAGAACGCAAGACGAAGCGGCCAGGTCGAATGGATGGAGGATGACGATGCCGGAGACGAGTGACCGCACGGCGCCCACCCATCAGTGTCGCTGCTGCCAGAGGTGGCTCCCTCAGTCTGCCGTGGTCCGTGTGTATGGGCTCGTCTGGCTGTGCAGAGATCACGACGAGTGCCGCGAGAACACGACCTGGTTCACCCTGGAGGAGATTCAGCGCTAATGGGCCATATCCCCTACACACCCAACCCGGCGCAGGAGCGCTGGCTCCGTGCGATGCGGCCGGGTCGTCGGCTGTTCTGGCGCTCAGGTGTGGGGACGGGGAAGACTAACACAACCATCTTTACAGGCCAGCGGCTCGCCCACCTCAACCCTGGGCACAGCGGGCTAATCTGCTCGCACAATCTCAATCACTGCTACTTGGAAATCATCCGACCGCTGATCCTCATGCTCCAGCAGGCCGGAACCTACCGCAGCGTCAACAAGATCGAGCGGGTCGTGAGGCTCAATAACGGCTCCTCAATCCAGTGGGCAGGGGCGCATAAGCCGGACAGCCTCGACGGTCGCAACGTCGCTTGGGCGCTCGGTGACGAGGTGCGCTACTGGCCGGAAGCGAGCTACGACAAATTCATGAGCCGCATCCGGGTCGATGCTCCATACCCCTTCGAGGGGCTGTTCACCACACCCGAACTCAACTGGATCGCCCGGCGCTTCCGCGACAACCCCGACTTCGCGGAGATCGTCGCGCGCACCGACGAGAACGCCACCAACCTTCAGGCCGACTACTACGATCGGCTGAAGCGCTCGCTGCCGCCGGAGCTATACGAGAGCTACGTCAATGGCGAGTGGATGCACATGGGGGGTGGCGTCTTCCCCGAATACTCCGAGGAGATTCACACCTCCAACCCGGATCTCTATGACTCGTTCTATCCTGTGGACATCGCCCTCGACCCGGCCGCCGACAAGAGCGCCGCGCTCTTCTTCCAACACTACCCATGGTGCCGGACACACGGGGCGAAAGACTGCATCCACGTACTCGATGAGCTGATGCTCGACGACGTGCCCACACTGTGGATGCCTGACCGTTGGGAGCGCATGAAATACGAGCGCAACTGGCGCAGCCTTGGGACCGTCTATATCGACGTGGCAGGGCGCCACCGCAGCGAGGCCACGCACCTCTCCTCTGTCTCAGTATTGGAGGGGCGAGGGTTCGCTTGCAAGTGGACGACTGACCCAGTGAAGCGCTCGGTGTCATCGGGCATTACAGCGATGCGTGGGAAGCTCAAGCCATACGACGGGCCGCCCTCGCTGTATTTCCACCCACGCCTCCTCGACGACCCAACAGAGCGCGGGATCGTCCGGTCGATCCAGGAGTCACGACGACACGAGAGCAAGGGAAAACCACAGGATGGGCAGCCGATCAAAGACGGGAAATACGACCACGTCCGCGACGCGCTGCGGTACGCTGTCGTCAACCTCTGCCCGATGCCTGCGGTGAGTATCGTGAGACCAGTAGAGCAACTACCACGGAGGAGATAGAGCGATGAAAGAGCCGATTGCAGCAGCAGATTCGATGGGATGGCGCAAGGCCTGGGAGGCCAAGGACGAGCGCGAGCGGATGAAGAGCCAGCGGGAGACCTACAAGATCTATCGCAATGACTGGGATAATCTGCTCAAGCAGTACCTGAAGGCCCGCTTCAGTGACCAGACATACAGGCTGTTAGAGCAGCAACTCGACATCTCAATCAACCCGCTGCGGTGGGCCTCTGACGAGCTGGCGAAGATCTACTCGAAGCCTCCGCAGCGCTCAGTCGCTGGCGTGGAGTCGGTGGACGGAGAGGACCCGCTCGATCCGTACACCGCAGACGGGGCGCTCGACATGGCGCTCGACCAGGCGGCCCGGATCTGTTACGCCACGCGGTCCATCGTAATCAGCCCGATGGTGCCAGAGGGTGAGCAGCGCGTGATCGTCGATCTGATCCCCTCACATCGGGTGTTCGTCCAACACGATCACGTTGACCGCACCAAGCTGCGCCTGATCGTGATCGAGCGGTCTGACGGGACGTTCGAGGCGTGGGACGATGAGGAGCAGGTGATCTTCGATAAAGCCTACCAGCCTAAAAGCCGGGAACCCAACCGCTATGGGCTGATCCCCTACGTCGTCGCGCTCGCGAGCTACCCGGCCTCTGGGTATTGGCAGGTCGAGGATTCGTTCGGGCTAGAGCAGGCCACCTACCTCGCAGCCACCGCGAAGACCGAACACAACCACCTGAGACACCTGCAGAGCCATAAGCAGGGGTGGGTGCGGAATGACGGAGAAGTCCCATTCGAGGTACTCTCTGATCCCGCCTCGTGGGTCCATGTGCGAGGGCAGAACTCGCAGATCGGCGCGCTGGACATGCAAGCCAATCTCCGCGAACACCTGGAGACCATGCTTGACGCAACCGCCCAAACGCTCGCGCTCTACGGGATCAGGCCCGAGTCTGTGCGTGGTTCCCTCGATGCTCAGAGCGGATACGCCCTCTCAATCAAGCTCCGCTCTCAGGAGGCAGTGTGGGCGCAGCAGCGCATGATCTGGGAGATGTGGGAGCAGCGCCTCTACAGCGTGGCGCGCGCTGTCCTCGCTGTAGATGCGGGGGTTGCACTGCCAGAGGGGCGGCTCGAGCTCGACTGGGCAGAGCTGGGTGCGTCAGCCTCTCCGCTCGAGCTCGCGCAGCTCCACGAGATCCAACTGCGCTCCGGCGTGATCTCGGTCGCCCAGGCCCAGCGAGAGCAGGGCTACACCCCACAGCAGATCGAGCAGATCGAAGAGGAGAAGCTCGAAGAGGGCGCAGGGTTGGCGATCCCAGCGATGGAGCCACTGACTCCCGAGCCACCGCCGATGGACGCCGAAGGCCCGACCACTGAGGACGCCGAGACATGAGTATCCAGTCTGCGATCAGACGGTCGAGCAGCTCTCTCGACGATCTCTTGCGCCAGGCCGACCCGCTCTTTGCCTCACTCCAGCGGGCGATCGTCGCAGCTGTGCGCGCCCTACCTGTGGACGCTGACGGTCTGATCGGCGGGCGCTCGGCTACCTCGATCCTGAAGGAGATCGACCTCCCCGGCGCCGTCGCTGCCCAGATCGGGGCGCTCTCGGAACCGGCGATCCTCTCGGCCTCCCCGCTGCTCGACGAGCTGGGGTTGGCTGTGCCTGCCGTGTCGAGGCGGGCGAAGCTCGTGTTTGCTCAGCGGGCCATGAAAGAGGTGGAGGTCGTCACAAAATCTCTCAATAAGGGCCTCGCTGGCCTGCTCAACCAGGCGGCCTCTACTCCGATCCCACGCGGGCAGCTCGCCCGCATCGCGGCAGACCTCACACAGCAGCCGCTCGCCCAGGCCCGGACCGTCACCAGCACGGCGCTCGGTGGACTCCAGCGACAGACCGCAGCGCAGGCCGCATCGCAGCTGCCTGGTGACGTCTACTGGCTCTACGTCGGGCCAGACGACCGGGCCACGCGGGGGTTCTGTCACGAGCTGGAGGGGTACGCCTTGGCGGCTGGACAGCGGCGCCGTCTGAAAAACGGGCAGGGCCTCCCTACCAATTCTTACGGGGGTGGCTATAATTGCCGCCACTCGTGGGTGCCAGTGACGGAGGCCTATATCAAAGCCGCTGGCGTACCCAAAGCCACAGACGCGCGGATCGCCCGCGCCAACGCAGCCGGTAGGAGATAGACTATGAGGTGGACGATCATTACAGCCCTGGCAACACTCGCGGTTCTTTGGGGGCTCTCCTCCTGTGGGAGCAGTCCCAGCGTCGAGCCGACAGCCGACGCGTCCACGGTGGAGAACGTCGCAGACGCGCCCCCCAAATGCTCGCACGGTCACCCATGTGAGGAGGGATTCTTCTGCTGCGATCCCGCGGCTCGATGGGCGAAGAATTGCTCGGCGGGAACGTGCGTCAAGAGGCCCGTCCTGTCGAAGAAGGATTGGCCTCCCTGTGTCGGGTTCGGTCGCTGTGACACGACCTCAGAGTGCGACCCCTGGGCCGACTGTATGCTCGACGTGTGCAGTGTTGGTCGGCCCCTCCCCAAGAAGGGCTACTGCTGGCGCCCTGGCTGCTACTCCAACGCCGACTGCGCGAGCGGAGAGAGTTGCTACGACCACCTCTGTCGGAAGAAATAGGTTGACCGCAGCGCGAGGGGTTGGTAGTATCCTCTTGCAACCTTGCGCGGCTCCTGCCCGTAAGGGGTTGTGAGTAAATAGCTTTCTGCAGAAGAACCGCGTGAGACCGCCAAGTATCAGCGCGGTTTTTCTACATCTGGCCCCCTCCCTGTCTAAGAAAATCCCCACCAAAATTCATCCCTTGCCTCAAAATTCCTGAATGGTTTTTGCGCGCCCGATCTAAGCCGCTCTACCCTGTAGCTGTGCACCTTTACGCGCAGGACGGGATATGCGGGTCGAGACGACCGAAAAACCAGACACAAGCAAGGCCTTCGACGGGTTGACCCCAGCCTTGGTCGAGGCTGCCCAGGCGCTGATCGCACAGATCCAGCGCCGCGCCTCTCGTGGAGTCGGCGTTGATGACTCGCAGATGCCCAGCTACTCGAAGACCTACGCGGCGATCCGACAGAAGCGCGGGCGCGATCCTCGTGTCCGAAACCTCACGATGTCCGGCTCTATGCTCCGCTCGCTCCACCTCGTGAGCGTCAACCAGGATCGGTCTCAAATCGTGATCGAGATCGGATTCGCGAACGCCCAGGATTACAAAAAAGCCCTGTGGAATCAGAGAGTTTCTCCGTGGTTCGGTGCATCGCCAGCCGATAGAAAAATCATAGTCAAGCTCCTACAGGAGCGCATTGGCCAAGCAGTGCAGGAGAGCAAGAAATGAGCGAAGGAACCAATCCAGCCGGAACAGCGGAAACGCCCGAAGCCCCGACGGCGCCAGCCCCAACCCCCACGCAAGCACCCGCCCCCGCGCCGGTGCAGCCCGTGTTTCTGATGGCGCCCCCAGCTATCCCCGCTGTCCCCCCCGCTCCTCCTGCTGTGCCAGAGAAACCCAAGGCCGAGACGCCCGAAGCGCCGAAGGCCGAGACACCCAAGGTCGAAACACCGACGCCTCCCGCGCCAGAGCAGGGCCCCGACTGGGCAGCTGCTGCCGCCGCTCAGATGGAGCAGTTTACTCAGGCCGCGCTCGCGAGCCTGAGCGCCGAGGACCGCTCACTTGTGGAGACACTGGCTGGCGATGATCCAGTCAAGCAGCTCCAGACGATGCAGACGCTCCAGGCCGGAGGGAAGATCGGGCAGGCCGGGGCGCCGGAAACACCCGAAGGCGGCGCGCAACCGTCCGTCAATCCGATGACAAGAGCAAGAGCAGGGGCCAGCGATCCGAAGCCAGCCCCACCCAAAAACATGGAAGAGGCCACCAGGCGAGTCGCAGCAGGTTTGCGCGGCAAAAAGATCGCCTGGTAAACCCAGGAGAACATCATGGCTGACATGGCATTTTCGGATCTTACTGATCTGCTCCACGAGAATTATGGCAAACTGTTCGTTGACCTCGTCGTTCGCGAGGGTGAAGGCAACTCGTTCGCGCCTGAGCGCTCGCTGCTTGGGCGACTGCGACGAGCTGGCAAAGTCTTCATCGGCGGCGCTGATGGCAACAACCGCTACGTCCGCGAGTGGGGCCTGAAGGTCGCGGGCAAAAGCGCCGCATCCTTCGGCGCTGGTGACGCGTATCCGGTCGCCACGCAGCCGACCTATGACGACGCCTCGATCGGGTGGAAACGCGTGGGCGAGATGGTCGCGACAGACAACCTGATCCGCCTCGCCACTGGTGGCGCCGCCACCCGCAACGCGATCCCCGCCATGACCAGCCAGATCAAGGATGCGCTCCAGTCGATCATGGACGCGATCGCCGACCAGCTCGCCTCCGACGGCACCGGAAACGGCGGCAAAGATATCGACGGATTCAAGGCGTTTCTCTCGACCGGCAACACCTACGCGACGATCGCCCAGGGCGGACAGCCGCTGTGGCAGGCGAACATCGTGGCAGGCGGCGCAGCCACGCTGACCAAGACGATGCTGCGAACCTTGGTCCGAAACGCCGACAATCGCGGCGCAATCGGACCAAACTGCGAACTGTGGATGAGCACCCTGCAGCTCCAACGCTACATGACGCTGTATTCTGGCGACATCCGCTTCGCCCCCGGTGGCGTGGGTGGATCCGTCGCTCCGCGCTTCGTCGATTCGGGCTTCGACATCCCGATCTACAACATGCGCTCCGTCCCGACGGACGAGGTGTGGATGGTGAACACGGACCATCTGGAGTTCCGATTCCTCGATCACCGCCCAGAGGACGAGCTTCCTCTCCAGGACGAGGAGATGATGTATGAGGGCAGCCCGATCGGCTTCGAGAAGGTCGAGACCGGCACGGACTCGAAGGCCATGATGCTCAAAGTCTACGGCAACCTCTGCTGTACCAGCCCGTACCACCAGAGCGCGATCACCGGCCTGGCCACCACCGCTCCCTGATGAGCGATTGACCTGACGCACCCCGATGAGTCGGGGTGTTTCGCTTTTTCTTTTTTCTTCAGAGGAGTGATGAGACATGGCAACCACAACCGTGTTCAGAGCAAACGAGAGCCTCGCCAGCGGCGAGAATGACGGCATCGCGCGCGGCGTCGCAAGCACCGTAGGCCCCGCGTCTTACGTCCAGGGCGGCTTCGCGATCGACCTGGCCACCGACGAGAGCTTGGGGAACGACCCCTACTCCGTGATCTGTGAGCAGGTCGGCGACGCGAGCGGCACCCCTAAGGAGACGGCGAATGTGCTCGACTACGTGGCGCTCTACGACTACGCCAACAAGAAGCTGATCGTCTACGATCCGGCCGATGGCTCCGAGGCTGCAGGCACCACCGACCTGAGCGGGCACACATTCCGCTTGAAGTGGGAAGCGTCCAAGGCGTAACCCTCGGCCACAACCCCAACCGCCCGATTGACGGGCGATAGGCGAACCAATGCAAGACTCTCTGCTCCAAGAATTTCTGTCTCGATCTGACGGACGCGCTCGTGGCGCCTGGCTCGCCCTACGCGACGAACTCCAGCGCCGCGAGGTGTTGGAGGCGTGGGAAAAGTCCGACGACTTCGATCTCAACGAAGCGCTCGAACTCCCGCCACAGTGGCGATATGAGGCCCTCTCGTTCTTGATCGGCTGTCGCAAACGGCACATCAAAGAGAGCCGGAGAACCTTTATCGTCGCGCCTGTGGGCAAGCCCGTCATGATCGAGAATGGGACGTACCTCGGCATCCGCGAGCACATCACGATCGCCGGACCAGAGCAGTTGAGCGCGCGCGCCGCAATCAACGCGCTGCTCCAGTACGGACCGTACGCAGAGAGCCTAGAGCAGCGGGGCAAGCTCAAGCTGCTCACCCTCCAAGAGTTCGCCGAGCAGGCCGCCGCCAAGAAGGGCAGCAAGGCCAGCAAAGCCAAGGGGAAATAGATCATGTCGAGTGCGTCTATGCCGCAGGTTGTGGTCCAGGGTCAGAGTGATTCGCTGTTACTGCGTCTCCTTGACCCGATCACGCAGGCGGCGATCACGCTGAGCGGGACGCACACGATCACGATCTACTCTCCCGGTGGTGCGGAACTCGTCGCGGCCACGTCCACAGGTATCACCACCTCTGGGCACACAGCCACCTACACCCGGACGTGGACCACGGCGACGTTTCCCCGATCCTATCAGTACAGCTCAGACCAACGCTCTGGCACCCGCGAGTACTACCGCGCGCGGTGGTCACTCAACACGGCGGCGTACCTCCGGGACACGTATTTCGAGGTCGTCCGGCGGCGCTTCGCCAGCCAGCTGACCGACACCGATTTCACAGCCCGTCACCCGTATCTCACGGCGCAGCTGCCGAGCACGGAGAGCGACTTCTCCGCGTATCGAGCCCGCGCGTGGGATCGCATCACGCAGCTCGTCGAGCAAAAGACCGGCCGCCACGCGGGCGATCTGTTCCTGCCTGAGACGTTCAGTCGCGCCCATGAGTACTGGACGCTGTCAGACTTTTTCCTCAACAATTCCTTCGACGGCGCCGCGCTTTCGGAGGATGTCTACAAGCACGAGCAGTTTGAGCGGCTCGGTCAGGGCGCCTTCGAGGCGGCCATGTCCCGCCAGCTGATCGACACCGACGACGACGGGATCGTGGAGGCTCCCACGGAGGAGCAGCACCTCTCGGGGATTCGAGTGTTTCGATGACCTACGCGCAGCTGCTCACCGCCATCAACTCGGCGCTTCAAGGTGCTGGCCTCACGGCGGCAGCAGAGCCGCGTGATGGGTCGTTGGCCTCGGCAGGTCGGGGCAACTTCGACGGCTGTTATCTGATTATCAACGAGACCGGCGCGCAGCCCTGGCCCGACCTGGCGCTCTCCCCCGCGCAATGGCGCGGGCAGCTCCGCATCGAGGTGGGCACCGAACTCCGCACCTCTGTGGAGACCCAGAGCCAGACCGTCGAGAGCCGAGCGCGCGCAGTGTTCGAGGCGCTCGTTTATCCCACGACGGCGGTCGCCCGCCAGCTCTACGGGTGGGACGCTCCAACAATCACACGGTCACCACAAGACAAACGCCTCGTCTGGGGCGTCCGCTTCAACGCAAGGTGGGATGAACCATGAGCAAACAGATCGGTGAGATGGAGCGACGGGCAGAGGCCGCGCGACGGCGACAAGAGGCCGAGGCAGAACAGCCCAAGCCTCCCGCTCAACCCGCTCCACAAAAAGAGTCACAACCCGTTGAAACCGTCGATGAGTCGGAGGAGATAGACGATGAGTAACGCGTTCAAACCAACCAAAATCGGCGGCCTGGTGTTCTGTCCCGAGGTCACGCAGGGGACAGCCAACTGGAACCTGACCGCAGACGGCGGTGTCAACACCACCACAAAGATCCTCGTGGACACCACCAGCGGGGCGACGCACAACGACAACCTCGCCGCGATGGCTGATGGGGATTTCGATTATCTCTATGTGTATTTTTACTCGAACACCGCGACGGCGGCGCTCCAGGGCAAGGTCTACCCGCTGGCCCTGACGACGATATCACTGGGCGTCGTCACCCTCAACGTGGGAGAGACGATGGCTGCGGCCCCGGCTGGCACCGAGACCTTCATCCTCTTCGGCGTGGTCCAATCCTCCGACGTGTCCGTCTCTGTGGGCTACGAGAACCTCCCCCGCGCAGAGTTCGAGCGGCAAACCCTTGACATGCCGAGTTCCAACAAGGGCCTCAAGACCGCCACCGGCTCATTTAAATTCGAGCTTCCCGGCCTGACCCAGGAGAACGGCAACGGCGACACCCCGCGCCTCGATGTGTATTCCCACCTGCTCCGGGCCTTCGGCGCTCGCAGCGCCCCGGCTGGGACGCTCGTGATCGCCAACGCCGGGACATCCCCGGCCAACTCCACGACGACAGTCAACGTCACAGCGGGGAGCCTCCCGTCTGTGGGCGATTGGGTCATGATCAACAATGAGGCCGCGAAGGTGATAGCGGTCTATGACGTAGACCCGGCTGACACCGACTACATGACGATCTCTCCCGCGCTCAGTGCCACCCCCTCTCCTACAGATGAGGTCTTCATGGGCGAGACCTTCACGCCCGATGACACCGGTCACCAGAGCCACACGTTCCTGTATTTCCAGGACGTGCAGCTGGTCGAGTGTCAGGGGTGTGTCTGTTCCTTCGGAGTGTTCGGGACTTTCGGGAAGAACGTCGAGGCATCCTGTGAGTTCGACGGCGAAGCCTGGGACATGCAGGACAGCTTCACCTTCGACTTCGAGCAGACGGCGAAGAAGACCCTGCCCTTCGTGGCAGGGAGCAGCAATTTCAACTCGACCGCCCTGGCGCTCAATAGCTTCGAGTTCACCCTCGGACACGGGCGCCAGCAGCTGCGCGACACGTCGGCGAGCCAGCGGCAGTTTATCACCACGCGAGACTCGACCCTCAAGCTCGTGTATCGCAATCAGAGCCTGGCCCCCAAAGAGACATGGGAGGCCAACGGCACCCACGCGCTGGCCACGGTGCAGGTCGGAAACGCTGTCACTGCCGCGATTGCAATCGGCGGCAAGGCACAGATCCAAGACCCGGCTGAGTCCACGGACGTTGAGGGCCATCGCTACTACGATGCCACCTTCGCCATTCGTGACGACCAGACCGATTCAAACAACCCTGAGAAGGCGCAACTGGTGCGCTTCTAGGAGAGAGCCATGGCTCCAAGCATGGAATTGATCGCCCGCCTTGAGGGCGCTGCAAACGTCGTAGAGGCCGGCGGTGTCGCGTACACCTACCGGCACCCAACCCAGGCACAGATCGCCGCCTCGATGGCGCTCGCGGGGGTCTCACAGGATGAGATCTCAGAGGCGTCGGAGGGCAGGATCTCTGACGGAACCATCGAGGCCGCGGCCAAAATGGAGCGCGCCTATGAGCTGCTCGGCGCCCTCTGTGTGGAGGCTGTGGACCCTGCCCCCTGTGACCCGCTCCGCGAGCGGAATCGCCTGGGCCTTCTTCAACTCACGGAGGCCGCGCAGGTCGCACTCTCCCCACAGATCGGGATGATCGGAGAGTACCTGATCGAGAAAAGCACAGTCAGCGACGTGGAGGGAAAGGACTAAGGGCCGCAGCATTCTGGCCCTATATCCGGGAGGTTCGCAAGCTCGGCAACGACTGCCGCCTGTGTCGAGGGCCAGGCGGTCAGGCCCTGAGAGATGCCTGGGGGTGTGACGAGAAAAGCCCCCTCCCTGCTCGTGATCGTTTCGTCTATGATCTTGGAGGTGTCGAGACCATGCGCTGCCCACTGGCCCTGATCAAAGCCCCATACACAGAGGCGGCGCTCGATCTGTATGGCTCCCACAGAAGAGGCGTGACCCCTCGCGCCCGTGGGATCTCCGGCGAGACAGCGGCCTACCGCGTCGCGATGCGCATCTGCGGCGCGCTGAGCGAAGAGGCCGAGGCGTGGTACTCTAAGCAGTCTCAGCCTTCAGACGGGGGGCAGTAATGGCCGTCGAAGATCTCACCCTCAAGCTGCTCCTCGATACCGGACCTGCCGAAGAAAAGCTCGGCGAGGTCGCGGACAAGGCAGACAAGGCTTTTGGTGGCGGGGCAGGCCGTCTGCAGTCGATGGCGAAGGCTGCCGCTGTAGCAGCGGGCGCAGTCGGCGGGATTGTCGTAGCGTTCCAGGCGCTCGAAAAAGTCCTCCAACTCGCACAGGATCGGTTCGATCTGCTCGGCCGCGCGCGCATCTGGCAGGTCCAGGCCGACAACGCCAGAGGCTATCGCGATATCCTCAACGACGTGCGCTCCTCAGCCGAGGCACTCGCCGATGTGGTAGAACTCCGGCAGCTCGGATTCACCGAGGAGGACATCACCAGAGCGGCCCGGTATGCAAACATCATCGCAGCGGCCACAGGTGAGGAGAAAGACTCTGTCCTCGCGAGGGTGAGGCGCGCCCAAATCACGGAGCGCGACCTGGGGGTGATCAACAAGATCGCCCACACAAACAAGTCTATCCTCGACATTCAGAATGCCATCACCAAGGCGAGCATCGCACACGGCGGGGCGACCCTTACGGTCGCCCAGCGGTCTCGCGCAGTTATGCAGGCTCTCCTCGGATCCGCCGAGAACGCGAGAAAATTAGAAGCCAAGCTCGGTGACGTGGGGAAGGCCAACCCCTTCACGGTCTTCAAGAAAGACATCAAGAGCCTCTCCGACGATGCGAGAGATGTCCTAGCCCCAGCTCTCCTCAAGGTCTTCAACGCCGCAAAGGCCGGGTTCCAAGGGTTGGGGAAATTTGTCGCTGCGATCTTTGTGACAATCAAGGAGGGGCCGCGCGCGGCGGCAAAGATCTTTGCGGACATGCAGAGGGCCTCGGAGCTTCTGGCAAAGAGCACTCAGCGGAAGATCACCGCAGCTACCAAGAAGGAAATCAAAAAGCGGACTGCGGCACAGATAGCGGCGGAGCAGGCAGTAGCCCGCCGCGCTATCGCCAGGCAAGAGGCCCTCTCTGAGATCAAGGGCCGGCTCTCGCGAGCGCGCAGCCTGGTCCGCAACTTCCAGCGGGAGGCGCTGACCAGCCTCGCTGGTTTTGGGATCCGCGGCCTCTCTCAGACGATCGGCTCGATCGCAAGGATCGACGAGCTGTCAAAGGTCTTAGGGCGAAATATCACAGGCTCGGGCAAGGGCGCCCAGCTGATGCGGCTGGAGCTTCAAAAGGGCGATTTTGCAGCAAAGAAACTGCTCGCCACGTTCGCCGATCAGCGCGACATGGTCGCGGCGTCGCTGGCGACCTCGAAGGAAGAGCGAGCGACGATCCAGGGCCGAGTCAAGGCGCGCCAGCTGGAGCTAACCCTCGCCGCTTCACGGGAGATCGTGAAGCGCGCCATCCTGATCGTAGCGCAACGCCAGGACAAACTCGCTCAGAGCCAGATCAAGAAGCTTCGTGGGATCTTCTTCGCGCTCAAAAAGCAGCGAGACCTCCAGCGAGAGCAGGTCAAGATCGCGGTGGCGCGGGGCCGAGAAGAGGATCGGATCGCCAAGATCAAGGCGTCGTTCTCAAAGGTCGCAGCAGGCCTCCAACAAGAGAAGAAGCTGCTCGACCTCGCCCACCAGCGCAAAGCGCTCCAGGACAAGATCGCTCAGGCCAGCGGGCGGCGAGTGCAGAACGCAGGGGCGGCAGCTGCAGCGGCGGCCTCAGCCACGTCTATCGAGATCCGCGCGATCCAGGCTCTAATCGAACAGAACAGACAGCTCGCTCTAGCGACGTCAGACCCAAAAAAGAAGACCGCGCTCCAGGCTCAGGCGGCTGCTCAGATGCAGATCATGGACGGACTGAAGCAGCGGATGGCGCTAGAGATCCAGCTCTCTGACACGATGAAAAAACAGACCGACCTGGCGAAGCTACAGGCGCAGCAGCAGGACGCCTGGCTGAAGCAGCGAGTGGCCACCACGACGAGTCTGGCGCAAGGGATGACTCAGACGATCGGGCAGCTCTTCAGCGACGTGCTGACGGCTCCACAGGATGCGCTCGCCAGCCTCGGCGCAAACATCCTCTCGGCGTTCGGCGACCTGGCCTTCAAGCTCGCAGCCTTCTTCGCAGCGCAAGGCGTCGCCCTCTTGTGGACGATTGGCGGCGCAGCCAACGGGATCGGACTACTCGCAGCAGCGGCTGGCCTCGCCGCTGTAGGCGGTCTCCTCAAGGGGGCTGGATCGCTGGTGGCACCGAGCGCGGCGAAGCCCTCCAGTGGCGCCACCTCGACCGGATCGGGGAGCACGTCCAGCCCCAGCCAGGGGCTCCCAGGCTCCAGGGCGACGCGCAATCAGCAGCCCACCCAGACGATCATCTTCGTCGGAGACCCTGCGCTGACCTTCGGTGACGAACAGCAAAAAGCCCGATGGATGCGCAATTTCATGAATCGAAACAAGCGCGCTCTCGGCGCGACGGGGAGGTAACAGATGTCACTGAGAACACCTCCCGCGCTATACTGCCAGATCGTCGTAACAGCGGGGATCAATGACCAGATCTATTGGTGGGAGGCCGGACCGTTCGATCTATCTGGCACGCTCACGGCAGGCAACTACTACCCCCTCGCGCTCGCGCAGCACGTCGCGTCTGTCATGACCGTAGAGTCGGGCGTGTCGGGCGCGACCAACTCTTACAGCGCATCGATGGACGTGTCCACGGGCAAGGTGACGATCACCCGCAGCGGCGGGACTGCGACGTTCTACCCCAAGGTCACCGCAGCAGAGATTGCCAGCATCCTGACGGGCGGCGGCGTGGACACGGCCTTTACCCCCTTGGCTATCGGGGATTATGGGCAGAATCACCTGGGTTGGATCATCGCCGCATCGAGCCCTGCAGCTGGCACGTCGTTTGAGTCCGACCAGGCGGTCTTTGGATCCTTCATCCCTGACCTGACGATCTCGCAGGACAGCGAGGAGACGTTCGAGCGGACGGTGGTCGAGGCGATCGCGCTCGATGGATCGGGGGATGTGTATAGCTTCTCACCGTGGGAAGACAGCGCCTCTGAGTTCCCGTTGTACGGGGGCAACTGGCAACGGCGCCGTGTCCAATTCCAGCGACAGAGCCAGACCACCACAACGTGGTTTTTGTCGCAGTTCTGGGGGCCAGCGGCGGGGGCGGGGATCCCGTTCCAGTACTACCCTGACCGCTCCGACTCTGCGACCTATTACACCTACCGTCTGACCGGAGACTCTCTGCGCGCCGCGAGTCGGGGCGTTCGGCTCTCCGGCTATGCCCTGTGGACGATTGAGCTAGAGATGCGGAGGGCCCCATGAGCAGCCGGATCCTCACGCTCGACATCGAGGGGAGCCTGACCGCGCTGTCATCGAGCAGCCGGGGCGTCGGGACGTGGGCAATCACGATCCTCCCGGCCCTCGCAGCGGGACAGATCCCCAGCGGGATCACCCTCTCTGTGGACCCTGCGACTGGCAGCAGTGACGCGGGTGGGCTGACGCTCCGATGCACCGACATTAGCAGCCTCCTCAACGATATCGGAGTCCTCCACACCACCACCGTCGCGACCGCAGCAGACACCGGCGACACGTCGATCACCGTGGCTGATGCGTCGGGCCTCGCGGCCTCTGGCTACGTCTGGATCGGACGCGAGGCCATCGCCTACAGCGGCGTCACAGTCAACACCCTCACAGGCTGTACTCGCGCCGCGCTCGGGACAGTCGCAGCGCAACACTCTGTCGGTGATAAAGTTTATGCCTCCAACCCAAACATCATTGGGCGCAAGGCAACGCTGCTGTGGCAAGATGGATACACTCCCTCGACGACCACGCAGACCCGCTTCGTCGGGTTTATCGACTCGTTCGCGTGGGAGGATGGCTACTATGCGATCGTCCTGATCAGCGCGCAGAAGCTGGCGATGGACGAGAAGGCCCTGGCCACCGAGTTCATCACGGGCTCGCTGCTGCACAACTTCCCCTCCAGTGTGGATCTGTACCTCGACCACGATGGGGACACGGCATGGACGGCATACCCCAACACGCGGGGGTTCTCACACGTCCAGATCGATGACGAGATCATCCGGATCGAGCAGACGATCACGCCAGCATTCAAGCAGACGATCGGCTCCTACGCCTCACCCAACCGGCTGTTCGTCGGCTTCCCCTCGCTCTTCAAAGTGGGGCAGATCGTCGATATCACCAACAGCAGCGGGACCGTCAAGGTCACAGGTGTCACCGTCGCGAAAATCTACGACAACTCCTCAGCCACGAGCTACGTCGAGGTCACCGGGATCACGTCCTACACCTGGGCCTCTGGCGATCTCCTCGCGGCGAATTACACGTCGCTGATCCCTGTGGGCAGACTCAAACGGGGCGAGTTCGGGACGCAGAAGCTCGACCACGAAGAGGGCGCGGACGCAAACGAGGTGCGTGTCTTTGAGGGAGACTTGGCGCAAGACATCCTTCTCCCTCTCCTCCTCTCTGTGGACGGGGGCGCGACGCATGGGCCCTCCGCCGGAGCTTATGATATCCTCCCCGACGGATGGGGGCTGGCGCTCGACTCGTCGTTCCTCGACATGGCCGCGCTGCTCAAGCTCGATCAGTCGGGGCGACCGAGCTTTCGGAGGTATCTGTACACGGCACCGGTGAGTATCTCCGAACTGCTCACAGGAGCCGCGCAGACAATAAACGCCTCGATCTTCTGGTCTGAGGCAGGGCAGCTCACCGCCACGCTGAGAGACGACCTCTACCCCGGCCACCAGGACACTCAAGTTTTCTCTCCAGGCTCCCACAGAGATGGCGCGATCCCCCGGCTGGAGGTGCGCATGGATCGCGTCTACAACGCGGCCGTGGCGCCCATGGATCGCAACCCTGTGACCGGTGAGCCGAGGCACTCTCTCCAGATCAACTTCAGCGACTCGATCGCTCGGTATGGACGGCGCGAGATCCAAATCTCAGACGCGGGCCTCTGGCGCGGATCGTCAGAGGCGGGGCTCCAGCAGTCGCTCTATGGCTGGCTGCTCTACCGTGGTCTCCCCTACCCGGAGGTCGTGGTCTCTGCGGTGCTCGATGAAAATATCACCTACCGCCCCGGCGATACGGTCTCCATGATCCTCTCCCACCTGCCCAACATGGCCGGCGAGAAAGGGCTCGCCGGGTCGTGGGAGATCATCGAGGTGTCACCCTCAGACGCGGAGGGCCGCGTTGACCTGCGCCTGATCTATCGAGGACTCCCGCCGCGCCTGGGCTACGTCTCGCTGAGTGGGATCGTTAGCTCTCTCCCTGGATCGCCAGACGTGATCATCGAGGCGGCAGCGACCACAGAGATGGCGCAGGCGTCGCCTTATATCGGCTCGTCGTATCCGGCGTTTGTGGGGGATGGCATCGAGGATATCGACTGGTTTCTTGAGGGCGACCTGATCACGTTCTGGGACGTCTCGACCTTCGGCGGCGCGGTCACGACAGCGAGCGGGACTGTTTCCTCGATCGATTACGCAGCGCGCAAGCTCACGATGTCGGCGGCGCTCCCTGGCTGGCTGGCTGCTGGCGACCTGATCACGCTGCGAGACTGGCCAGGGACGAGCGCATCGCCCAACGTGGCAGAGCGACAGGGGGTCTACCTGGCGCTGGCAGATTCGACGGCTTCGCCTCCAGATCTTGGAGCCGGAGACGAAGCTTATTTATGGGGGCTGTAGCATGAGCGTCTCGGCAAAATACGATGAGCTGGAGCTGCTGCTGCCTCGGGACACGGTGACAGAGACAGGGCTGCGGCGCGCCGCAGCTGCTGCCTCTGCGCTCTACGAGGCCACCTGGGACGCAGCGGCGCCCGGCTCTGCCGCCCAGGTCTACGCCGGACACGACCACACGCCAGGCGGCGGGGGCGGCCCGATCAATCGCGGCTGCCTGTGGTCAGCTTGCGGCCTCACCCCGATCGCGGATCTGTCGTTCTCGGCGAAAGACGAGCAGCAGCCGATCCTTGCGCCGAGTAGCACAAGTGACACGGCCTATATCCACCCCTCTCCAGGGCTGCGCGGAGTGAGCCTGCTCTCTGGGTGGATCTGCTATTACGCCCGGAACTCCGACAAATTCCGGCTGGAGATGGAGGTCAACGGGTCTCTCTACGATTTGGACCTACCCATCCCCTCTGGGGAGAAGATCAACTGGCAACGGTTTGTGTTCCCGATCGTCCATCCGGGCGAGTGGCGCGCTCGCAATCTGTGGATACGTTGCGGGTCGTACGACTCGGCGAGTGTCCCCACGGTGTCGATTTGCTCGCTACAGCTCGACGAGCTGCCCGACGTGCTCGACCGCAACGGGGCGCCAGAGGCAGAGAGCCCGGCTCGCACAGGAGACACGATCCGCTCGGCGTTCCCCGCGTTGGAGGAGACCCTGTTCGACGCTGACGAATTTGCCCACGCCTACGCCCTACGGAGCCTCTACGAGTTCGGAAACGCGCTCTACGAAGGGATCGAGGAGAAGCGCGCCCCTGGTGCCTCGTCGCAAGTCTGCCGAGGACACGACCACGACGCGAGTAACTACGGAGGCCGGGCCATCGCGCACGGTGGCTGCTACACCGCGACGATCCTGGACACGACCTATCTCTACCGGATCGCCTGGGTGGGAGCCTCCTACTCTGGCTACTACGCTTGGGATCTAGACGACGGGGTAGATCGTCGCAGCGCCGCCTCTGTGGGGATGGCCGTGTTCTGGGTCGGGCCAGGGCTGAGCAGCTCTGGGAGCCCTCCGACGAATCCACCCTACCTGACCGCCAAGCTACACGTCAGATGGACGGCAGCAAGCGGCGTCCCGAGCTTCAACTTTCGAGCGCTGCACATCGCGAGCGGCAACTACAGCGCGGTCACCTCGGTGTCGGCGGCGCCGTCGTATGACGCCTGGATCGAGATCGACAAGATCCCCTGTGTGGGAAACGCCGTAAACGAGATTCAACTCGAGGTCGAGATGACCGGCGTCTCAATCACTGTGGATATCGACCTGATCGCATTCACGATCTACGAAGTCCCCGGAGTTGGGGCCAAGACAAACTCAGCGCTCGCGGCTCTCGCGTCAGGGGGATCGTGATGGGTATCAACCGAGGCTTCCCAACACTCTCTCAAGACGCCGTAAGGATCGCCTCAAAAGGCTCCGTCAACGTGGCAGCGGCACCCATGGCGCGCCTCAACGCCCAGCACGAGCGCCTCACCGCAGGGGCGCCACCAGGCGCCCAGGTGCGAGCGTTTCGTCCGCACGAGCATATTGTGGACGGAGCGCCGCTCGGACGTGGGACGATCTTCTCTTTCGATGTTGGAGGCACCGGCAACGGCGGGAGATTCAGCCACACGCTCGCAGCGGGCGCGACGTGGGAGTCGTTCCTTGGATCGTCGCGAGAGTTCGCGTTCCAGGCGTTCGTTACGCCTGGGCTGACCGGGACTCTCCCGGCGGAGCTGGTCGTCCGCACCTACGCCAATGCGGTAGACGTGCGGATCAAAAACCTGGAAACCGGCACCTACTGCACCCACGCAACGAGCACCACGACCAACTCAGCCCAACACCTGCAACTCACGGACATCCCCCTGGTGGCGGGGCAGTACAACAGATTCGATATCGAGTGCCGGGGGTCCATCGCTGACACAATGGACATCCTCGGACTCTGTCTCTACGAAGACACAGTGACTCACCCAACCTCGCCGGGGACTACGACGTACTCGGCATTATAGGAGATACGATCATGGCCGAAACTCTGAATCCCCGTGACCGCGGCGCGATCGTCTCGGTCACGCAAGCCCTCGCAACCGGCGTCCCATTCGTCGTGGACACCCACGACGTCACCACGGAGACCCCGTGTGTCCTGTTGGCGATCGAGGTGGTCGTCCCTGCCGGTGAGACCGTCACGATCACAAAAAAACTCGCCAGCGGAAACTCGATCCCGCTGCGGACCACGATCCCCTCCGGCACCTACGCTGTGGGTGAGTGGACGCCGTTGGAGCCGGGGGATTCCCTCCAGCTCGTCACGGTCAACGAGCAGCCCGGGGTCCGCGAGATCCAAATTACCGCAACCACGAGAGGGGGTTGAGGTGGCTGATTATCAGCACGGGATGGCGCAGAGCCTGTCCTGGCTAGACGTCGCCTCTGGCCGCGCACCGTCGCTCTCCGTCATCCACAAATTCGGGCGTAACTCCGACGTGGATACCGGCACCCTTCCGGAAGATATCTGGAGTCAGGGCGGAGTGTGGGTGCCTCCCACCACCGCGCGAATCCACGATATCGTTAGCACGGATGCGGCCGATGCCGCGGCAGGTACGGGCGCCAGGACGATCCTGGTGTTTGGGCTCAACGCCTCATTCGCGGAGCAGTCTGAGACCGTCACCATGAACGGTGTAACGCCAGTCGCTACGGCGAACGCCTACACTCGCATCTACCGGATGTATCTCCTCACCGCGGGTAGCTCTCACATCAACGCTGGCGTTATCACAGCAACGGCACAGACGGACGCGACTGTCACAGCCGCAATTGAGCTTGCCGAGGGGCAAACTCAGATGGCAATCTTCACGGTGCCAGCGGGGAAGACGGCATACATGACGCAGTATCACGCGTCGATTATCCGCCAGGGCGCTACGGCTGGCGCGATGGCCGATGTGTACCTCTACTCCGCTGGGCCTGTAGACACCACCGATTACGCAATCAGGGCGCGTCATAATGTGGGCGTCGGCGTCACTGGCGCTGGGGACATTCGGCACGAGTTTGATCCTCCGCGAAAATTTACTGAAAAAACTGATCTGTGGTTGCGAGTCAACTACGTCAGCGATAACAACACTCATGTGACGGGTGGTTTCGATCTTGTATTGGAGGACTCCTGATATGTCCGATTATCCGCACGGCTACCCGGCTGAGAGCGGGCTTCATGCCCTCAGCCCTGATTTTTTCTCGACCGAAACTCCCCTTCTTTACTGCCCGTTTGACGGTGACGACGAGGACAAATCTGGGAACGGGCGACACCTCCAACAGAGCGCGAATCTCACATGGGGGCCAGGTGCCACTCGCGATGGGAGACTCGCTCGTGTCCTGACGGGGCTGGGCCAGCTCACCCTCATCAACGCCTCGCACAATCAAGATTTCAACCTCCAAGAGATCACTGTCGTCGGGCGGTTCCGGTTTACCGACGCGATCTGTGTGTTGGCGGGCATGTATAGCCTCACCTCTGGCGCTGAGGCCGATAATCGGCCGTGGGTGCTACTACGGGGCACAAGCTCGGACACCAACTACCTCGGTGGCCTCGCCGCCCTGTGGGAGTATGGCGCCGGCAGCACCGCATACATCGTGTACGGGGGCGCCACCGACGCGAAGCTCGCAACCCGCGGCAACGAGTGGGTGACGTGCGCTCTTCGAAAAAAGATCTACGACGCGACGAATACCCAACTGGATCTGTGGGTTGGGCGTCACAAGAATTTCCCCGCCACGACTCAGACGGGCGCCGACAGCACCGGCGGAGCCAATACCCTCCTGTACGTCGGCGGCGATCCCTCCGGCACGGCGCGGGTGAACGGGGGTGTGCAAGATCTCATGATCTGGGGCTCAGCACTCCCCGACGAGGCGATTGAGTCAGGGATTATCTCAGGAGGCGAGTGATGACGATTGATGAGAGAGTCACCCAACTTGAGGCCGAGCTAGCAGCGATCAGAGCCGAGATCCCCAAAGGGTCAGTAAAAAGGGTCAAGCGCCAGCTTCGTGCGCTGCGCCGCATGGCCTTCGATGGGCTGGAGCGTATCGCAGAGAGGGGATCGGTCGATTCTGTCGTGGCTGCGGGGATCTTGGCGCGGTGGCGCGGAGAGAAGCCTGCCGCCAAGGAACTCGAAGACTTGGGCGTCCGCAAGGCGGAAGAGTCAATATAGGAGGGCCGGGTCATGGACCTAATCGCAGCAGCAGCCGCTATCTCGCTCAAGGATCTCCTCGCGATCGGAGGGGGCGTGGGCGCGATCGTTGGGGCCGTCTGGTTTTTGGCACGACGCCTGTCCTCGATCGAGGTGGGAATCGCGCAGCTCGGCGAACGACACAGCGCATCCGAAGCCGCACACAAAGTCACCGCCGAGAGCGTCCGATCCACGGAGCGTCGAGTAGAGCAGCTCCAGGAGGATCTCCACGCCCTAAGGGAGGACTTACAGGTCCTCCGTCTCGAAAACCAGACGCTGCAGAAGGAGCTAGCGCGCCATGAGCGAATATATCACCTCGATCCTCCGCGACCATAACGGGTCGCCGAGTAGCAGCCGCTGGATCGCGCTGCTCGCGTTCGTCGCCCTCTGTGGACTCCTCTACGCGGGGGCCACAGCGGAGCCAGCCCACGGCAAAACGATCGTCGAGCTGGCCGGATACCTCACCTGGCTCGTCGCTGGCTGCGTCGGCGCCGGACAGGCATCGAGCGCGACGGCAGCGATCGCGGGGGGAAAGACAACGACTGCAACGACCCCGCCCGTAGCTCCCCCAGCACCCGCACCCCCAAGCGCTGCAACGGCAAAGACAACAACTGCGAAGGAGTCCGCGCCATGAGCAAAAAAACACAGGCGATCCTCTGGGTGGCTCTCGCGATCGTCGGGGGCCTCCTCCTCCTGTGGCTGCTCGGATGGGGCGTCGCCTCGGTGTTTGGGGCGCTCGGTCTCGGTCAGGCCGGTCGCGCGATCAAGGAGTACGTCGCCACGGAGCGGACGCGGGAGGGGGAGACACAGACGATCGAGCAGGCGAAGCGCGCGCAGCTCGCCAGAGTCTCCCGCGAGGCGAAGGAGGTCTCCGAGCGCCAAGCGGAGCGCAAAAAATCCGACGAGGCAGCGACAGCCTCCACGGTGGATGGGGCGAGGACCCCCGCTGATCTCGACGCGGCGATCGACCGAGAGTTAGACGCACTCGATCGAGAGAGTGGCCGGATCGGAACGATCCTCCTGGCCCTCCTGCTCGGCACGATGGCGATCGTCTGTCTCCTCTGTCTGGTCGGTAGCGCCCACGCACAGCCCCCGACAGCAGCGCAGCGGGCGCGAGCGGCGAAGATCCTCCGGGTCTTGAAAAAGGCGCGGAGGAAAATCGCCAGACTCAAATCAGACCACGCGCTCCAAGTGAAGCGCCTCACGATCCAACACCAGGCGGCGATAGAAAAAATCGGCGCCGACCTGAGGGCCTGTCGTGCGCAGCGGTCGATCATCGCGCGGCGCCTCGACCCTCCGATCTGGCCCTACCTCCTCGCAGGGATCGCGCTCGGTGGGATCGCAGTCGGAGGAGCCTGGGGGATCTCCGCAGCCGTGGGGGTGGTGAGATGATCGTGCACGTCGAATGCGAACTCCGCGAGGCCCACTGGGAGGACCCCATGATCCAGCGGCAGGGGGATCCCAAGATCGCAGACGTCGGAGCGCTGGATCTGGAGGGATTCTGGGCGCCCAACTGGTACGCAGTCGAGCCAGACTGGCACACCTGGTACCTGGTCCCCGAGGCCGTGGAGTCGCTCTACTATCTGCAGGGCGAGCTGCTCGACCAGGACGCCAGCCTCCTGATTGTGGACGCCTATCGGAGCCGAGCAGAGCAGGCAGCGGCGCTCCGCAGCAAGCCCCACCTGGCTGTCTCTCCAGAGCAGTCGAACCACACGCGGGGGCTGGCGATCGACGTGCGGGGCTACGAGATCACACAGTCCCGCCTGGCCGATCTGCTCACGGAGTACGGCTGGCGACAGCACCCACACGAGGCGTGGCATTTCGATTTCCTCACCTGATTGGACACGCCTACGTCTATGTTTCCACTATAGTTTTTCTTGCAAACCATGCCGTGATCTCCCGATC
>CAYYVH010000001.1:0-60611 GCA_964475075.1 uncultured Anaerolineales bacterium | reverse complement strand
GTCCCGGTCGCCGCGGGGTCGCGCTGCCCCGCGCTCCCGGCGGCCGCGTTGGGGGGGTTGGCGCACGGGCGCTCGCCCGCCGCCTCGAGCCGCGCGTTCAGATCCGAGAAGGCGCCCAGGGGCATGAACACCTCGCCCCGCACTGCAACCTCGGACGGCACGACCAGTCCGTCGGGCAGCCCGTCGGCCACCACCGGTATCCGTAGGGGAACGCTTGGGACGGTTCGGAGGTTGCCGGTGATGTCCTCGCCCACGATGCCGTCACCGCGGGTCGAGCCCCGCACGAGCACCCCGTCCTGATATGTCAGCGACACCGCCACGCCGTCGATCTTGGGCTCCACCACGAATCCCAAGCGATCCAGCATCGCACCGGGCCCCAGGCGGCGGGCGATGCGCTCCCCCCACGCGGTGACTGCCGCGGCGTCGAAGGCGTTCTCCAGGGAGAGCATGGGCTCCACGTGGGCGACACGCTCGAAGCCCTCGGCCGCCTCGGCACCCACGCGCTGGGTGGGCGAGTCCGGGGTCAACAGATCAGGATGTTCCGCCTCCAGTTCCTTCAGCGCTTCGACCAGGGAATCGTACTCCGCGTCGGTGATCTCCGGTGCATCGAGCACATAGTAGAGGTATGCATGTCGTCGGATCTTCCGGCGCAGCGTCTCAACGAGCTGGGCGGGCGTGGACGGCGATTCCGACGGACCAGTCACCTTCGCCATGACTGCCATGTTAGCCCGGGTCGCACCATCTGGGAAGCCCGAACGTCGTCTACCTGGCCGGCCACGGCCCCCCGCCGTGAAGGACCAACCCGCCTGACCGTGGTCAGGGTTGCAGCTGTGGGTACAACCGCTCGTACTGCGCGCGGTGCTCGGTGACCGAGCGGACGAAGTGGCGAGTTTCCCGGAAGTCGATGAGCTCCACGAACAGGTCCAAGTCGCCGCCGGACTTCTCGAGCCAACGGCGGGCTCCACGAGCCCGGCCGGGGGCAGCGCCTATGACCAGGAGCAGGTGTTTCCGGCGCCGGGGCCGGGATACGGGCGAGTGCATCATCTCGGCAAGTATAGCCCGGGCCGCCGCAGTCTCACCGCCGCCCGGCCGCCGATTGACCTACGACTACCGGCAGGTGTGAGAGCGCCGGAGGACCTGTTCTTCGAAATCAGCCTCGGAGACTTCGACCACGGATGCCACGCCATTTCCGTGTTCAACAGCATCCGCGTGCACCACTCACCTCCACTCGACACGCGTCTTCGACCCGCACCGGCATGGCGCACACCGACATGCTGCCATGCCGGTTTTGACCCGCGCTGCCCGTGTGATAGAATAGCCGCCGACAATCGCACAGCGTGCGCTCTTATCCAGAGGGGTGGAGGGACCGGCCCGGCGAAGCCCCGGCAACCAGACCACAGTCCAGGTGCCAATTCCGGCAGGCGGACCATCGCCTGGCAGATGAGAGGGATTCGAACGCGCGTCTCTCCGTGGCCGGAGAGACGTTTTTTGTGCCAGCCATGCGAACCGTTTTCTGGGAAGACGACACCGTCCGGACGATCGACCAACGGCTCCTTCCGGAGCGACTCAAGGTGTTATCTCTGAGCACCGTTGGCCAGGTCGCCGACGCCATTCGTGACGTGGCGCCCCGGGGGAATTCGGCGATCGGCGCCGCTGCGGCGCTCGCCAGAACGGTTCAACCGCCCTGAAGCGAACCGACCGTCGACACGACGCTCGGAGACAGCGAAACAAGGAGCCATAACCAACGATGACCGATCAAACACCAACTCGGCAACCGGCCTGCGACATCCGCGATCTCGACCTGGCCGAGAAAGGCCAGCGCCGTACTGACTGGGCGGCGCGCGAAATGCCGGTCCTGGCCCAGATCCGGGATAGGTTCGCCCGCAAGCGTCCGCTCGCAGGGGTACGCCTGGGGGCATGCCTACACGTTACGACGGAGACTGCCAACCTGATCACCACTCTGACCGCCGGTGGGGCCGAGGTCGCCCTGTGTGCCTCCAACCCGCTCTCGACGCAGGACGACGTGGCGGCCGCTCTTGTGGCCATCCACGAGATACCCGTCTTCGCCATACACGGCGAGGACAACGACACTTACTACCGGCACCTCGACTCGGTGTTGGATTTCCGGCCTCATCTTACAATGGACGACGGTGCCGACTTGGTGACGCAGCTTCACCAGAAGCGAACCGAAGTGATCGAAGGCGTGATCGGCGGCACAGAGGAAACAACGACGGGCGTGATCCGTCTCAGGGCGATGGCCGAGCGCGGGGTGCTGCGCTACCCGATCGTCGCCGTGAACGAGGCGATGACGAAGCACCTGTTCGACAATCGCTACGGAACCGGGCAAAGCACGATCGACGGCATCCTCCGCGCCACGAACATCCTCCTGGCCGGCAAGACGTTCGTCGTTGGCGGCTACGGCTGGTGCGCGCGGGGCATCGCCAGCCGGGCCCGCGGTATGGGGGCCAACGTCATCGTCGCGGAAGTCGATCCGCTGCGGGCGCTGGAAGCGGCGATGGACGGTTACCGCGTCATGCCCATGATTCAGGCCGCGAATGAGGGCGACATCTTCGTGACGGCAACGGGGGACATCCACGTCATCGACCGCAAGCACTGGGCGCTCATGAAGGATGGCGCGATCGTCGCCAACAGCGGTCACTTCAACGTCGAGCTGAACCTCGAGGAGCTCGCCGCAATGGCGCGCGAGGTGCGACGTCCCCGAACTTCCGTAGAGCAGTATGTGCTCAACGACGGGCGTGTGATCAACGTGCTGGCGGAGGGCCGGCTGGTCAACCTCGCCGCTGCTGAGGGCCACCCGGCCAGCGTGATGGACATGAGCTTCGCCAACCAGGCCCTGTCGGCGGAATACATGGTCGGGCATGCGGGCGAGCTCGAGGACAAGGTGTATCCGGTTCCCGAGGAGATCGACAAGCAGATAGCCAGTCTGAAGCTCGAGGCGATGGGCATTCAGATCGACACTCTGACGCCCGAACAGGATCGGTACCTGCATTCTTGGGAAGAAGGAACGTAGACACAAGGAGCGATGATCGCGATGACGAATTCCCTGCTAACCTCGCCCCGGTTCGTCTTCACCAGCGAATCGGTGACCGAGGGCCATCCCGACAAGATCTGCGACCAGATCTCGGATGCCACACTGGACGCCATGCTCGCCCAAGACCCCATGTCCCGTGTGGCCTGTGAGACAGCCGTGACGACCGGGCTGGTGGTGGTCATGGGTGAGGTCACGACAAAGGGGTATGTGGATATCTCCGAGATCGTGCGGGAGACCATCCGCCAGGCCGGCTACACCGATGCCCGGTACGGCTTCGACTGCGAGACCTGTGGTGTGATTACCTCGATCAAGGGCCAGTCGCCGGACATCGCCGTGGGCGTCGACGAGGCCATGGAGCACAGGCGGGGGGAGATGACCGACGACGAGATCGAGGCCATCGGCGCGGGCGACCAGGGGATGATGATCGGCTTCGCCTGTGGCGAAACGCCCGAGTTGATGCCGACGCCGATCCACCTGGCCCACAACCTGACGAGGCGCCTGGCCGCGGTGCGCAGGAGCGGACTGCTGCCCTACTTGCGCCCGGACGGCAAGAGCCAAGTGACCGTGGAGTACGAGTACGGCACGCCGGTACGCGTTGCTACGGCGCTGGTTTCGGCTCAGCACGACGATGATGTATCGAGCGAGCAGATACAACATGATGTCGTCGAGCACGTCATCAAGCCGTCTATTCCCGTCGAGTACATACAGGACACGCGGTTCCTCGTGAACCCGACCGGGCGCTTCGTGATTGGCGGACCGATGGGAGACGCTGGGCTCACCGGGCGGAAGATCATCGTGGACACGTACGGGGGCATGGCCGGTCACGGCGGCGGTTGCTTCAGCGGCAAGGACGCCACGAAGGTGGACCGTTCGGGTGCGTATGCAGCGCGCTGGGTAGCCAAGAACCTCGTGGCCGCCGGGATCGCCGACCGCGTGGAGATCCAGGTCGCCTACGCCATTGGCGTAGCCCGGCCGGTGTCACTGAACATCGAGACGTTCGGCACCGAGAAGATCGACCCGGAGCGCATCCGCACGCTGGTGAAGGAGCACTTCGACCTGAGACCGGGGGTCATCATCCGCGACCTGGGCCTGCGGCGCCCCATTTTCAAGCAGACCGCGGCCTACGGCCACTTCGGCCGACCGGACCTAGATCTGCCGTGGGAGAACACGGACCGCGCGGCGGTGCTGGCATCCGCCGTGGGCCTGGGCGAGCCGGACTCGGCGCGGGCAAGCACGGACCGGGCGGTGGAGGAAGCGGCAACGTAGCCGTTATCAGCCCGCGCGAGGAGTGAACCATGCCCCCCCAGCGCCACGCAGTGATCCGGGACCCCGTGCACGGGGACATCCACGTCACGGCGGAGGAGTTGCGCCTCCTCGACACGCCGGAGATGCAACGCCTGCGCGGCGTGCGGCAGCTGGGCACCGCCCACCTGGTCTATCCCGGCGCGCAGCACACCCGCTTCGAGCACTCCCTGGGAACGATGCACCTCGTGGTGCGCCTCGTCGAGGCAGTGAACCTCAACCGCTCGTTGGCCCCGCGGGAGCTCATCGGCATCGCCGAGGACGAGGCACGGATCCTCCGCGCAGCCGCCCTGGTCCACGACATCACCCACATTCCCTTCGGGCACAACATCGAGGACCAAAGCGGCATCCTCGAGCGCCATGATTCGCCGGCGCGTTTCCGCCAGGCGCTCTCGCCAGACACGGGCATCGGGGCCGTGTTGGATGAGATGGAACTCCGAGAGGAGGTCCTGTCGACCCTCTTGCCCGCGAACGAGCCTGATCTACCACGCATCCCCCCCTACTGGCGCGAGCTACTGTCTGACACGGTCTGCGCCGACATCCTGGACTACCTCCGGCGGGACGCATACTACACCGGACTCAACCTGGTCTACGACGACCGGATCGTCAACTACTTCATGGTCGATCGTGACACCGGCCACCTGTTCGTGGACGTGGCCAAGCGGGGCCTGGTGCGCGAGGACATCCTGAGCGAGCTGGTTCGGGTGCTGGATGCGCGCTATTTCTTTTCGGAGCGGGTCTACTACCATCACGCCAAGATCACCGCCGGCGCGATGGTCGCCCAGGTGGCGGAAAGCTCACTGCTGCACGGCGGCCTGGTTCCGGAAGTCCTCTACGACCAAACCGACGACTCGCTGTTGCACCTCCTGGAAGCCCATGCGCCCGCCGACTCCGAGGCCGCCGCCCGGCACCGGGAGATCATCCGCCGCTTCCGGTCCCGCCAACTCCTGAAGCGCGCCTGCGTGTTCCCGCTCTACGCCAACGAGGCGGCGCAGGAGGAGCTGGTCGACCGTTTCTTCGCCCCCGGGCGCCACGAAGCGCGTCGCGCCTTCGAGCAAGAGGTGGAGAAGGCTCTGAAAGGAGCGGGGATCGCTCCACCGACGGTCGCCCTCTACTGCCCAGCCCGGCACATGCAGCTCAAGGAGGCCCAGACCCACGTCCGCTTCCCCGGCGTCGAGGGCATCCGGCCGCTAGCCGACTTCGCCGACCGGGTGCCGCGCCTGCGGGACCTGGAGTTGGCCTATCGCGGGCTGTGGAAGCTCTACGTCCTGGCCGCCACGGAGGATCGGACGGTGTTGACGCGAATCGGGGAGATCGTCGGCAAGCTGCTGCCCGAGGCCACGAACGCATATCGGCCAAGGGGATAGAGTTCACCGCCGAACATGACGGAAGAGCGCCAGGGGGTCCAGGCGGGTGACACCCTCGATCTGATCGAAGTGCTTGTCGGTGGAGATGATCTCGGTCAACCCGTTGTTGTGCATCACGGCGGCATGGCGATTTCGGACACACCCCGGCCTGTGCTACAGTCTTGCCCCACCATGAATCCACCATTCCTCCGGTATGCAGCCTTGCCGCCGGCCGTCACCCTGGCGGCCCTGCTCATCCTTGGGGTGCTCGGACCGGGGGTCGAATTGCCGCCGGCGGTTTTGCCGGTACTGGGACTGGAGGTGGTGTCCGGAAACGGACCAGACCTGGCCGGCCCGTTGTGCACCGGAGCACACCAGGATCAGGTGAGCCTCCTCGTCAGCCTCGAGGGCCCGACGCTCTGGGAGCTGTACGAGGCCAGCGGGGGCGGTGCTCTCGGCGAGGATACGAACGCTCCTCCGGTGCACCGGCACCCCTTGTCCCCCTCCACCTCGAACTCTCTCCGCGACGCCATCACCCGCCGCCAGGATATGGCCTTGATGGCAATCCAGAACACCGGCGCGGTGGTCGTCGACGCCTACCAGGTGGTGCACAACGGCTTCCTGGTCCACGCCAGGGCCGACCAGATGGCGGCTATTGCCCGAATGCCCTCAGTGGTCGCCGTCTCCCGGATGCCCATCCTCGAGCCGGATCTGGCCGATGCCGTACCGTACATCGGTGCGACCCAGGTCCGCGAGGAACTGGGCTTCGACGGGCGTGACGTCACCGTCGCCGTCGTCGACACCGGGCTTGACTACACGCACATCACCTTCGGCGGATCCGGTACACGCACGGCTTATTACGACAACGACGAGAACGTGGTGGAGCCGGGCACGTTCCCCACGGCCAAGGTCGTGGGCGGCTACGATCTGGCCGGCCAGTACTACTCACCGGACTGCGCCCGCCTGCCCGTGCCCTTCCCTCAATGCGACACCGTGCCCCACCCCGATGACGACCCGCTGGAGCCCTACGGGCTGGCTCACGGCACGGCTGTAGCGAGCGTAATCGCCGGCGAGGGAACGGAGAAGGTCCACGCCGGCGTGGCCCCCGGCGCCAGCCTGGTCGCCCTGAAGGTGTATGGCAGCCCCATCGGCGCCCCGCCGCGGACCGACCTCGCCATCGGCGCCCTGGAGTGGATCGTCGCCCACAACATGGGCCTGGAAGTGCCCGGGAAACCCCCGGACGGGAAGATCGATGTGGTCAACCTCAGCATGGGCTTCCCGTGGGCAACGGGGCTGCCCGCCATCGACGAGGCTGTCGACGCCGTGGTCCGCTCCGGTGCCACCGTGGTGGCGTCGGCTGGCGACTCGGGCCCGACACCCTTCATCGTCGGCCAGCCCGGCGCTGCCACGCTAGCCCTGAGCGTGGCCAGCGCCTACCCACCGGGCAAGGCGGAGAAGGCGCGCGGGATCCTGGCGGAGTGGATCAGCGGCGCCAACACCGTCACATTGGGGGCGACCGCCCTGGAAGCCGACTTCACGCCACGGCTCGGTGTCACCGGTCCGATCACCGAGCCTCTGGGCTGGTACGGCCTGGCCTGCAACGACGAGGCAGGGAATCGGCCGCCGCCGGCCCAGGATCTCACGGGCAAGATCGCCCTCATCGAGCGGGGCGAGTGCACGTACTACGACAAGCTCTGGAACGCCGCCAAGGAGAAGGCGATTGCGGCCGTCGTGTTCACCAACGAAGAGGAAAAGGGCGTCATGGGCTGCGGCGCGCCCTCCGATTGCGCCAACCCACCGCCAGTCCCGGCGGTGATGATCGACCGCGAGCCGGGCCTGCGGTTGAGGGCTTTGCTCGAGGGCGGCACCGCCGTGACGGCGGCCATGGGCCCCGAGCTGGAGGTCGAGGTCGAGAACTTGACCGACACGATCTCGTCGTTCAGCAGCCGCGGCCCCAGCCGTACCGGGGCACTGAAGCCCCAGATCACCGCTCCGGGCTCCAGCATCTTCTCGGCCATCCGGGCCGGTGGCATGTCGGGTGCAACTCACAGCGGCACGTCCATGGCCACCCCCTTCGTGAGCGGCGTGGCGGCGCTCGTAGCACAACGCAATTCCGAGGCGCAGCTCGGCCTCGACTCGTCCGATATCGCGGCCATGGTAATGAACTACGCCGATCCCGTCGTCCGCCTCGAGAATGGCGACAGCGGCCCTCCAGCTGCCGTCGCCCGGCAGGGCGCGGGCCGGGTGAACGCCTGGCGCAGCGCCCGGGGGACGACGTTGGTCCGGTCCAACGAGGGAATCGCCGAACTGGGGTTCGGTCACATCCACGTTCTGGACGACGCAGTCCAGATCGCGCGCCGGCTAACCGTGCGCAATCTCTCGGGCGAGCCCCGCACCTACCGGGCCGAGACGGCGATTGCCTTCGCGGACGAGGACGCCGGGCAGGGCGTGACCGTCACTGTCCGACCGGAAAGCCTGACCATCGGCGGCGGCGATGAGGGTCGCGTGGATGTCCTCCTTCATATCGACCCACGGAAGCTCCGCCCGTGGAACCTTCGCGGGTTGTCCTTGGTCAACCAGGAGGCAGGCGTTCAAGAGCTGGAAATCGAGGGCTTCGTACGGATCACGCCACAGGACTCCCAGGGGGCACCGCTCGGCAGCGAGACCGTTAGCGTGCCGTTCCACCTGCTACCGAGAAGTCATGCCTGCGTCACACCAGCGGTGCGCGGGCCCTTGGTCTTCCATTATACTGGTCAGGTCCGCCGCCTCAGCTGGACCAATTCCTGCGGTGCCGAGGGGGATGTCGAGGCCTTCGCCCTGGCCGGCACCGATCCCGCCGAGTCTGCCCAGGACCCGTCCTTCCCCGCCAAGCTGGACATCGACGCCGTGGGAGTTCGCTTCGGACCGATAGCGTCCGACCCCGGAGACTTCGTGCTGGAGTGGGCCATACACACACGGGGGCAACGCCGGCTGCCCCTTGAGGCCGAGTTCTACGTTTACTTGGATCTGGACCTGGACGGCACCTTCGATCGGGTCGTGTTCAACCGCCCGGGGCGCTACGTGATCCACATGCCGGAGCTGGCCAACCGATGGTTGGTCGCGCACGCTCCGCTGATCGCCGCTACGCTACGGCCCGATTTCGATCAGACCAACACATCCTTCTTCGGCCAGCGCTTTGACCTGGACGAGACGACATCTGCCCTGCAGGTCAGCGCCGAGAGCCTCGGCCTGGACTTCGCGAGAGGAGACGTCGCTTTCCGCTTCGCCGTGTTGGCCATGGAAACGGCGGGCGACCATCCGGTGACCGGAACCTTCCCCGGTCAGGATGCCGCCCCGGACGGACTCGAGCTTGGTGCCGCCTTCACCTTCGACCAGGCCGCTTTGGCATGCCTGTCGCTAACGGGACCCAACGGCCGGGCCGCCGCGTCGCCCGTCGGCGGGCTCAAGGTAGGACCGGGTGAGAGCCGCAGCGTGGACGTACAGCTCGGCTGCGATCCCCGACCGCCCACCGGGCCGGCCGGGTTCCTGCTGAGCTACCCCGCGAACCTGGGAACCGAAGCTCAAGCCGAGATCCGCCACTGGCAGGCAGCTGGGCCCGGCTCGCCAGTCTACCTACCCTATTGTCACCTCGCCCAAGATTGAGCAGTGATCCCCGAGGAGGAGAGGCCACCATGTTCAGCCGTTCCCTCGTACTGGCGCCGATGTTGGTCTTGGTCCTGGCAACGGCTGCTTGCCAACCACCTGAGTTCCCAACCGACGAGCCCTAGGGGCGTGTCAACAAATAATCCCGGCAATTCGGCCACCGCTGCATCCGGCCTTAGCCGGCCGTACAGATCTGGCGGCCATCGGCCCGTCCCAGTAGCCGCGTCCGGGGAGCGGTGACCGACACCCGTGGCGGGCTCACCGCCACCTGTGCTGGCCGAAAAGCCCAGCCGTTCGATAGGACAGCGTGATCGCAAGGAGGCTGTGATATGCCACACCGAACCATGACCGTCGAAGACCTGTGGGCCCTGCCGCGCGTGGGCGTGCCGGCGCCGGCCCCCGACGGCAGCTTCGCTATCGTACCGGTGACCACCTACGACATGGAAGCCAACAAGGGGACGACGCGCCTCTGGTGGGTTCCCGACGACGGTGGAGACGCACGGCCCCAGACCTCAGCCGAGGTATCCAGCGAGCAGCCTGCCGTCAGCCCTGACGGGCGGCGGCTGGCCTTCGTGCGCAAGTCCGAGAACGGCGGGGACAACAAGCTGGGCGGCCCGAAGCATCCCGACAAGCCCCAGCTCCACCTCATGTCGCTGGACGGCGGGGAGCCCGAGCGGCTCACGGACCTACCCCTCGGCGTGGCCGATCCCCGGTGGTTCCCCGACGGACGGCTGAACGACCGCCCGGTCAGAACACCAACGTCAACGCGACGGTCAACACGCCGGTGAGGGCGACGATGATCAGCGTGTAGACGAGGTTCAGCCGTAGCACCCGCCCTTCCTGATCGGCCAGCCCAGCGGTGCTGCAGCCGACGATCACCTTGGCGGGAGCGGCCACGCTGCCCACCGCCCCGCCCACATTCTGCGCCCCCAGGATGATCAGGCCGCTCACCCCGAGCATCTCCGCCGTCTGCTGCTGCAACCCGGCGAAGAGGACGTTCGAGTTCGTGTTGCTGCCCGTCACGAATGCCCCCAGCGCACCGATGAAGGGGGCGAGGAGCGGGAAGGCTGGGCCCACGGCGCGGCCGAGTCCCTCCGCCAGCGAAAAGGTCATGCCGCTGTCGGCCATGAAGAGGGCCATGCCGACCAGGAACGTGATTCCCACCGTAGGCCTGACGGAAGTTCGCACCGTCTGGCCGACGATCTGACGCAGCGCGCCAGGGCGATAGCACCCCTGGCGCCGGTAGATGACGTAGGCGATCACCGAGCTGTAGCCGATCAATGCACCGGTGTGGCCGAAAACGCTCAGAGGACGGGTGGGTCCGGCCGGGTTCACCCAACCCAAGGCGGTTCGCGATTCCGGGAAATCGAAGCTCAGCTGCACCAGGTCAACCAGCTCACCAACCGGGGACACCAGCTTGGCCACGATGACCACGGCGAGGAGGGCCAGGTACGCCGCGAGCGCCGATAGGAGGCTCATCCGCCCGGTGTCATCCGTATGGGCGCGGTTGGAATCCTGCTCCTCGTCCGTACCCTGATAGCCCGGCAGGCGCGTCAGGGCGCCGGCGGCGAGCAACCCGGCCATGGCTGCCAGGAACGACGCCAGGCTCCACAGCCGGCTCGCCGCCACGGCATACTGCACGCCGGCCATGACCGCGCCGATGATGAGTACCGCCGGCAATCCGTGGCGCAGCGAGGACCAACCACGGTGGAGGTATGCGGGTACCAGCCCGCAGAGAATGCACGTCACGCCCAGCATGGCCGCCGACCACGGCACCAGCGTCGGCGCATCCAAACCGGTAACGGCGATCAAGGCGTAGATGGACGAGGCTACGCTGCCGAACGTTACCGCCCAGGCGTGCCCCAGGCTAGCGGCGACGACGCTGGTGACGGCCGGGAAGCCCAGCCCGATGAGGAGCGGCGCCACCACCGCCACCGGTACGCCGAAGCCGGTGACGCCCTGCACGAAAGAGGAAAACACCCAGCTCAGGATCAATAGCTGCATCGTCCGGTCGGCCGTCAAGCGTGCCACGCCCGTGCTGATCGCATCCAGCGCCCCTGCTTCGCGCACCACGTAGGACAACGCCAGCGCGAACCAGATGATGTAGAGCACGAACAGGCTGAGGAAGAGCGCCTTGAGCTGGCTGTAGAACAGCAGCTCCGCTCCCCCCCCGAAGAAGAGGCCGGCCACGACCAACGCCGCCAGCCACCCCGCCGGACCCGCCTTGGACCCGCCCCAGCCCAAGCCGACCATTAGCCCCAGCACCACCAGAATCGGCAGTGCGGCCAGGAACGGCATCATTCGGCCGGAACGAACCGCACCTCGAACAGCTTCGGCCACCACTTCCCGGTGATCAGGAACGTATTGTTCCGGGAATCGAACGCGATGCCGTTCAGCACATCCGCTCCTTGGGCCTCGGAACCCGTCAGCAGCCCGGACGCATCGATCGCCGCTTCAACTGCCCCCGTCCCCTTGTTGACCCTGGCGATCAAATCAGTCTGCCAGACGTTGGCATAGACCACATCCCCGACGCACTCCAGCTCGTTCAGCCGCCCCAGCGGCACGCCATCGAGCGTCACCGCGATCCTACCCACGATCTCAAACGTGTCGGGGTCGCGGAAGTAGAGGTTTGGGCTGCCGTCGCTCATCACGAGCTGCTCACCGTCGAAGCACAAACCCCATCCTTCCGTCTCGTAGCCGAACTCATCGATCAGCTCGAACGTACGCCTGTCATAGACAGAGGCCACGTGCTCCCTCCAAGTCACCTGGACGAGGCGATCGCCGATGAGGGCCAGCCCCTCACCGAACTGCTCGGGCGGCAGCTCGATCTGCCGTCGGACCTCGCCCGTCGCCGGGTCCACCTCACGGAGCGTGGACTGGCCGTACTGACCCGTGCTCTCGTAGAGCGCCCCGGCGTGCCACACGAGCCCCTGCGTGAAGGCCGCCGGATCGTGCGGCCGTACGCCAAGGACATCCACCCTGAGCCTCTCGGCACGCGCGCCCGACTCCGGCCGGCGGCCGGTTGCCGTCGTTGTCGCAGACGGCACCGCACCGGATGGTAGCTCAAGCGGTGCGACGACTGGACCCGGGGGGATCGCTTCGCGCGCGGAACTCCCGGCAACACGATCGAAGATCTGGGCCAAGCCATCATCGTAGATCGACTGCCACTGCTGGCTTTCCGTGAGAAGCGCCGCCAGGGGGCTGTCCCCGCGGACAAGCACATAATCCACTTCGAACTCATCAAGGGGGACACGCCAATCCTTCTCGACGTTGTTTGTCTTCTGGTACTGAAAAATGAAATCGTCACCGTACAAATCGGCGCGACCGTCAATGAACACCGGGATGCCCCGCCAGATCAGGTAACCGCCCCACCCATAGTCGTTGAAAATGCGTGCGTCCGCACGGCCGGTTCGCTCCAGGTAGTCCACGGCCGCAACCGGATAGACGGCTCGAATCCCCTCATCAGTTTGCGACAACACGCGCACCGTCCAAGAGCTGGCCACCAGAACAGCAGCACCGGCAAACAACAGGTTGAATCGAGACATCATGGGCGACAACGGCTGTTCCGGCTTCTCGCCGCTAAGAACGCCGTACAGGCGCGTTCCCTCGGCGGCGCTCAACAGGTGGCGGCACATGATTGGGATGGCGACGACCGAAAAAATCGGGATGTGGCGTATCGACTGCAACCCGGCCGCCCCGGAGCCAACCAGGAAGAGTAGATCGGTCACGGTAGGTGCAGTTTTGCTTAAGCTCAATGAAACCAATGCAGTCAATAGCATCAGGCCGAAGATCCAAAAATACCACACATGAAAATCAGGGGATTGCCATTCGGCGATGTATGTCTGCATCGCCTTGCTCGCCAATGTCGTCGAAAACGGATAGAGCCACAGCCTATACGTGTTGGGGTTGATGATCGAAACCAGGAAAGACACCGCCGTCACAGCTGCAAGATACCGAATATCCGGCCAAGCCAGTTCACGTCTATCACCACCTGGGAAAAACAGCTGTACAGAACTGCCGACGACGTAAACGCCCAGAATAGCGATACCCAACAAGAAGCCACTGTGCGCATTGGCCCAGGCGACCGTCAGGGCAGGCAACAACCATAGCCACCGGTGGGACAAGTGCCCATCCTTGAACCGTTCGACAATGGTGACGAAGGCGGCCGCGAAGAGAATATTGAGCATCTGCGGGCGCGCATTCACGAACGGCGCAGTGGTGACAAGTCCCCAGAAGGCGATGAACCCAGCCAGGTACGGCCGCCCTACACTGGTCCAATACATCAGCGCAAACGTCACCGCCACAACGGCCGCAAACACCAGACTCAATCCCCACAGACCGACGGACTGATGAATCAAGTACACCACAACGTCTGAGAGCCACTCATGCATGAACCACTTTTGGTCAGCAGCGGTGAAGGAAAAGCCGGGATCATGGTCGGGAATGCCAAACTCAACCACATACTCTCCGGACCGCAGATGCCACCACAGATCCGGGTCGAGCGCCACCTGAACAACGACCGCCACCGGGGAAAGTAGCAGGAGGAAGGCGAACAGCTTTCTAACAGTCATGGGCTGGTCATCTAGGGCAGACTGGCGGAGCACTAGGATAGCATCCCCGCCGTCGGTGTCAACCGATGTGCGGTGGACCAGTGGGTCGAGTTCTTGACGCGCGCTCCGGGGCACCCTAGCATTCGGGCCGTGATCTCGATCGAGCGGGTGCTGGCCGACGATCCCACAGCTGCCCAGCGGGCAATCCTCATTGGCGGGGCCCTCCTGGTCGTCCTCGGGGCGGCCGCCATCGTCTTCGTGCACCCCCTCGTCGCCGTTGCCGCCGTCGTCGCACTGGGCATTACGCCCTTCGTTCTGCACGACATCGATGCGGCCTTCGTGGCCGTGCTGGCCGTCATTATCCTCATCCCCTTCGGCGCCATTCCGCTGGGTATCGGCTTCAACCCCACGTTCCTCGATCTGGCCCTGGGCATGCTGTACTTGATCTGGGTGGTGCGGATCGCCACCCGCGAGCAGACCGCATTCCGCTGGCCGCCGCTATCACCCGGAGTGCTCCTTTTCATCGGGCTGGCCGCCACCGCGCTACTGGCCGGGGTAGCCCACGGCATGCCGACGAAGAACCAGATCCGAGTCTTCGGCGAGCTCGTACTCGGGGCCGGGCTGTTCTTCGTCGTCGCTCACCTCATGGAGGACCGCGCCGGCCTACGGCGCGTCTTCCTCGCGCTCGTGACGCTTGGATTCCTGGCCGCCTGCCTGGGGTTGGGGCTGTACGTGCTGCCCGACACGCTCGAGGTCAGGGTCCTCTCCCTGCTGCGGGTCGTGGACTACCCGAGCGGACCCGGCGTGCTGCGCTACATCAATGACGACCCGGCACGGCTCCAGCGTGCCACCGGAACCTCTATCGACCCCAACTCCTTCGGCGGGATGCTAGCCGTGGTCACGGCCCTCTTGCTGCCTCAGATCATCAGCCGGTCCCCACTCATCCCCCGCAGAGCGGCCGGCGTCATGGCGGCCATCATGACGGTCGCGCTGGTGGCCACCGTCTCCCGCGGCTCCCTCGCCGGGTTGGCGGCAGCCGTGGTCGTCATAGGATTGGTGCGCGACCGGCGGCTGCTGACAATGGTCCTGCTGGCATCCATCGGTGCACTGGCCCTGGCGCGGCTGATCCCGTGGACGGCGGCCTATGTGGATCACTTCGCGGCCGGTCTCGTCGCGGCCGACAGGGCGACTCAGATGCGGCTGGGCGAGTACCGGGACGCGCTGCAACTGATCCAGCGCTATCCGGCCTTTGGTGTGGGCTTCGGCGACGTGCGCGATGTAGACCTCTATCGCGGCGTGTCGAACCTGTACCTGATCATCGCCGAAACCATGGGCCTCGTAGGCCTGGCGGCGTTCCTCGGACTCATCGGTGCGGTCTTGACGCGCATCGCCGTCGCCTGGCACCGAATGGCGCCGGGTGGACTGCGGGCGGTCCTCCTGGGCTGCCTCGCCGCACTGACGGCAGCCCTTACCAGTGGCATGGCCGACCACTACTTCTTCACCTACCCCCACGCCTTCGCGCTGCTTTGGCTGATCGTGGCCCTGGCGATGAGCGCCATTGGGCTCATCGGCGCGGAAGGCGCCTCGTGAGGAGTTGACGGGCGACCTCCGGTTACCCATCACCCATGCCCCATACATTATGAAGGAGCCGGGCCTGCCCCTGGCCCGGCCCCTTCCTGCAAGGAGGAGGAGATAGTTGTGTGGTGCAAAGAACCGTCCGTACAACCGGTTCTTCTGTAATTCTGATGTACTAAGGTTACAGTCTCTTACGGCCAGGGGCAAATAAAGACGATACCGGTCCGAAAAAGGTACGACCAGCCGAGGATGGCGTCTGTCGTACCGGCTCAGACCTCCAGCACCATGGGCAGCACCATCGGTCGGCGCTTCGTGCGCTTGTAGATGAAGCGCCCCAACTCATCACGGATGTCATCGCTTATTACATCGTGCGCCCCGTGGGTCTGCTCGACCAGCTCGACCACGAAGTGGCGCATGTCCTCGATCAGCCCGCTCGCCTCACGCAGGTAGACAAACCCCCGCGTCAGGACCTCGGGCTCGCGAGCGAGCTTCCCGGTCTTGGCTTCTATGGCCACCACGACCACTACGAAGCCATCGCGGGCAAGGTGGTGGCGATCACGGAGGACCACCTGGCCAACGTCGCCTACTCCCAAACCGTCCACATAGACCAGGCCGCCGTCGACCTCCTCGCCCAAACGCGCGCTCTGCCCATCGAGCTCCAGCACTTGGCCATTCTCTATTACGAAGATGTCCTCGGCACGCATCCCCAGCTCCTCGGCCAGCCCCGCGTGCAGCACCAACATGCGGTACTCGCCGCCGTTCGGTACGAAGTAGCGCGGGGAGATCAGGCGCAGCATGAGCTTCTGTTCCTCGCGGCTGGCATGCCCCGAGACGTGCACGGGAGTCAGAGCCTGGTAGAGCACGTTGGCCCCCCGGCGGAACAGGTTGTTCAGCGTGCGGTGCACCAACTCCTCATTGCCAGGGATCGGCGTGGCCGAGAGCACCACCGTATCACCCTCTTTCAGGGTGATGTCACGGTGGTCATCGTTGGCCATTCGCACCAGCGCCGAGGTGGGCTCGCCCTGCGTTCCCGTGCAGCAGATCACAACCTCCTCGTCCGGCAGGTCCTCCAGCTCCCGCACGCCCAGAATCCGCCCATCGTCGGCACGGAGATAGCCGAGTTTACGCGCCATGGCCGTGTTGTTCTCCATCGAACGCCCGACCATGCCCACCTTGCGGTCGAAGCTACGAGCTGCATTGATGATCTCCTGCACCCGGGAGATGTTCGAGGCGAAGGTGGCGATAATGATCCGTCCCTGGGCCCGTTCGAAGACGCGCTGGAGCGCATCGCGGACGGTTGCCTCCGACGGTGTGTGTCCCGCCCGCTCGGCGTTGGTGCTGTCGGATAGCAGCACGAGCGCGCCGCAGCGACCGAATTCGGCCAGCTTGTGGATGTCGGTCACGTGGCTGTCCACTGGCGTCAGGTCGAACTTGTACTCCCCCGTGTGCACCACGAGGCCCAGCGGCGTGTCGATGGCCAATCCGACCGCATCGGGAATCGAGTGGCTGACCCGAAACGGCTCGACCCGAAACGGACCCAACTCGATCACGTCGTCGGTGGTCACGGTCACCAGCTCGGCAGAGTCGAGCAGACCGTGCTCCTTGAGGCGAACCTCGATCAGGCCACGGGTCAGCCGCGTGGCGTAGACCGGTGCCGGCGCATGTGGCAGGGCATAGGGCAGCGCGCCGATATGATCCTCGTGCCCGTGAGTGATCACGTACGCGAGGATCCGGTCAGCATGCTCCACCAGGTAGCTGAAGTTGGGCACGACGAGATCGACCCCCGGCATGTCACTCTGGGGGAACATCAGGCCGCAGTCCACCACGACGATGTCCCCGCCATACTCGATCACGGTCAGGTTGCGGCCCACCTCACCCATGCCGCCCAGGGGTATGATGCGTAGGAGTTCATCAGCCACGGGATTCTCTCGCTTTATGTCAGGCAACCGGTGCTCCGCCACATCACGATGAGCCGGTACGTTTTCGTTCTCATGTGGCGGAGCACTAGAACAGGCTCAGCTGTTCAGCCGGCGGTTCGGCCGGGATCGGATCGACGGCATCGCCGGGAGTATCCTCCAACACCTGCCTGAGAGCCTGGAAGTCGGCCTCGAGTTGCGGGCGCCAGCTGCCGCGATGGAGAGCCGCCGCCGGATGGATCAGAGGCACGAAGACCCGGCCCCCGACGCGCCGTGGCTTGCCATGCACTTGGCTGATCTTGCCGCCGGGCATGAAGTGCTCCATGGCAAAGCGCCCCAGGGTAGCAATGACCATGGGGTTCAACAGCTCGATCTGACGCTCCAGGAAACCCTGGCAAGTCTCGATCTCATCCGGTTGCGGGTCCCGGTTTCCCGGCGGGCGGTGCTTGACGACGTTCGTGATGAACACGTCCTCGCGCCGCAGGCCGATGCCCGCCAGCAGCTCCTCCAATAACATGCCGGCCGCGCCAACGAACGGACGACCCTGCCGGTCTTCGTGGTAGCCGGGGGCCTCTCCGATGAACATCACTGCTGCCCCATCAGAGCCCTCCCCGGGCACCCCCTGGGTTGCACTCTGGTGCAAACGGCATAGCGTGCAGCTATTCACCTCGCCCGCGATCTGCTCGAGCATCACGGCGCTGCCCGCTCGGTCATCCTGATTCACCATCTCCCCCTCAGCCCCAATGGACACCCATCGTCGGTTGCCGAACGTACACCCCCCTGGCGCGATGCACGAGCGCCTCGAAGCGTGCCGCCGCGAGCGAGGCCCCACCCACCAGGGCACCATCGATCGCCTCGGCGCATACGTAGCCCTCGATGTTACCAGGGTTCACCGAGCCGCCGTACAACACGCGCGCAGCCGCAGCCGACGGGACGTCGAACGCATCCCCCAACACGTGCCGGATCAGTGAGGCCACGCGCTCGGCCTCGCGCGGATCGCAGGACCGCCCCGTGCCGATCGCCCAGACCGGCTCGTATGCCACCACCGCCCGGGCAACCTCGTCGACGGCCACGCCCTCCAACGCCGCGTTGAGTTGACGGGGCACCACTGCGTCCGTTCGCCCCGCATCGCGCTCGGCCTCGGTCTCGCCCACACAGATGATCGGCACCAGACCGTGCGCCAGCGCCGCGTGGACCTTGCGGTTGACGTCGGCGTCGGTCTCACCGAAGTGGCACCTTCGCTCCGAGTGGCCCAAGATGACGTGGCTGGCCAACTCCCTCACCATGACCGGGCTAATCGCCCCGGTGAAGGCACCTTCGTCCGGCCAATGCAGATCCTGGGCACCCACCGCAATGCGAGAATCGCTCACCGCTTGGGCCACCGCCGCCAGCGCGGTGAAGGGCGGCGCCAACACGACCTCCACGTCGGTGAGGTTTCCCACGGAGGCGGCAACGGCCTCGGCCAGCACACGCGCCTCCACCAAGGTCTTGTGCATTTTCCAGTTGCCGGCTATGATCGGGCAGCGCAAGTTCTTGCCCTCCAACTCCAATCCGTTCGCAGTATAGGCGATTCGCCGGCCGCAGGCCAACCTGCGCCGAATTAAAGGCATCTTAACGCTTTTCGCGCCTTGTTGTGCGTAGGATACATGCGTTGGAGTGCGCCCCCAGCGGCACTGGGATGCACTCTGTGCGCCGCCGTCCAACCGACGGATCGCGGAAGGTACCCCGTGCCGCGTGGCGGGCGTGATGCCACGGTCAAGTCAATACGGAGCCATTAGCTTTCTCGGATGGAGAGCCACAGCCAAGTGAGCTATGAGACTGTGAATTGGTCGCGCTATCCGCCCATTATCGCCGGGCTCACAGTTGCCACCGTGTTGGCGGCAACCGCATGCACGGGCACTCCGACGGACGTTCCCGCACAGATGCCCAGCGGCCAATTGGCAGACACACTGCACGTCGGGCCGGTACGGACGCTGGCGGCCGCCGACGGCAAGGCGGTTGTGTCAACCGTTGTGCGCCCCGATCGGGGCACGGAGCTGAGCCTCAGTGCCGTAGCAGTGGGCGAGCAGGCCGTCGAGGCGCAGGCAGTGCGGATTGCGCCGGCTGGCGCCGCCGTGGTGCTGGTCGTGGACCGGAGCGCGGCCATGGAACAGCCGGGCCAGGTCGCATTGGCCAATGCGGCCGTGCGGGCCATCGCCCGCCACGTGAGGCCCCGCGTGGACCGAGTGGCCGTGGTGAGCTTCGGCCGCGGCCCGGAACGCATCCACTCCTTCGCCGACTTCCCAACGCGGCTCAGCAGCCAGGACCTGCCCCTCACCCTGGGCGGCCCACGCTGTACCTGGCGGGGTGCGAGCGCCGGCGTGGACGAGGCAGCTCGATCGCCACTGCCGGCACGGGCCGTAGTGCTCCTGACCAGCGGCCCCCAGATCGAGGCGTCTAACTGCCGTAACCGGACCGTCGACGATGTCATCCGGTCGGCCCGTGCGACGGATACACAGGTCCTCGTGGTCCACCTCGGCCGCCAGGGAAGTGAAGACGCGACCGAGTTGCGCCGGCTGGCGGAGAGCACCGGTGGCGGCTACTGGGCCGTCGTCCCGGCCGACGACGTCGATCCGATCGCCCAGGCGATTGTCACCCGGGTTGCGGCATCCAGGCGCGTGACGTTCCGTGCGCCGCTCGGGCCGGGCACCCACACCCTGAAGCTGGCCGGGCTCACCGATGTGGGCGCGGTTCGGGGTCAAACGACCTTCGCCAGCGCAATCGAGCCCGCCGCTGCCGCCGTGGCCCAGGGAGGGGGAGGCGGCCGAGAGACCGGGGCAATTTCGAGCACTTTGGCGGGCGGTTTCGTCCCGTCACCCTGGCTCCTGGGACTCGTGTTCGTAGCTTCCGCTGCTGCCCTGGCCTATTTGGGTCTATGGCGTACAGGGCGGCTTGAGCACGTAGCTGTGGGGCAGGGAGAGATGCTGGCGCAGTTGCGCCTAACAGTCCGGGCTGCACGCGAGGCGGCACGAGACCGCTTGCGGCATCCAACGGTGCCGCCGGTCATCCCTCGGGTGCGCGGCACCCTCTTGGGCCGGAGCACGGAGTTGCGTGAGCATCTGGCGGCGATCGCCGCCCGGCGGCGTGAGGCACGAGAGGCGCCGAGTGCGGACGAGGCCATCACGGCGGGGCACGTCGCCGACGAGCCCGCGCCAGTCCAGGACATCGATGCGGACACGAGGGACGGGGACGGTCCGTTCATCGAGCCGGAGACAGCACCCCTCGGGTCGGCCGAGTGGGCCTCAGCCGTACGTCCAGAGCCCGGTCAGCAGGGACCCGCGCCCTTCGCCCTCGTCGGCACCACCTGGGGCAAGTACCGCCTCGAGGCCCCCCTCGGGCGGGGCGGCCTGGGTGAGGTCTACCGCGCTTCAGACCTCGACCTGGAACGACCGGTTGCCGTCAAGATCCTCGCCGGACCAGCCTTCGAGGGCTCCGCCGCCGTCGAACGGCTCCGGCGAGAGGCCCTGGCTGCGGGGCTGAGCCACCCCAACGTCGTAATCATCCACGAGATCGCCAGCCTCGAAGGGCATGCCGCCATCGTGATGGAGCTTGTGGAGGGCCAGAACCTGGCCGACTTCATCCGGGAGCACGGCCCGCTCTCCGACGAGGAGCTGGCGCCGATCCTGGACGGTATCGCCGATGCGCTCGACGCCGCCCATGCCCAGGGCGTAATCCACGGCGATGTCAAACCCGGCAACGTCCTCCTGGGCGCCAACGGCCAGGTCAAGCTGTGCGACTTCGGGATCGCCCGCCGCCTCGGCGACGATCCCGACGGTCCGCGGGCCGGTACGCCGTTCTACACCGCGCCGGAGCTGATCGCCGGCGACGAGATCTCGCCTCGCGCCGACGTCTACAGCCTGGGAGCCCTCGCCGTCGCCGCCCTCACCGGGCGAGCCGACGCCGCCGGTAAACTGCCCCCAGCCTATGCCACCGTCCTCCAGAGCGCCCTCGATCCCGACCCCGGGGCGCGCTGTGGCGAGGCGGGAATCCTGGCCGCCGCTTTCCACACGGCCGTCCAGAACGAGCAATTCCGCCGACGCAGTCCGTTCTCCCGCTTGGCACACGCCCTCCGCGCGCGGATCAACGATCTGGCCGCTCGGCGGCGTGAGGCACGCGAGACGCCGAGTGCAGACGCGGTCATCGCAGCGGGGCACGTCGCGGACGAACCCGCGCCAGCCCAGGGCATCGATGAGGACACAAGGGACGGCGACGATCCGTTCGTCGAACCGGAGACGGCAACCCTCGCCTCGGCCGAGTGGGCCTCAGCCACCCATTCGGACCCGGGCCGGCAGGGACCCGCTCCGTTCCCCCTAGTCGGTACCAGCTGGGGCAAGTACCGCTTCGAGGCCCCCCTAGGGCGGGGCGGCTTGGGCGAGGTCTACCTCGCCCGTGACGTCAACCTGTACCGCCCGGTTGCCGTCAAGATCCTCGCCGGACCAGCCTTCGAGGGCTCCGCCGCCGTCGAACGGCTCCAGCGAGAGGCCCTGGCTGCAAGACTCAATCATCCCAACGTGGTCGTAATCCACGAGATCGCCAGCTTCAATGGGCAGGCTGCCATCGTCATGGAGCACGTGGATGGCCAGAGCCTGGCCGACTTCATACGGGAGCACGGCCCGCTCTCCGACGAGGAGCTGGCGCCGATCCTGGACGGCGTCGCCGACGCGCTCGACGCCGCCCACGCCCATGGCGTGATCCACGGCGACGTCAAGCCCGGCAACGTCCTCCTGGGAGCCAACGGCCAGGTCAAGCTGTGCGACTTCGGCATCGCCCGCCGCCTCGGCGACGATCCCGACGGCCCCCGGACTGGTACGCCGTTCTACGCCGCGCCGGAGCTCATCGCCGGCGAGGAGATCTCACCTCGCGCCGACGTCTATAGCCTGGGAGCCCTCGCCGTCGCCGCCCTCACCGGGCGAGCCGGCGCCGCAGGTGAGCTGCCCCCAGCCTACGCCACCGTCCTCCAAAGCGCCCTCGATCCCGACCCCGAGGCGCGCTGTGGCGAGGCGGGAATCCTGGCCGCCGCGTTCCACACGGCCGTCCAGGACGAACAATTCCGCCGACGCGGTCCGTTCTCCCGCCTGGCACACGCCCTCCGTGCGCGGTTCGGAATCTGGCCGCGATCGGACAACGACCTGGATACGGCGTACGGGGGATGGACAGAAGGACCGGCGCCCTTCCTGGATGTGGCGGCCGATGACACTCGGCCACTGGACGGCATCGCGGCCCTGCCGGACGGGGCAGCAACTGAGTTGCCCGACGGGCTGACAGAGTTGTCGGAATAATGGTAACGGAAAATCCTCCAAGCGTGCTGGTCGTGTTCTACGCCGCCGTCCTCCTTGCAGCGGCCTGGACCGACCTGCGCGCGCGGCGCATCCCGAACGCGCTCACCATTCCGGCGACAAGTGTGGCACTGATCGTGGCCCTCTCACTTGGAGTGGGCGCCAGTGCCCTCGTCGGTGCAGCAGTGGGCGCAGTGGCCTTCGTAGTGCCGATGTTCCTCTACGGCCGGGCGTCAGCCGGCGGGGGCGATGTCAAACTGGCCGCGTTCGTGGGCGCGATGCTGGGAATCGAGGGTATATTGGGCGCGCTCTTTCTGACCGGACTGGCCGCCTCCGTCGTCGTGCTGGTGGGACTTGCGACGAAGCGGATGGCGCGGCGCTCACGGATCCCCTTCGGTCCGTTCCTGGCACTCGGCGGTCTCGCCGCATTGCTCCTCGGCTGACGTCATTCGGGCGAGACTCACCGGATCGACGGCGCGTGGGTCACCCGGCCCGCGCGCGCTCACTTGACATCGCCGCGCCCTTGACATAGAGTCTGCCCTCGGCGGCCCGGCCGTGCACGCCAAAAGTGCTATGCGACGGGCTCGCCACTTGGATGCGCGGTCGCCTGCGGCCCCACCGCTCAAGCCCTACGACAATCACAACGAGGAACATCATGGCCCTGATTCCTGGTATCCCGGTTCTCACCGAGAGGGTCCCGGAGCTGACAACGCCGCGCGGTTTTTTCCGGGCGGTGGTGACGGTCTTGGGGGCACTTGCCGTCGTGCTGTGGTTGCTTCTGTACGTCGAGGGTAAGAGCCCCTTCGGTGCCTTCGTTTTGCAGCTTGCGGTCTTCGGCGCTGCACACTGGCTGATCAGCCAATCCGTCTTCGGCACCCGGCGCTTCAGCCTAGCTTACAGCGTGGCTTTCTTCAACCGGTTCTTGGTGGCGGGCGGGCTGGTGCTCGGTAGCCTGTTCTATATCCTCTTCAACGGCGGTGCCGTGCCGGAGGCGGACTACATTCGACTCGTTCCCCGATTGGTGGCCGGCGCATTAGCCGTCTACCTGGTCGTTACCGGATTGCTCCTGCTGGCGCGGACGATCCGGGTGGCCGGCATCGACACCCTGGCGTTGCTGTACAACTACTACCCCGACGAGGGCAAGCGGCTGTCGTGGTCCGTCTACGAGCTGCTGCGGCACCCCCTCTACTCCGGGCTCGACCGCCTGGCACTGGCCTTCGGCCTTTGGAATGGCTCGGCCTATGCCATGCTGCTGGCGGTGGTCTTCGTCTTCGTCTGGCACCCGGTCTGGTACGAGCTGGAAGAGGAAGAGCTCATCGAGCGCTTTGGCGACGAATACCGCGAATACAGGGATCGCGTGCCGGCCGTGTTCCCGCAGAGCCTGCGCGGTGAGCTGGCTCTGCTCGAGGCGCTGACTCGCCGAGCCGAACCAGCCGCCACGGACTCGGGTTCACCCGGTCGGGGCGTCTGAGGCATCGAGGGCCAACTCGATCTCCTCGCGTACCCAGGCATCGGGCTCGCGCGCCCTAACCGCGGCCAAGGCCGCCCTCGCCGAACGCGAGCCTACCTGACCGAGCGCCCACGCCGCGTGCCCACGGATGAGGGGCTCGCGGTCCCTCAGCGCCTCCCCTAGCCCGGTCGCGGCTTCCGGTGACCCCCAGTTTCCCAACGCCACGCACACGTTGCGCAGAAACCCACGCCGCCGCGGTCGTGCGATCGCCGTGCCCCGGAACCTAGCCCGGAACGTGGCGTCATCAAGCCCGATCAAGTCCAGCAGCCGCGGTGCCGCCTGGTCCTGGTTCGGGTTCGGGCTCATTTCGGGGTCGCCGGTAGGTTGCGCATGCTGGCGGTTGTACGGGCAGACCTGGCTGCATACGTCGCAGCCGAAGATACGATTCCCCACGAGTGACCGTAGGTCGCGCGGTATGGCGCCTTTGAGCTCGATCGTCAGGTAGCTGATGCAGCGCCGTGCGTCGAGGACCCGTGGCTCGGGAAAGGCGTCCGTCGGGCAGGCGACCAGGCAGCGCACGCACCGCCCGCAGGTTCCGCGCCGATCCGCCGCCACCCACTCCAGCTCGGCATCCACCAGGAGCTCCCCCAGGAAGAGCCAGGAGCCCCGCCGGGGGTGGATGAGCATGGTGTTGTTGCCGACGAATCCCAGCCCGGCCCGCACCGCCGCCTCCCGCTCCAGGATAGGTCCGGTGTCCACGTATTCGCGCGCCGAGACGGCGCGCCCGAGTTCCTTGGCCAGATGCTCGCCCAACGCGCGGAGGCGCGGCGCCATCACGTCGTGGTAATCGCGGCCCCATGCGTAGGAGGCTATCAGCCCGCGGGACGGATCCCCTCGTGCTTCGGGCGGCAGACGCGCCGTGAAGTAGTACTTGCCGACGACGATGATGCTCCGCACCCCGTCGAGCACCCCCCGCGGGTCAACCACTCTGGCCACGCGATCCGGCCGGGCCATGTAGCCCATCTCTCCGGCCAGGCCGGCGGCGACCCACGCGCGGTACGCCGCAACGTCCCGTGGAGCCGGATCGGGGCTACAGAGCCCGACGAGTTCGAAGCCGAGCGCGTGGGCCCGCGCCCTGATGCGCTGCTCGATCCCCACCCTCACGGTGCAAGTTTAGGGCAACGCCAAACCAAGGGAAAGGGGAGCCGGACTACGCCTTCCCGCACCCATGGATCGCGCACCGACCCTCCCCCCGAGCCGTCTGCCGACCCGACGTCTCTTCCGCGGTCATCCCTAGTAGCTTACGGCCCGAACCAGAACCACTCCGGGAGCTCGTGCCACTTGTCCGGCGCGAGGATGGACTGGATCTGCCGCACCCAAATATACTGCGTGTCGCACACCGGCACGGGGACATCGATGGGCACGCCGTCGATGGTTCCCGAAAGCTGCCAGGTCGTCACCAACGTCGCCTGGAAGGCCGCCACGTCCTTGTTCGGACCCACCGGGACACGGTATGGCTGGCCCAGGCTGCTATACTCGAACCGCGGCAATGGAAGCTCCATCACGGGGTCATCCACGTTGATGGTCGCCAGCTCATCCAAGGGCACCTCGAAGGCGTAGCCTTCCTCGATGCTGAACGCCGGCTGCGGACCGTCGCCGAGGCACCAGGCCGACTCGCCCAGGGGTTGCATCAACAGCTGCGTGTCGCCGTGGTGGTACTCCGTGTACTCATAGCCCTCGTCGATCCAGAACCAGATCGGGGCGTTTACCGCGGCCTCCAGCCACGGACTGCCGTGCTCGTCTCTGTCGATTGTACTCCAGTCGAAGTCAACGCTCGGCAGTGCGTCGCTGATGTCGATGAGGGTCTCCTGGGCGAAACCGAGGTCTCCCAGGTAGTCCTCAAAGGAGCAGAAGGAGCCCACTATCGAGCAATCGAACGCGTCCAGCACCGCCCGGCTGCCGCCTGGCGTCGCCGTGGGAGTCGTCGTCCCTGTGGGTGTGGACGTACGGGTTGACGTCGGAGTTGCCGTGGCGGTCGCCGTCGACCCAGACGTCGCAGTGACGGTCGGCGTGTCGGGTGCCGGTGGCGGTGCCCCGACGGTCGGCGTCGGCGTCGGGCAGTCAGAAGGTACGACCGGCTCGGTGTTGTTGCCTGTCTTGCTGGGACTGGCGTGCACGTGGTCGATGGTGGGTGCGCCAAAGCCCGCCGAACCGAACGCGCTCTGCTTGACCGTCACCTCGTACCACACATCGAAGATCCAGTTCGGGTAGGCCGGGTTGGGCGTGTACCCGCTGTCTGTTGCCGGCGAGTCCGTCGTCAGCACGTAGCCGTAGGTGTTGAAGTTCATGTCCATTGAGCTCGTCGCACTCACGACGTCGGCAATGTTGCCCGAGATCATCCTGCCGTCGCCGCCCCAGACACCCATGCTCCTGTATCCAGAGGGCACAGACGAATCGCCCGTCAAATAGTCGGTCTTCACCTCCATCCGCACCACGCCATTCGCGTCGGTGAGACCGAGAATGACATGGTCGGATTTGTACAGGTCACGGAACGTGTGCACCCCCTTCTTGGAGTTCTCCCAGCCCACGGCATTCGCACCGTAGGTGTTGTCGACGAAGCCCCGCGAGAAGGTGATGCGAACCGTGACCGTGTCGTCGGCGTTGAGCCGCCACCACGCCCCGACGCCGACCTCCGGATTGGTCGTGCCTCGCCAGCAGGCATCGCCTTCACCACCCGGGCCAGGTGTCACGCTGGCACTCGGCGGCGCCTCAGGCGTCGGCGTATAGGCTGGAACGCAGGTCGGCGCGCGAGTTAATGTAGGCGCCGGTGTATACGTCGGCCGCGGCGTATACGTCGGCGCCGCGCTCCTGGTGGATTCCGTCGGCGTTGGAGCCAGCGTCGGTGTGTCGGTGGGAGTTGCCGTCAGCTCCGGCGTCGGCGTGACCACCTGCACGGCGGACGGGCCATCGATGGTCCCGAATGCGTTTCTCCGCCCTGCCTTCACGTGCACCGGTTTCTCGGTGACCTCCCACACGCCGGACAGGCGGAACGTGAACGTATGGCCCTGTCCGTACTTGCGAAGTCTGTAGTCCCACTTGATACCGTAGAAGCCTGAGCGCGGGTTCACGCCGACCTGCCAGCCATCCGGCGATGCCGTCGTCACGCTGTGCTCGTCCGGACTGAGATTCAGATCCCAGTGGCTCAGGTCTCTTGTCGGTGGGTCATCCGGGCAGGGCTCCACGGTGTATGCCCACTCCGACTCGTCACCGAGGTCCGTCATACCTTCGAACGAAACGCACCATCCCGCCAGCGAGCCACTGCCACTGCCCTCGGGTACATCCGACTCCGGCGCAGACTCCGCCACGGAGTCGCTCCGTCCGAGAAGCCGAGCCAGAAACTGCCCCATGCGCGCGACCAACCCGCGCGCGCCGCCACCGGACCCTCGGTCGCTCGGGTCATGATCCGAACCGCCGAGCAGCGGCGGAGGTGTGGGCGGGCACGGCACCCGAGTCTGCGGGGGATACGGCGTGTTCGTCGGGTATGGCGTGTTCGTCGGGTACGGCGAACTCGTCGGGTACAGCGTGTTTGTCGGCGTGGCTGTCGGCATGGCGGTCGGCACCGGCGTTCCCGTTTCGCCTCCCCCCGATCCCGGTGTGTCCGTCGGCTCCGGCTCAGACGTCTCGGTCGGCGTCGGTGCAGGGAGGCAGTAATCCGTCCCTTCGTCAACTGGCCCCAGATAGCGGATCGATAGACGGTCTCTGCCCCAAAGGTAGAAATCGACGATGCGTACCTGAGCGAGGCCAGCCACGCGGTAGCGACTTCTGTTACCGCCGCCATTTGCGCGATCCCACAGCACCACACCGATGTCCATCGTCTGGAGCACGTTCAGCACGCTCCGCACGCAGGAGCTGGCAGACACCCCTTTCCGACCGCGCACCCAGTCCCTGATAGAGATCACATGGTCGTTGGGATCATAGGGATTCACGTACGATTCGTAGTTTCCTGGCGGCGCGAGACTCTCACACAGAGCTGCCGTGCTCGTGCCACCGGTCCAGGTCAGCCACCCAAACTTGTCGGATCCGACGCCGTTCAGCATGTCGTAGATGACGTCGCCGGGCTCGGCACCCACCAGCACGTCGGCGTCGATTGCGATCGGATAGAGCTCGCACTCGGTGGGTGCGGAAGGAACCGTCGGTGACGCGCCTTGAGTAGCTGTCGGTGACGGAATCGGCGTGTCCGTGGGCGTTGGTGTGGCCGTCGGAACGCCACAGGCGAGGTCGAGGATATTCGCCAATTTGTCGGTCAGGCTCGACGCATCGTTTGCGAAGAAGAAGAAACCTCCCCCCACATCTGCCACGTATCGCAGAACGTCGTCGTTGAAGATCCCATCCGCCACAGACTGCACCGCCACGGAATAGACCACTGCGTCCGGCATCGCGGACTTGAGATACGCCGCCTGCTCCATGGTGTCTGCCAAGGGATCACCTGCATACTCACTGTATTGGGGGAAGTAGCGGCCCGCGGTGCGAACCACGTCGGGTGACAGGAACTGGCCGTCGTCGTTAAACAGGCTGACCTCTTGCACATAGGCGTCCTGGAAGCCATGGTTGCTCAAGTTGATCGTCGGCACCCCATCGGACACCAGCACCACCACCGGTTGCCGGGGATTGCCATTGGGGTTCTCCTGATCGTCCAAGTAACCAGGGAACGTATCGGCCACCGTCTTCAGTGCCTTGGCCGTCGGCGTCCCGCCACTCGCCCGGAGCTGCATCAGTTTGTTGTTGAATATGGCGAAGTTCTCAGTCAGGCCGCTAACCAGGTTCACGTAGCTCGGGTAGAGCGGGGGGCTACCCGTGCCCTGCCCCTCGCCACGAAAGGAGACTAACGCCACACGGCTATTGGTGCCCAGCGCCTCGATTTCGGCGTTCATCGTGACGATGGCCTGTTTCGCCGCGTCCAGTTTGTTGCTCGGGCCTGGATACTCCTGAGCCATGCTGCCGGAAATGTCGAGAACGTACATCACGTCGACAGCGCAGGGTTGGGGCTCGCCCTGGTGCACCTGGCGCAGCGTCACACCCGGCGCGGCTGCCCCTTCGTGGGGCACCGCCGCCGCGTGCAAGGGCGTCCCAGCGGTCAGCCCAATGAGGAACACCGCCAGCATCGCAGCCGAGAGAGACAGACGGAGACGGACGACGTATCCGCCCGCACGTAGTTGCGTGGTGTGGGGATTCATGTTCATCGCATTCACCTCTTCCTAAGGCATCCCCCGCTCCTCCCCGTCCGAAACGTCGATCGTCGGGCGTGGAGGAGCGCGGACATCGTCAGCCTGAGGCAGAGCCTCAAGCTGACCGGTCTCGTCGGACGCCCAGGGGGGTTCATCGGTGACGTCCATCGGGCGATCTTCATCTTCGTCCTGCCGACGATGCGGATCGCCTCGGAACACCAGCTCCAGACTGGCCAGACGGAGCCGGTCCCCTGGACTCAGGGGCATTTCGGAACCCGGGGTCAGCCGCTGATCGTTCAGCCACGTACCGTTCCGGGCCTTTAGCCCGATCACGTGCCAAACACCGTCGTGGAAACGCAGTGCGGCGTGTTCCCGCGAGACTACCATTCCCAAATCAAGATCACGAAGGTCAATGTCGGGCGCGACACCGTTCGTCCCGCGCCGGCCGACGGTGGCGTCAGCCGTCTCGAGCGGATATGTTCTGCCGTCGCTGGCTACTAGGTAGGCCGGCCAAAACGCCGGATCCGAGCTGAAGCTTCTTGGTGCCGAACCCGCATGCCGACGACCGTCGAGCAGTTCGCGCCGCCCGGCAGGCCCGTTCCCATCTCCGTCGGACCCATCCGCCGCACGGGCAATCTCGCCTGCGCCGGCCTCTTCGGCCATCGCCGCATCCGCCTGCTGGGGCTGACCACCGGTTGGCACGGACACGGCCGAGAAGAGGGCTGCACGGTCCGTATCGCTGGCCAGCAGCGGATAGGCGACCGGGTGCAACCCGAGGCGGAATGCAAGGGACTCGGTTTCCGGTCCAGCCACACTGGACAGGAGCTTGTTGAGATAGGGCACGAGGGCCGCCACACTGCCGGGGCGGTCCTGGGGTTTGCGGGCCAGGCAGTATGCAAAGAGGTCATCCACCTCCGGCGGCAGATCCGGCCGGTAGGTCGATGGTGGCGGCGGGGTGGTCTTCGATATTTCGACCGCCAGCGTCACGGAGTCGGGGTTGGTGTAGATCTTGTGGCCCGTGAGCAACTCATAGGCGACGGCTGCCAGGGAGTACAGGTCCGAGCGCCCGCCGGCGGCGCCCTCGATCTGCTCGGGGGCCAGATAGCGAACCGGCGTCTCAGGGGGCGGGCCGGTCGCCACGAGCCGCCCTCGCTTGGCCAGGACGGCTTCTGGCGTCGTTGCCAGACTGGCAGTGCCGTCGCGCTGGACCAGGATCCGGCCGGGATGGAGCCCGCAGTACACCGCACCGCGGCTGTGTACCGCAGATAGGCCCTGGGACACCTCGAGCATCAGGCGCATCACGGCGCCCACGCTCGGAGGTGGCGCCGCGCGCAGGGCAGTGGCCAGCGTCCAGGCCGGCAGGTATGCCCAAACCACGAGGACGTCGTCGCAACTCCAGTCCACCACCGCCTGGACGTGGCGGTTGGTGATCTCGCCGAAGATCTCACCTTCCCGCCGTAAACCGTCGGCAGTCGGCGGATCACCACCGGGGGCCGGCACAGCCAGCGTCACCAACTCGCCCGTGACCAGACTGTGCGCCAGCCAGAGTCCTGGCCGCGTGGAGCCCCTGAGCTCTCCCAGAACGTGGTACGCACCGTTTATCAGTTCCCCTATCATTTCACGACCTTCCCCATACGAGAAGCGTCAACACGTCAATATGCCGGCACCATGATCGCCTTGGACTTCGCCGTTATCTCGTACTGCCTCTGGCCAGTCAGGAGCTGTATGAATAGCGTACGGAATTCGGTCCGCGCAGTCACCTTGATCAAGCGGCGTCTGTAGTACCACGGGACCGACGACTCGCACGTCACGCCATACCGCGCACAGACCTCCTGCACCGCCTCGTCCGCCGTCCGGGCGCCTGGGAGATTCATGTCGAATGCAATCCGCCACCGCCCCTTCCGGGCGAAATAGCCGAGATCAACCTGCATCGCACCGGCCAGGGCAGCGGAATCCGCCGCGTCCTGTAACTCGCGCCGTGCCGCGTAAAGCATCGACCCGTCCAGCATGAGCCCCAGGAAGCCGAACATCACTGGCATCATCATCACCGTGAGGATCAGGACCGCACCGCGTTCGTCCGAGAGCGAGCGGCCCAAACGGCGGAGCCGGCTCGCCCGGACAAGCAGCGGCTGCCCTGCACGGCCTAGTACCCCGCGGCAGGAGGCATACGCCGGTTTGCCGTGCTGCCATAACTCATCGCTTTGGCGGACCATGGGCACGGCATGCCGTGCCCCTACAGGCTTTCTGCCGTTGTCTGGCGCAGTGAGCGGACGGGCGCGAACTGTCCGTGGTTTTGCGCCAGCGTGTACTAGTTGCACAAGGGATCGTCTGATGGACATGGCCAACGTGCCTGATACTGTTGAATCGGAAGCACCGCGACACTGCGCACGGTGAACACCAGGTCTTCCTCCTGCCCGAGGAAGCGTGCCGACACGAGGGGCAGCGTCACCCCGTACTCAATTTGCACTTGGAAGAGGCTGCCCCGCTCGAGCGTCTCCGAGGTGCCGTCGAATGTGATTGTCGCGTCTTCGAGCGCGAGTCCATGATCCAGGAGCACTCGTTCCGCCCCCGCGCGGGCTTCGGCAATCGTCGTATTGTAGGGATCGACAGTGGTGCCGACGTAACCGCCGATCGTCGCCGCCTCACGGGCTGCCACTTGCACGGCGAAGCGCGCCTGAACAAGCACGACGGCGGCCGATCCCCCCACGAGCATGACAGCCATGAGGGGGAGCGACACGGCGAATTCCATCAATGCCGAGCCGTCCTCTCCGCACAGGCGACTGACCACACGCTCCAATATGGTCCGGCGCCGCACAGCTCCACTCGCGGTTATCGCCATCGGTCCCAACCTCCCCACAAGAGCCCCCTACGCTCGAGTTTAATAACTGTAGAACCGTGCCAGGCGCAGACGGCAAGCGCGCTGCACAACGAACAGGCCACCACTACCCTCGGGAAGCCACTCCTCGGCGAAGGGGAACATCACCGGCGCGCTGACCCTGACCGAGGCGGTGATCTCACGCACACCCTCCTCGCCCGGCAAGACGAACTCCTCTTCCACCGCTGCCGTCAGATCGCTGTAGTCCTGCGTGAGCGGCAGCCAGGTCAACACCTGCTCAATGCGATCCATGGCAGCGAAGGCTGCTCCAGCCGCGTCCTCGGGTGCTCCCCGATCCAACTGCGAGCGCAGCCCCCCGGGTGTGGTGCCATCTGGGGGTTGTGGTTGGTAGACTGCCGAGCCCACGCGGCAACCTTCCCACACCGCGAACTGGGTGGCCGTGATGGTGAACGCCCAGAGGGAAATCTGGAACGTCGCCACAACCACCATCAAATAAATCAGGAACACCGACGCGAACTCGGCCAACACCGCGCCGGACTCATCGCGCGCGAGGCCGGGCGCCAGGCCTATCCGCATCCAGAGCGTTTTCATCAGAACAGCCCGCCCGTGGCAACGATGACGATCATCGGGCCTAGGAGGACGATGAGCAGGGCCGGCAGGATCAACGACACCGTCGGGATGAGCATCTTGATCGGGGCCTTCATCGAGGCCTCTCGGATGCGTTGCGTGCGGCGCAGCTTGAGCGCCTCGGACTGATCTCGCAACACCATCGCCACGGGCACCCCAAAGCGCTCGGCCAGCAGGATGGCGCTCAGAAAGCGGGACAAGTCGTCCAGATTCACCCGGTCCATGGCCGCCTGGAAGGCATCCCGGCGACGGTGTCCCACCTTGATGTCCTCTTGGATTCGGCGCAGCTCCTCGGTAAGCGGCCCACCGAAGCGCTCGGCATACAGGGCGATCGCCCGGTCGAAGGTCATGCCGGCCTCGACGGCGACGACCAGGATGTCGGCGCACTTGGGCAACGAGCCCCGGATCCGCCCCTGGCGGTGCTGGATGTTGTTGGTGATGGGCACCAGGCTCAGGCGATAGGTGACGGCGCCGGTCACCAAGGCGAGGGCGAAGGCCTTTGGCGAGAACCCGCCCCCAAGCAGGAACATGATCACGAAACCGCCCAGCGCACCGACAATCTGGGCCTCGCTGACATCCTGTGGCGTCAAGTACTCGCGCATGCCCGCCGACTCAATCCGCTCGTTGAGCGCGTGGTGACGGGACGGTGGCGTCGCGCGAGCCATGAGCTCACCCATGGGCCTGATACCGCGCAGAATGCGAGCGAATCTCACCAGTACCCCCAGAAGCCCGCCCGCTTCGGAGATCACGTCGACCGTCTTGTCGGGATTCGCGGCCATCACCGACGCCTGCAGTCGCTCCAGCATATTCCGGTTGACGCGCTGCATCAGATAGACGAGCAAACCAAAGGCCACGGCACCGCCCGCGGCAGCCGCGATGAACACAGGCAGGGTACGGTCGATGAGGTTCATACTTGAAACTCGCTGAAGGTCGCAATCCGTGAGACGACGTAGTATCCGACGATCTCGCAGACGAACGCAATGATCAGCATCATGTTGCCCATGCCCGTATCGAGCAACGGTCCGAGGAAAGAGCGATTGCTGGCATACAGATAGGCGAACAACCCGACCGGGAGGAGACCGATGAGCCGGGCTGAGGCTTGCGCCTGACTGGTAAGCACGCCCATCTCCTGGCGCAACTCCTCGTTCTGCTTGATGAGTTGAGCCGTCTCGTTCAGGAGCTCGGCCAGGTTGCCGCCACTGCGCTGCTGAATGAGCAGTGAGGCGATGACCATATCGAACTCCGGCAGCGGCAGCCGTTGGGTCAGCTCGGTCAGGGCCTGCTCGAGCGTCTTTCCAACTTCCACATCCTCTACCACGCGCTGAATCTCCCCCTGCAGCGGCGGCACGGTCTCGCGCGCCGCGTGCTTGAGCGCTTGGCTCAGGGACGCACCAGCGGACAAAGCGCTGGATATGACGTGCAGCGCCTCGGGCAGCTGCCGGCGGTAGTGTTTCCAGCTCTGCCCGGCACGCCAGCGCACGAAGCCGAAGAGTGCCGCGAGCGTGACACCGCTTGTGCCGAATGCCGCCACGTTGGAGCCGAAACGCACAGACCCCACGACGTACGCCGCCCCGGCTACGATCACGCCGTACAACAGCAGCCGGCCGGGGCGCGGACCCAGGCGTAGCTGTCTCAAATCGCGCAGGAAGTCCCGCCCAAATTCGGTCAGGCCAACCAGGTGTTCGAGACGCGCATCCAGCGCGCTGGCGTCGGACGGCTTGAGATGGGGCTCAACATAGTGCGCCAGGCGCATCAACAAGCTTCGATTGCGCGACCAGGCTACGGCACTGAGCACCCCCATCACTGTGAAGACCCCGAGCGACACACTGGCAACAAGCCCCAAGAAGAACGTCTGGTGTACCATCACACTCCCCCCGCGAGCCTGGGGGCGTACTCCTCGGCGTCGGTCATCCGGTCGAAGATCGAGAGGGGCGGCAGCTGTGTCAGGTTCATGCGAAGCTTGTTTAGATGTGCCAGCCTCGCACCCGTATCGGCCAGGTGTTGTCCGTCGAGGACATAGAGGTCCTGGCTGACGATGCTGTCGCCTTCGGTTCCCACAATCTCCGTCACGTGGGTGACCTTGCGGCTGCCGTCCGGCATGCGCCGCTGCTGGACGATGAGCTGAATCGCCATGCTGATCTGCTGCCGGATGGCCATCACCGGCACCTGGAGGCCGCTCATCAGGAACATGTTTTCCAGGCGGTAGACTGCCTCAGACGGCGAGTTGGCGTGCACCGTCGTGAGCGAACCGTCGTGGCCGGTGTTCATCGCCTGCAGCATGTCCACCGTCTCACCGGCCCGGCACTCGCCGACCACGATCCGGTCCGGGCGCATCCGGAGGCTGTTGACCACGAGGTCACGTATCGTGACGGCACCGCGCCCCTCCAGGTTTGGTGGCCGCGACTCGAGCCGCACGACGTGTGGCTTGTAGCGATGCACCTGCAACTCCGCCGTGTCCTCGATGGTTACGATTCGCTCGTGGTCGGGAATGTAGGCGGACAGGGCATTCAGAAGCGTGGTCTTTCCGGACCCGGTGCCACCGGAGATGATGACGTTGAACCGACCTTCGACGCAGGTGCGCAGGAACTCGGCCACCTCCTCGCTCACGCTGCCATAGGTATAGATAAGGTCGTCCATTGTCAGGAAGATCTCGGGGAACTTCCGGATGGTGACCGTCGGCCCGTCGAGCGCCAGCGGCGGAATGATGACATTTACGCGCGACCCATCGGGCAGACGCGCATCTACGCGCGGCGTGCTCTCGTCCACACGCCGTCCGATGGGCCCGATGATGCGATCCACGACGTGCAGCACGTGCTCCACATCGTCAAAGGAGACACCGGTGAGCTCCATCTTGGCCTGGCCTCGCGTGCGGCGGACGATCCACACCTCGTCGTACTTGTTGACCATGACTTCCTCCACTTCAGGGTCGTGGAGGAAAGGCTCTATCGGGCCGTAACCCAAGATCTCGTCGATTATGTAGCCCTGGAGCTCGCGACGGCGGCCCTCGGTAAGCAGGTAGCCCTCTTCAGCGACGATCCCCAACACCAGATCGGACAACTCGGCCCGTACGCCCGCCGGATCACGCCGCAGGCGTGCCAATAGCTCGGACGGATCGATCTCAGCAAACACTCGGTCGCGCACTGCATGCTTGACGACCGCAACGGGGATGAACCCCCCATCGGTTCGCTGTCGTGAGGCGAAGGACCGGATGCCGTCAGTCGCTACGGGGTTCATTTGGCCAACGCAGGAATCAGTCTTCGCCGTCCGCGGCGGCGCCCATTCGCCGTCCCACCGGTCCGTCCTGTCCCCAGATGGGGACTGTCAAGGCGGTCGACAACGGCTTCCGTCAGCCGGTCGATCGCATCCGTCAGGCCACCACGGCTGGATCCACCACCGACCGGGGCGCCACGATTGGCCGCCCGATCCAACGCACCGGCGTCGAACGGCAGTACCGCCAGCGGCTCCTGGCCCAGCGTACGCGCCACTGTCGAGGCGTTGAAGCCCCGCGAGCGCGTAGCATGGTTCACCACCACCGCCAGCCGGTCCGGAGAGATGTCTTGTCGGCCAAAGGAGGCCAACATCTTGGCCGTGTCGCGCATCGCCGGCAGCTCCGGCGTGGTCACCAGCAGCAGCAGGTCCGCATCTTGCGAGGCAGCCAGCAGCGACGGGTCCAAACGCCCACCGGTGTCGACGATCGTCAACGGGCAGGTGCGCTTGAAGAACAGCAACAAAGCCGATAGATCCTCGGCGTGGAACATCTCGGCGTCCTCTGGCCAGGCGGGCGGCAAGAGCACGCGCAGGCCGGTCGAGGTCGTCTGGACGACCGAGTTCACGGCCTCGCGGTCGAGCTCCTGCAGCACCGGGCCCAAGCTGCGCAAGTTGCGATCGCCCTCCAGATTGAAGAACAGATCGACATCGCCGAACTGAAGATCGAGGTCGAGAAGCGAAACCTGGCCGGGGAAATGCCGGGCGGCCGTGGCCGCCACGCCCGTGGACAGCACCGTCTTGCCAGCGCCTCCCTTCGCGCCGCAGATAACCACCATCCGGCCGTCGACGGCTACCCGGCCTCCCGAGGACACCGGTTGCCCGCGCTCGGACCGCTCGCGCATGAAGTGGTGGGCCCGCCGCACAGCTGCCGGCAGTTCGTCACCCTCGAACGGCATCACGAGGAAATCGCTGGCGCCGACGTGCATGGCCGACTTGAAGGCTCCCAGCCCCGACTGCTCGGCAACGATGATCACGGCAATGCCGCCGAACTCCAGCTGGAGCTCGCGTGTCAGGTCGGTACCGGAGATGGGCTCCAGATTGAGGGACACAATGACCACTTCGGGCCGGCGTTGGCGCACCACCTTCAGCGCGACATCGGCATCGGTTGTCACGCCGACGATCTCAACATCACCGGCCCCCTTGACCGCGGACAGCAAAACAGCCTGGGTGCGGGCATCGCCCGCTGCCACCAGGGTGCGGATTCTCCCTCCGTCCGCAGTTTTCCGACTTGAACCGTTCGTCGATTTTGCCATCGCCTACCGCCTACTCGATCGTAGTGCCACGTACACGGTGCTCGTCTCGAGCGCGTCGGCCAGGGTCTCGGCCTGCTCCGGCTCCAGGTCGAGAATGAGCAACCGGCTCGCGGTCGTCGGAGCCGGTGTCGGCGTGGCTGCACTTAGGGCGATCGGATCGGCCAAGGGTGACCTCCCGGCCTCACCCACCACCCGAATGTTGGACAACAGGATGTGAACGGGTGCTTTGTCATCTGCCGACACTACCCCAAGCAGGTCGATCCTATCGCCGGGCGCTATCAGCCCGGCCACGCCGGTATGCGCCCTGATCGCCAGCGCGAACGCGACATGATCCCGCGGCACGGCACCGGCAGCACTGACGCGGCTAACAGCCCCCAGGCGATCGCGCAGGAGCACCTCGCCGGAGTACAGGCGCACGGAGGCCGTCTTACCGATCGCCTCGCCCGGATCCGTCACTGCACTCTCCGGAACGTTGGCCGGGAACACCTTCTTCACTATTAGCATGTCCTCCGTCAGTAACTGGCCCGGTTCCGCCTGCTTGGCGACAACCACCGCCTCACGACGCTCGGCGATGGCCGCATCCGTTCGCGCATTCAAGCGCTGGAGAAACATGAAGAACAACATCGCAGCCGCGAACGCACTTACGGCCGCAATGCCGATATATCGTCGGGCACTCAGCATGGATGACCCCCTTGAGGAAACGACCCTGCAGCCCGCCCACTTCGTGCCGGGTTGCCGGCAGGTGACCTACTGATTAACCCTGGCCCCAGAAGCCGGCTGGGGGGACCCATCGACGCGGATCCCCCCAGCAAGCCGCTTTGCTCGCGGCGTGTGAGTCGCCGATAGCACTCGCGATGGTTCCGAAGTGTCTAGAAGTTCAGGGTATCGGTGATCTTCTGGAACACAGCGGAGATCTGGCCACCCAGCGTCGTCATTGCCACAATGGCCGCGATCGAGATGAGGACGAGCACGAGAGCGTACTCCGCCAGATCGGCACCTTCCTCATCGTGGATGAACTGGAACAACGTGTGCATTTGGGTAACCCCCCTTGGTCAGTCTGACCGATGCCCTATGCATCGACGCATGCAGTGTACGACCATTCGCCGTTTAGATACGTTAAGGTCACGCTAAGAAGTCGTCAGCGAGTCGGAAACCGCGGCAGGGAAGAACCCGCGCGACCTACCCCGCCGAGTGCAACTACCAGCGCGAACAATTCGCCCGTACAATTCGGTCGGGGGCGGACATCGGACGGAGCGCACACCATGGGAACATCGGGCGACTCGGAGACGGGCCATCCGCGAGTGAGGCTCGTGCACATCTGGCTGCTGCTGCCGGCGTTGATGGTCACCTGGATGGGCTTCATGCACCCGTTGCGCAGGCTCGACTTCTGGTGGCAGCTCAAGGCGGGGCAGGTCATCGTCGAGTCGGGGCAGATCCCGCGGGAGGACCTATTCTCCTTCACGCAAGCAGGAAGGCCCTTCATTTTATACGGCTGGCTGAGCGCGGTCATCTACCACATCGTGCATCTCGCCGGCGGCTTTCAGCTGCTGATAGTGTTCAACACGGCCTTGCTCGTGCTGGCGCTGTTGTTCGTGTACCGAACGGGCCTCGAGGCGAACGCCAACCGTCGACATGTAGCGCTCTGCCTGCTCCTTGCCGCCCTCGTGCTGGGCCTGTACAGCAACATCCGGGCCCAAGTCTTCTCCTTCGTCTTCTTCGCTGCGTACGTTTGGGTCCTGTTGGGCTACATCGAGCAGCGCCGTGACTGCCTATGGCTGCTGCCGGCGCTGATGGTGCCATGGGTGAACCTGCACGGCGCGTTCGTGCTCGGGCTGGTCCTCATCGGGCTGGTGCTGGCTTCCGAGAGCGTCCGCCGGGTAGCCGGGTGGCCGCACCGCGCACCCCCCGGGTCGCCTGCACTCGGGAAGCTGGCGCTCATCCTGGGCGTCACCGCGCTGGCCGCTCTTGCCAACCCCGAGACCTGGCACGTCTACGAGTACGTTCGGCAGCTGCAAGCCGATCCGGCGTCACAGACGTTCGTGACCGAATGGCAACCACCGAGCATCAGGGACAGCAGCGACGTGCTGACGTTCTTCGGTCCCTTTTTCATCGTGCTGCTGGGTTTCGTGTACGGCCGCCGTCCGAACCTGACCGCCCTGGTTCTGTTTCTGGCCTTCGCCGCGTTCGGCCTGGCCTCCGTACGAAACGGCATCTGGTTCGCGTTGGTCGGCACCCCTCTCCTCGTGCGGCAGATTGCCACGGACGCACCGGCCCGGAAACGAACGACGGAACTACCGATGTTGAACACGCTTCTTGTCGGGTGCCTGCTGCTGTTCACGCTACTGCTCTCACCTTGGGTTCGCCCGCGGTTGGGGCTGCAGGCGCTGCGCCCCGACCTGATCGAGGCTGGCACCCCGGTCAGAGCCATGGACTACCTCCGGCGCGAGAAGGTCACCGGCCACACCTTCCATCCGCAGGACTACGGGGACTACTTGATTTGGCGGCTCTGGCCCCAGCAGCGCGCCTTTTTCGACGGGCGGGTACATCTGTACGATGCGGACTTCGTCCGGACGTACTTCGAGATCCTCACCGGCGAGGCTTGGGAAGAGGACCTGGCAGCGTACGAGATCGACTACCTGCTCCTTCCCAAGGACGACCAGCTCACCGCCGGGCTCGCCGAACGCGCCGAGAGGTCGCCGAACTGGATGCGGCGCTACGAGGACGACGTCTCGATCCTCTTCGCCAGGCAGCAGTAGGCGAACGGGGCATGGGGAGCGAAACGTCAACGGAATCGGGCTCTTTGTGGGTGGTTGCCCGTACGGCTATACTCCTCCGTAGAGGTGCGCGGTTAGACGCGGAAAGTGACCTGTCAGCAAGACGGGCCTCGCGTGTTTATATCTCGGAAGGGGAGCACCTTGCACCGTGACGAGGACTGGCTGGTTGAAGCGGCGCGAACCGACCGTCAGGCCTTTGGCGCACTATATGATCGGCATGTCGACGCAGTCTATCACTACATCGCCCGTCGTGTGGGCGACGAGACGGTGGCCGAGGATCTGACGGCCGCGGTGTGGGAGCGAGCGTTGCGCGCAATCGAGAGCTACGAGCTTCGTGGTGTACCGTTCGCGGCCTGGCTGTACCGCATCGCCGGTAATCTGGTGGCCAACCACCACCGGCAGCAGAAGCTGAGGCAGCTGGTGCCGTTCACGAGGCGGCACGCCAGGACGGACCCGCACGAGCGGCTGGACGAGCGGGCCGCGGTCCGGGCCGCGTTGAGCCAGCTGTCGGGAGCTGATCAGGAGGTACTGGGCCTGTATTACTTCGCCGGCATGACACCACCAGAGATCGCCGACGTCTTGGCCTGCACACCCACCGCTGTGCACAAGCGGCTACACCGTGCGAGGGAGCGCCTGCGCCAGCACCTGGAAGGAGATTCCCGTGTCGCGACCCGGTATGCGTAAGCTGGGCTACGAACCGCACGACCCCTTGGCCGAGACACTGGGGGCCGATGAGGTCGTGTGTCCGCGGCCCGAGTTTCGCGCCCAGCTCCGCGCAGACCTCTTGAACCGCCCCGTCACCCATCGAGCCTGGCCGCTGGCGTGGCCGCGCATCGGTCGGGCAACGGTGCCCAGCATGCCAGCACTCATTGCGATATTCATCATCGCCATGGGCACCGCCTTGGCCGCAGCTCTGGTGGTGAACCAGGACTTGCGCCAACAGGTCTTGGGCGGCTTCGCTCCCGTGGCCGAGGCACCCGTCACGGTTCCCGAACCGCGCGAGGGACCGCCCCTCGTGCCACCCCCTTCAGCGCCCGCGGGCATCTCTACAGCACCGTCCACCGAGGCCCAGTCCGAGGTGCCGGAGCTCCTTCCCGAAGCATCCCCCTCGCCACAGCCACCGCGCCTGCCCGACACCGCACCGGTGCTCGTGCCTTCGCCGGTGGTGGAACCAGCAACCTCAGGGGACGCGCCCCAGGAAAAGCCGCACCGGGCGAAGCCCAAGCGGGAGCACCCGACGGACACAGTGGTGCCGACCGCTGAGGCACCCACGGCCACGCTCACGCCGCTATCGCCTCCGGCGTTGCCTGCCTCCTCCACACCGGAGCCGACGCAGACCGGCCGACCGACGACGACACCTCGCCCCACGGAGGCACCGACGGCCACGCCGACGGCCGGCACGGGGAGCACGAGCTGAGGTAGGGTCCGAGGTGCTGCCACCCCAGCTGCGCCGCGCCCTGGTCCTGTGTCCAGCCCTACTACTGTGCCTTCTGCCGGGCATTGAGGCAGTCGCCGCCGCCCGGTCGCCCGCCCCGAACGCCCGGGCCGATCCGGCCCGCACGGTGCATCTGCCCATTGTGGCCGTAACTCACCGCGAAAGCTGCGCGCCCCCATCGCCATTCGTGCCCAAATGCCCCGGCCTGGACCAGACGGACTGGGCTGTGCTCTGTGGTGGCTTCGGCCGCGTGAGCGACCTGTTCGCCAGCGAGGACGGAGGCGTGCTGGCAATCGGCGACGGGGTGGCCAAATTTGCGTCCTTCGATTCCGCACGGACGGTCCCCGAGTGGGCGCCGCAGTTGGGCATGGCGCTGGTCGGGCTGAACGACATGTCCATCGAGAGCGGGGAAACACGCGCGTGTCCGCAACCGCCCTGCGGTTGGGCCGTCGGTGACCGGGATGTAATCGTGCGCTACGGACACGGCTGCTGGGTGGAGCCCGATGGCGGCACGAACGACCGGGTTGTGTTGCGATCGGTCCATGTCACCGACCGGGGCGATGGGTGGGCCGTGGGAGAGGAATCGGAGGGAACGCGGAATCACGCCGCGTTGCGGGCGCTGCGCCAGGATGCGGCGGGCCCCAGGTGGTTCGACGAGACGAGCGATGCCACTCAGTTGCCGCCGCTGACGGACGTGCAGGTATTCATCAGCCAGAAGCAGCACGCCGAGGCATGGGCCGTCGGCGGTGAGCTGCCCTCCGGTGGGCAGTTCATACAGTGGAGCGCAGACGACTCACGCTGGCAGAGCATAGTGCGAGCTACGGGTTATCCCCGCGAGCTGGCCATGACCGACAACGGCAGCACTGGATGGGCCTTCGGCCAGGGACCGGGTGCTCCGTCCGCAGAACTGGCGCTGGTGGGCTGGCGCTACGACCCGAGCTCAGGCTGGCAACCAGCCGGCTTCGAACGGCCGGGCCGCGAGCTGGTGGATGTATATCTCCAGGTGCCGGAAAGGGGCGACCCCGTGATATGGGTCGGCGTCTCACCAGGCCCGGATCCGGATCCACTGCTGTACCGCTACGTTAGGGGGGCCAGCGACCCCGAGCCGCTGGGCACACCTCCGGAAGCCCTCGATTCTGGTGGGCCGGATGGGAATAGGGCCATCGTGCCGCTGAGCGACGGGCGCGTCGTATATGCTTGGGGCGACGAGGTCTGGACGGTCGACACCGCTGCGGACGCGTGGACGCGCGTCCGTCGGCGCCACCGCTTGATGGACCTTGCCCCAACACTGGCCGGCCACTGGTTGCTGGCGGAAACGGCGGCCGGCTCACGACTGCTGACGCTCGACAGCTCCGGCCTGAACCCGGTCGCCGGATCCGGAAGCGGGACGAGCGCACTGCCGCGCCTCAACGCTCTCGACGCCGCCGCGGGCGAGGTCTGGGCGGTTGGCGACAACGCGGTCAGCCTTCGGGCGCGCGGCCCCCTCGGGCGCTGGCGTTGGGTGACGCGCGCCGACTCATCGGCCGGCCGGTTCCAGGCCGTCGATGTGAACGCCGCGGGCGAGGTCTGGGCCGCGGGTGAGGGCGCCGATGGCTTCGGCCGGGTGTGGCAGTTCGACGGTCAGGCCTGGCGCGAGCGGGCTCGAACGCGGGACCCGACAGCGCTGAACGGCATTGTGAGAGCACCCGGCGGCCACATGTGGGCTGTCGGGAATGGGGTCGTCCTCTCAATGGCGCCAGGCTGCGTGCCACCGCAGCCCAATGGCTGTACCGCCGAATGGATCCTGCCCGGCGCCAATCTGATCGCCGCGACCGCCATCGATGCCGGCACCGCCTGGGCTGCCGGCGAGAACTTCATTGTCCCTCTCGCCAGGCAGAGCTTCGCCGCCCCCGAGCCACTGCGCCGTGCGGACGGATCCAACGCGCTACCCTTCGGCGCCAGGCTGGTCGCCCTGATCGCCGTCGCCCCCGACGACGTTTGGGCCGCCTTCGTGTGCTGCCATCCGGGCTACGAGCCGGGTCGCGAGTACAGTGCCGTAATCCACTTCAACGGCACCGCGTGGCGCGAGCACATGGTCATCAACGTGCCCGTGAGCGCACTGCGGGCGTCCTCCCAGGGAACACGGCGGACGCTGTGGGTGATAGGCGATTGGTCGACGGTGGTTCGGCACACCTACAATACACCCTGACGCACCCTCAACCGTTCGGCAGCCCTGGTAGATAGACCATCACCGGCATCGTGTTGGCCCTCCCCGGCGTGCCCCCGTCGGTCAGGGCGGACCAGTTCCGTGGCTCGTTGCCGTAGCCTGACGGCGAAATCCGCTCCAGCGCGGCACCGCCACCGGCGGCGCGGGTCGGCCACGGTTCGCGGTCGTCGTAATCCAGCCAGTCGACGGCGTAGTAGGGCAACTCGCCGTCACTCGGCGCACCGGGCTTGGCGAGCGCGACCCGCTCGCCGCCGTTGTTCAACTTGCCGTCGAAGGGGCCCATGACGGCGATCCCGTCATCCAGGCCGTACTGGCGGCGGAATGTGTCCGGGTCGGTGCCGGCAACCAGCAGGTATCCCCCATCCGGGATCACGACCCCCGGCGGAAACTCATACCTGATCCCGTCCACGAAGCGCCAGGTGTTCTCCGGAAGGCCCTGATCGAAGAGGGCGACGGGCCGAGCGCTCAGGTTGTAGAGCTCGATGAACTCCGCCCGGCCGTCGGCGGGTTGATACATCAGCTCGTTCACGACCACGGGCCCGAAGCGCGGACCGGCATTCGGAGCGCCCTCTCCCTGACGGAAGTCCTCCACGGTCTGGGGGTCATCCACGCCGAAGGTGCGTGCGCTGAGGGGGACGAACTCCACTCCGGCGCTAGTCCGGTGCCGCCCCCACGATACGCCTTCCTCCGACAAGCCGAACGTCGCCCCGGCCAGGTAACCCGTCAGGTGGCCGCCCGCCGTGGCCGAGGCCAGTACCACCGTCTCACCCTTGCTGCTCAGGGCAAAGCCCGCCCCGGGATCGGCGCCGAAGCTCTCGGCGAAAACCACCGCGTAGCCACCGGGAGGAACGACCTTGCCCAACGGAATTGGGTACTTCGTGGGCTCGGTCCGATCGTCGCTCAGGAACCAGCCCCCGATGTCCACGGGGCTGGCGGTCGTGTTGTACACCTCCACGGCATCCTCCAGCGGCGCGGGGCTGTGGGCCAAGACCTCGTTCACTACTACGCGCCCGTAGGGCGGTGGCGGATCGGCCTCACCCGGGGAGCCGCGAATGAACGTGCTGGCCCGCCAATTCTCCGGATCGTTAGGATCCCCGTCCGGGTTCTCGACCACAAGCGAGTGACCCCCGCCGTCCGGCGCCAGCGGCCAGAACCCCTCGTTGTCATAGGTCACCGACACGACCTCGTCGCCCGTCGCGTCTCGCAGGCGCAGCCTCTCGCCCTCGTTGGCCAGCTTGCCCTCGTACAGCCCATCGATGACCACCCCGGGATAGCGATCCCGGAAGGCCACGGCGTCCCGCACGAGCAGGAAGTGCTCCCCCGGCGCCAGGCGGGCACCGGACGGCAGCGTGGTAGTGATCCCTTCCGTCCTCATTCCGGACAGGTCCACCGCCACGTCCTCCCGGTTCTGGAACTCGATGAACTCGTAGTCACTGCCGCCATGGGGGTTGTACATGATCTCGGTGATCGCAATGTGCGGCGTGCCGAAGACGGCCTCGGTGAGGGCGCTCCAGGTGCCGCCGGCCAGCACGCGGGCCTTGACGGCCGTGAACCCGGCAAGGTGCACGGGCATCGTGTAGGGGCGCGCCCGCGGCGACACGAGACCGGACCACGGTTGCCCCCCACTTGCGGTCCACGGCTGCCGCGGATCGGAGCCGTCGGTAGTGTAGTAAACCACCCCATCGCGCCGGGACCCGGCACAACCCGCCCCGCCGGGCGACATGGCCAACCGGAAGCCCGGGCGAATCGGCCCACCGTACTGGCTGAAGGCTGGTGCCGCAACCGGTGGGTAGAGACCCTCCCGGCACAACTGCGCCAGCACGATACGCGTGCGCACCGGGAAGAACTCAGTGAGCAGCCGATCCCGCTCCGGCCGCCAGTGGTCATCCCGGTTCTGGGGATAGTCACGGCCGTAGAGCTTCCAGTAGTGGGACCAGATGGAGAAGTTCTCGTTGCGCGTCCGCTCACCCGGTCCTCCATCTCCCCAGCGCGCCGACTCGGCGACGATGGGGCCGTCGATAACATCGGCCAACGCCCGGTAGCGGTCCCGGGCCGCCGTGGGGGTCAGCGCCCCACCGTCGAAGAAGTGCCGCCGCACCCGGTCGGCGAACAGCAGGCGATATTCCGGGAACTGCTTCAACCAGCCGTGCAGGCCGTCCACACCGGGCGTATCGGCGTTGTACCCCTGCGCGTCGAAGCCCCACAGCTGGACCACGTGCTCCATGTCCCATACGAAGAACTGGAAGCCCTGGTCCAGGAGCCGATGGCGGACGGCGCGCCAGTTCTTGTGGGGCCAGTCGCGGTTTGCGCCGTAGATCTGGACGAGCGTGTAGTCGGCGTGCTGGGGGAGATCGAGGAGCTGGGCTACGCGCTCGTATCGCTCGCGCATAGTCAGATCGGTCATGCGCGGCGTCTTGGTCAGAGCAGCGTAGGCATCGAGGTCGCCGTCCTCCACCTGGTGGTAGTCCTTGATCACGTCGTAATGATCCTTGTCCCCACCGAAGTGCTCGGCGGCAAAGGAGGCCGTCGGTTCCTCGACCACGTTGTAGAGCCCCCAATACAGACCGTTCAGGTAGAGGTGGACGAAGATGCCGGAGGCCGACACCCAGCCCATGTCGGCCTGGGTACGGCGCCCCCACTCGTCGTGGACGTACTGTGCCTTGAGCGGGAAGAAGGGGAAGCTGTCGGCCTGCCCCCCACGCAACCGCAGGTTATCGAAGCGGCTCACCGGCACATCGGGGAACACCTGGTAGCGCAGCTTGGTCGGGCCGTACACCGACTTGAAGTGCAGGCTGAACGAGTGCTTGGGGGTACCGTCGGGCAACCGGCTCCACGCACCGGCGACGCGGATGCCGCAGTTGACCTGGAACCCCGGGCGCCCATCGGGATGGATGAGCTCCACCGAGGCCGGCCGCTCCCACGCCGCGCCCTCCCCCGTGGGACTGGCGTAGATCCCCCGGCTGGCGCCGAACATGTCCCCGGGAGCGGTGGCGACGGACATGGTCGGCAGTGCCGTGAGGTCGTCGGCGATCTCATCCCGGTAGCGTGGGTCATTCACGACCCGGGGGTCCATCTCGTAGTCGGCCGGAATGGGCTCGCCGGCCAGACCGGCCGCGCTGCCGGCCGGAAACACCCCCCAGGTCGACGGGAAGCCCGTCGGCTTCGCCGGCTGCCGTACGACGTCGTTCAGGAAGAGATAGCTGTGGGTGGTCACCTCCGAGGTTTCGTAACCCTCCAGGAAAGCCGCGGCCCGCAGCACGGTGGTCGTCGCGACACGCACGGGACCCGAGTAGACGGTGCCTTGGTCGGCTGTTGGCGCGCGGCCGTCCGTGGTGTAGCGGACCACGGCACCCGGCGTATCGGTGGTGAGCGTCACGGCAATCGGTGCCTCGTAGAAGCCGCGCTCCGGGGAGAACTGGGCCGCGGAGACGACCGGCACCGGTGGCACGGTAACCGGGAGATACACCGCGTAGTAGCTGTCGCGCAGCACGCCGGGCCCGTCGGCCAGCACTGCCGGATGGGCCCCGTCCCGGGCGAGAACAGCCAAGATCGCCAGCAGCACGCCGGCGAGACGGCCCCGGATCACATGGGTCATGGATGCCTTCCTTCCGCGCCGGACCCGACGGGGGACAACCACTGCCCCCTCCGTATAAACCCCTGTGCCAGCCGGCACGGACAGGCCCCTGGAGCTTATCGACAAATTAGACCGTGCAACCGAGGGCGCCGATGCGCCGGCAGGGGTGTTCGATCCCGCGCTAGTCCGCCAAGTGGGCGCGGCTTGAGGCCTGCGCGGAGGGTGCGCCCAGTCCCGGCTGAACGGATTCTCTCCCTACTCCGCGCCCCCTAGGTCCTTTGCGTACTCGATCCATGCCGGTTGGCGCACGAAGCCCAGCTGAGTATTGATCTTCAGCATACCCTCGTTGCCCGTCTCGTTCCAGGTCTTGAGGACCCGGACACCGTGGTCAGCGGCGTACCGGATCGCCTTCAGCTTGAGCACCGTTCGACGGTCTCGGGGTACTCCGGGTACGCCCGGTTGCTGATGACCACGGCCGACTCGTGGTCGCCGGGTATGAACTTGCGGACCTGGATGTCCATCGCCTAACCACTCCTCTTCAGCCGGCCGGTGCGCTTGGCGAAGCGCTCGCCCCAGCCGAACACCTTCACCCCGATGGGAATCAGGACGAGTCCCGCGACGAATAGGCCCACCATCGTGGGCATGAGCTCGGCGATCCCAGCCCCGTCGATGAGCGCCCGGCGGATGCCGTCCAGGACATAGCGCGCCGGGCTGAACAGCGACATCGTCTTGAGCGGCTCCGGCATCTCACTCGGCTTGATGTAGACCCCCGAGACGAGCACCAACATCGCCTGTACGACATGGGTCATCTGTGCGCCACGCTCGGGGTAGAGGAGCGGCAGCACGGCACCCATGATGCCGATTCCGATCAAGCTCAGGCTGCCCACGATCAGCACGGCGGCGGCCGACAAGTAGTTGGCCCGACTCATGTCCAGATCGAACACGACGACGATCACGGCCAGGATCACCGCCGTGTGCACGAGCCCGTACACGACCGAGAAGAGCGTCGTCCCGATCATGTGGGTCGCGCGGCGAACGGGCGCCATGAACGTATACTCGATGGTACCCTCCCACCTCTCCCAGCTGATCATATCGCTGACCACCTCGAACACGACGGCCAGGTAGTGCCACACGAGCGCGCCGATGGCTAGGAAGAGCACGAGCCGGTCGACGTGCTCCTGGGTGAGGGGCGTGGACCCCACCGCGCCGTTGACACCGCGCGCGATGAGCACCACCGCCAGGGAGTTGGCAATGGTGTAGGCGATCCACACCAGCTCCCATCCCCAGTAGCGCTTGACCAGGTTGATGTTGCGTTCAACGAAGGCGTAACTCGCCCTTAGCTCCCCAATCGCAGCCGTCATGGCGTCACCTCCTTTTCGTCTTTCAGCTGCCGGCCGGTGAGCTCCAGGAACACGTCCTCCAGTGTCGGCTCCTCGCCGTCGCGGCTGATCATCTGCTTGAGCCCGGCCGGCGTGTCCAGAGCGACTATCCGGCCCTTGTCGATGATGGCGATGCGGTCGCACATGGCGTCCGCCTCGTACATGTCGTGGGTTGTCAACAGGACGGTCGTATGGTGCGTTGCCATGATCTCCCGCACGAAGGCCTGGACCTGCCGTTTGGAATGCGGGTCCAGACCCGTCGTCGGCTCGTCCAAGAGGAGCATGATCGGCGACGAGAGGAAGGCACGGGCGATCGCCACCTTCTGCTGCATGCCGCGCGACATGTTCTCCATGGGTGATCCGATTGAATCGTCCTCGATACCGAGGCGGTTGAGGATCTCAACGATCATCTTCCGCGCCCGGCGAGCGTCCACCCGGTACAACCGGGCGGCGTACATGAGGTTCTCCATGGGTGTCAGCTTCTTGAAGAAGGACGCCTCGACGGACACCCGATTGATCATCCGCTTGACCTCGGCCTCCTCGGCCACGACATCACGGCCGAAGACGCGTAGCTCTCCCTCGTCGGGGATGAGGAGGGTCGAGATCAGGCGAATCAAGGTGCTCTTGCCTGTACCGTTGGGCCCGAGGATGCCGAAGATCTCCCCGGCCTCCACGCTGAAGCTCACATTGTCCACCGCGACGACGCGCTTGCCCTCGGCGGCCCGGCCGCGGCGGAGCAGCTTGATGAACCCCGGCGAGGACCGGAAGACCTTGGTGACGCCTCTGATCTCGAGCGCGAGGTGTTGGGTACCGTCGTCCTCTGACCCCAGCCCGTTCACTTGCGTCCGGTTTTCGATTGTCGAAGTAAGCATCTCAACCGCCATTTTCATTTCTCCAGTGCGGTCCGCGATAATGTCTTTGTCAGCAGTCTGGGTCTGGGTCTGGGTCTGAGTCTCAACTGTCACCATTCACCTCCTAGATTCCTGGGTTCCGCCTCACAGGGCCCAAAGAGAACGCGCCGCGGGTTATGTCTCCCACGGCGCGTTGGCCAAAGTACAGGTTTTACTGGCAACAAAAAACCGTGGGCGGCTGGGCTAGCACACCCACGGTTGAGTTGCTTATGTCAACTCATAAGTCCATGGGCGCACCACGCCATGGCGCATCGGCGCCGCAATCCGGCGCCCTCACCACAAGACAATTGACGTAGCGCACTAGCACGGTCCTCCTTCCGAAAGACTCACCAGGCGAGTATAACGCCGGACCCCGATATTGTCAAGCCTTCGTTGCGAGGCTTGCAGGCGAGGAGCCCGATGGGAGTCGGACCTGCGCCGGCACGGCCCGGTGCTGACGATCACCGACCGGCTACCGTCTGACCAGGCCCCGTCCACGGTGATCTATTGGCCAAACACGGTGCGGCAGCGCGGCTGATGCCCGGTTTGTTGGGGGCACCGCCCGAGTGCTATACTCCGCGTACGTTTTGACCATCAATAGAACCGTATCCGCCCTGAAAGGTCGTGGGTATTACATGTCCAGACGGCTGTGGCCCGCCCTAGTGGCGGGCATCCTCGTCAGCTTCCTGACGGTGGCCTGCAGCAGTGACGAGCCGGAGGTAGAGCTGAAGATGGCACCGGTCTCGCAGTTGCCCGCGGAGCTTCAGAGCGCTCCGACCAACGTGCAGGAAGCCTATCGCTTCGCCATCGTCAACAAGGACCTACTCGAACAGATCCCCTGTTTCTGTGGCTGCAACGCGGTGGGCCACACGTCCAACTACGAATGCTATGTGGCCGCCGACAACGGCCCCGGCGTCGTCCTGCAGTACGACAACCACGCCCTCGGCTGAGGCATCTGCGTGGACATCACGCGTGACGTGATGGTGATGACCCGCAAGGGCAAGAGCGTGGACGAGATGCGTAAGGTGATCGTCAACCGCTACAGCGGTCTCGGGCCCTCGACGGACGAACAGGGTTAGAGTCAGAGCTTGTCTCCCATCTCGGGTACTTGAGCCCCCGCTGAACCGACCGCCCCGGCCAGGTTTTGGATGCCACGAACACTGAGCCGAACACGGCCGGCCTTTGCCGCCGGAACGACCGTCTTGCTGGCCCTGGCGGCGCTGTTGGCGCCCCTGCCGGCAGGCACGGGTGCGCCGACGGAGCGCCAGGTGGATCTCCACGCCCGCATGTTCGCCTTCGAACCAGCCAGGGTCCGCGTCAACCTGGGTGATCGGGTGACCATCAACCTACACTCGACGGATGTCGTACACGGTGTCTTCATCGACGGCTACGACGTCGACATCACCGCCGAGCCGGGCAAGCCGGCGCAGGCTACGTTCGTCGCCGACCGGGTGGGCAAGTTCCGCTTCCGGTGCTCCGTGACTTGTGGCTCAATGCACCCGTTCATGATCGGCGAGCTGGTCGTCGGTCCCAACACACCGTTCTGGCGTGCCGTGGCAGCGCTGATCGTCGTCGCCGGAGGCACCATGCTGACCCTCGGTTTCCTGACGGTCCAGGGCCAGGGAGATCGGATGACGCGGCCGTGACCGAACGGCCGGTCGTCCGCCCTGACTCGACCTGGCGCTTCGATCTGACGGGTATCCCCCTGATCGGCCGGGTTTTGCGCTGGCGGCCCCTGCAGTTCGTGCTCGTGCTGGCCGGCATGGCCTTCTTCGTCATCGTCCTGCTCACGGCGTTCTTCGGCACCACGGTGGGCAACCGGAACTTCAGCATCATTTTCGTTTGGATCGTCTGGTGGGCGCTCTTGATCATGCTACTGATTCCCGTCCTGGGCCGGGGCTGGTGCACCATGTGCCCGATTCCCGCGCTGGGTGAGTGGCTGCAGCGCCAGAGCTTCGTGCATCCCGGGCGCCGCAAGCTCTGGTCGCTCGGCAAGCGCTGGCCGCGCAGGTTCAGAAACATCTGGCTCCAGAACGTCGGCTTCCTGGGTGTGGCCTTGTTCAGCTCCATCATCCTGACCCAGCCCGTTGCCACTGGTGCGGTGTTGCTCGCCTTCATCCTGATGGCGCTGGTCCTCAGCCTGGTCTACGAGCGGCGCACCTTTTGCCGCTACGTCTGCCCGGTGGGCGGCTTCATCGGCCTGTACGCCACCGCCGCTCCAACCGAGCTGCGGGTCAAGGACGTGGATGTGTGCCGGACCCACAACACGAAGGACTGCTACCTGGGCAACGAGCGCGGCTTCGGCTGCCCGTGGCTGGTCTTTCCCGGCAGCCTGGAGCGCAACACCTATTGCGGCCTGTGCACGGAGTGCTTGAAAACCTGCACGATGGACAACATCGCCGTCAACGTGCGTGCGCCGGGTCTCGACCTGTTCGTAGCCAAGGGTCGGCGGCTGGACGAGGCGTACAAGGCGTTCATCATGCTCACCTGCGCCCTCGCCTACTCCGCCGTACTGCTGGGGCCGTGGGGCGTGCTCAAGGACGCCGCCAGGCTTGCGCGCCTGGACTGGTGGTTGGTTTACGCGCTCGGGTTCCTGAGCCTCAACCTCTTGGTGATCCCGGGGCTGTTCTTGGGCACGACGGCCGTCGGACGCAAGCTGGCCCGACTGGACGCCGTGCCGCTCCGCACCCTGTTCGTCGACGGAGCCTATGCGCTGGTGCCCCTCGGCCTGGCGGCCTGGATCGCCTTCAGCCTGGGCTTCGTGCTGGTCAACGCCAGCTACGCGCTGCCGGTCATCGCCGATCCCTTCGGCTGGGGCTGGAACCTGTTCGGCCTGCGGGACGTGCCGTGGACGCCCGTCTATCCGGCGATGGTGCCCTACCTGCAGGTACCCGTGCTCCTGGGTGGGCTTGCCTTCGCCCTGTATACCCTCTGGCGCATCGCGCAGGAACGGACGCGGACGCGCACACTGCAGGCGGTTGGGCCTACGAGCGTCTTGCTGACGCTGTTCACCCTGGGTTTCGTCTGGCTCTATCTGGGATAGGAATGACTCCCACAAGCCCACGTCTGGCTTCCCACGTCAGGACCGAGCGTCTTGCCCTCGGTTTGGTTCTCCTGGTCGTCATCGGCCTGCCGCTGGCAATCCTGGCGTACCGTTCCGTCCGGTCGTGGCGAGCTCCCGGGCGGGTCATCGAGCTGACGGGGCGCCTGCCCACGGCGGATCACGGCGGCTGGACGCCTGAGACGATCGTGCTGCCAAAGGGCGCACGGGTGCGCCTGCGTGTGACCAGCAGCGACGTGGTCCACGGCTTCGCGATCCCCAAGATGGGCATCGACCTGGAGTGGATCGAGCCGGGCAAGGTAAAGGAGGTCGATTTCGTCGCCGACCGCGCGGGCCGCTTCACCTTCCTGTGCACCGCCTGGTGCACGACCGGGCACTGGCGCATGCGCGGCATAATAGAGGTCGTGGATCCTGAACATCCGGTCGCATCCGCGATGGACGTCGACCCGCCCCAGACCGACTGGGTAGCAACGGGCCTGGACATCGACGCCGACCATCCCGGAGAATTCGCACCCTTTACGCAGCCGGATGCTGCCAACGGAGATGCCCTGTGGCAAGCCGTGTCTCCCCAGCCTGTGGCCGATGCGATGGCCACGGGCGACCCACGCCTGCTCTCTCCGAGCGATGCCTACGCCCTATTGGCGTCCGGTCCGCTCGGGGCGCCGCAAGCAGCCGGCCTGTCGCCCGCGGAGCGCTGGGACGTCGTCGCTCATTACTGGCATAGCAGAACCTCACCGGAGGCGCGGGCGACGGGCAAGCGCCTCTTCGAGCGGGATTGCACCGGCTGTCACGGGCTGTCGGGGCAGGGTGACGGACCTGGCGCGGAGGCGATCCGATCTGCCGCGGAGGAGGATCCGGACGGCATGGCCAAGGCCCCGGTCGACTTCACCGACCTCGCAGCGCAGGCCGGCGCCTCGGACATGCACTACTACGGCAAGCTCGTGCGGGGTGGCATGGGCACGTCCATGCCGTACTGGGCGACGATCTTCACCGAGGACGAGCTTTGGGCGTTGATTGCCCACCTGCGCAGCTTCGCGTTCGCGTACCCCACACTTACCGAGTAGGTTGTCCGCCGCCTTCCGAAGGCCGGCGTGCTACTCCTCCGTCACGGGCACCACCGTCCCCGGATAGTCACGCGCACCGAACCGGGTCATGATAGCCGACCCAAGGGCGAGACAGCTCACGACGAAGCAGATCAGCCACCCGATGCACGGGATCGCCGCGACCACCGTCAAGAGCCCCGTTCCGATGCCAGCCGCCGCCACCGGCGTCAGCTCGCGGTACAGCGCTGGACCCATGCGCCGACCCACTTCGGTCCCCAGGGCGGTCCAACCAAGCAGGGTCGCGAGGCCGAGGACCAGCAGCCCCAGCAAGCCCAAGGGACTGAAGCACACCGTGATAATCAGGGCGATAATCACGGGGATGAGGATGATGAACGTCACCAGGCCCACGAGCCCGACCACGAGGGGCTCCGCTGTTGCGGCCAACGCCGCCCGGTCCACTTGTGCCGGCCAGACACTCACGATCAGCACCGCCAACACAGCCATGATCAACGCCCGGATAAGCGTCCCCACCAGCCAGCCCCATGGGGACCAGCTCGGCACGCCCAATCTCACAACAGGCACGGCCGGCACTTTGAAGGCACCCTCGGATTCGGCACCGTCGATCCGTGCCCCCGGGGCCTTGGTGATCCGGCCGCCCAGATTGGCCACGTCGCCCCGGACGTGTGCCTGCCGCCCGAGATCCACCGAGCCCGCAGTGGCGAAGATGTCACCGTCGACCTCGCCATTCACCCAGAGGTTGCCGCTAGTCATGACGATGTCACCGTCGATGTCGCCTCTTGCATTGAGGTCGCCGCTCGCAATGAAAACGTCGCCGTCGACGCGGGCGCCATCTTCGATGCGGGCCTCGCCGGAGAACATCACCAGGTCACCATCCAGCTCATCTCCGCTTTGGAGAGTATACGTACCGCTGGTGACGACTCGCCCGCCCCCGAAGCCGGTCCCAACGCAACCCGCAATCAGCAGGGGAACAACACCAGAGAGATCACCATGAAACGTCGTCGCATCTCGCTCCTCCTTGACTAAGGGCGTGTCAGACCAGCCTTTGGGCCGCGCCCGGTCGCCGCCTCAGCCCATTCTCGCCGCGTCGAGGCGAGTATATCACATACGCGACGGCCGGCAATGGGCTGGTGTCCGGCGGCAGGCCGACCTACGAGTCTGCGGCTGCCTGTGCGGCCGCCCGTTGGCTCGGGCTGCAGGCCTTACCCCGCGCCGGGGCATCATGTACAATCGCCTTGTGGGAGATGCTTCGAACACACCGGTCACTGTCGCCCTCAACGCGGTCATCGTCGCCGTCACCCGAGAGGTGCCTCGCATCCTGACGGTGCAGTGGGCCGACCGCCCACCGGACACCGAAGTGGCGATGTCCGGCGCTGTCATTGAGGACGGCGCGTCACTCGACACACTACCCTCCGGGCCACTCGACCCCGTGCGGGACCACAAGCTGGAAGGGGCTCTGCGGCGCTGGGTGCGCGAGCAGACGGGTCTGGAGCTGGGCTACGTCGAACAGCTCTACACCTTCGGCGACCAGTACCGCGACCCGGCCGATTTGCACGGCGCCTCGCGCTCCGTGTCGGTAGCCTACGTTGCCCTCGTGCGTGAGAGCCGCACGTCAGGCGAGCTGGACGCAGCCTGGCGGGATGTCTATCGCTTCTTCCCGTGGGAGGACTGGCGCGAGGGCCGGCCGGAAGTCATCACTCGCGCAATCGCCCCAGTCCTGGAGCGGTGGGCCGCCTGCGCGCCGAACAGCGCAACGAAGCGCGCGCGGCGGGAGCGCGGCGAGATCACCTTCGGCCTGGGCGAGGCCGGTTGGGACGGTGATCGCGTCCTCGAGCGCTACGAGCTCCTCTACGAGATCGGCCTCGTCGCCGAGGCCTGGTGGGACCGCGCGTACCGCATCGCCGCCGGTCGCGAACCGAAGAGCGCCGGGCCGGCGATCACATCGCAGTCCCCTGAGAGCGAGAGCCTCGGTTGGCCGATGGCAATCGACCACCGACGCATCGTCGCAGCCGCCTTCGGCCGGCTGCGGGGCAAGATCAAGTATCGCCCTGTCGTCTTCGAGTTGCTCCCCCCTATCTTCACCCTGCTCCAACTCCAGCGGGTCGTGGAGGCCCTCGCCGGCTTCCGGCTGCACAAGGGCAACTTCCGCCGCCTGGTCGAGAAGGGCAGGCTCGTCGAGGGCACGGGCCGGCACGACACCCAGACCGGCGGCCGGCCGGCGGAGCTGTTCCGCTTCCGGCACGAAGTTCTCCGCGAGCGGAAGGCGCCAGGCGTCGGGCTGCCGGAATTGCCGAAGACGGATTAGGGGATAGCCAATACCGCCGGGCGTTCGTGGTGCTTGGGCTATCGTCTATCAGCTCGGCCGATCATACACCGCACTCTTCGAAGTTTCCCAAGGTCCGTGGCGCCCAGCACCCACACGAGCGGACCACAGCACCGTACCCAAAGACTGATAGCTGATAGCTGATAGCCCGTACTAGATCAGAGTCACGGTCCTCGCCACCGCTCCCGTCATCCACCACCCGCCCGTCCCGCATGAATAATCCGATTTGACACCCCATATACTCACGTGTAGAATATCTTCGCCAGGCCGGCGCCAAAGCAGGCCGACGCCGGCCTGGCTTTGGAGCCGGTAGTAATACTCAGCCTGAGTATATTGGAGTCGTCGAATGGCTTCCGGCAATAACGCGCGAAGAAACGGCGAGATCTGTTCGGATCGCACGCGCGGCAGTAGGGCGACGACGGTACCGGTCTACGAGCGGGTACGCGACATGATCCCCGCCATCGAGTGGCCGGTCCACGAGGCCTTGATTGGCCGCATCAACGAGCTCAAGCCCGAGCGTAACGCCATCATCCTGGGCCACAACTATATGACGCCGGAGATCTTCCACGGCGTGGCCGATCTTACGGGCGATTCGCTGGCGCTGGCCCGCATGGCGGCTGAGACGGAGGCCGAGGTCATCGTCCTGGCCGGGGTCCACTTCATGGCCGAGACGGCGAAGCTGCTCAACCCCGACAAGACGGTCCTGATCCCCGATCTGCGCGCCGGCTGCTCGCTGGCCTCATCGATCACGGCAGCGGACGTTCGCGCGCTGCGCCACCGGCACCCCGGGGTGCCGGTGGTGACATACGTCAACACCTCGGCCGCCGTGAAGGCCGAGTCCGACATCTGCTGCACCTCGGCCAACGCGGTAGAGGTGGTGGAATCGCTCGGCGCCGATCGGGTGATCTTCCTCCCCGATGAGTACCTCGCCCGCTACGTTACCACCAAGACGGACGTGGAGATCCTCCTCTGGGAGGGCCACTGCGAGGTGCATGAGCGCTTCACGCCGCAGGACTTCCTTCCATACCGCGAGCAGTACCCCGACCTCCAGGTCGTCGCCCACCCCGAGTGCCCGCCGGACGTGCTGGAGAGCGCCGACTTCGTGGGCTCGACCTCCGGCATGATCCAATACGTGGCCGAGTCGCGCCCGGAGCACGTGATGCTCATCACCGAATGCTCCATGAGCGACAACGTGGCCGTCGAGTTCCCGGACGTGCACTTCGTGCGCCCGTGCAACCTCTGCCCCCACATGAAGCAGATCACGCTGGCCAACATCCTCCGCAGCCTGGAGACCTTGGAGCACAAGGTCGAGGTCGCGCCCGAGGTCGCCGCAAGCGCCCGCCTGGCCGTCGAGCGCATGCTCCTGGTCGGCCAGGGCGTCCGAGGATGACGCTCATTTGGCGCGCCGCAGTCGACCTGGTCGACGAGGTCGTCGAGGCAGACGCAGTAGTCGTTGGCACCGGGGTAGCCGGGCTGACGGCCGCACTGGGCCTGGCACCCCGGCATGTCGTGGTCCTCACCAAGACACGGATTGCCAGCGGTTCGAGCACGTGGGCCCAGGGCGGCATCGCGTCCGCCATGGCGAAGGATGACTCGCCGGGGCTTCACGCCGCCGACACGATGGCGGCCGGCGATGGTCTGGCGGACCCCGAGGTCGTGGAGCACCTGACCAGCGATGGGCCGTTCCGCGTGTCGCAGCTCATTGCGCTCGGCGCACAGTTCGACCGGGCACCGGACGGAGCGCTCCGGATGGGCCGTGAAGGGGCCCACAGCCGCCGCCGGATCCTCCATGCCGGGGGCGACGCCACCGGCACCGAGATGGTCCGCGCGCTGATCGAGACCGTCCAACATGAGCCCGCCATCGAGGTGTCGGAGCACACGTTCGCTTCCGACCTGGCCCTCGACGGTGGGCGAGTGGTCGGTGTGCTGGCCGAACGCGACGACGGCCGGCCAGTGCTCTTCCTGGCACCGGCGGTCGTACTGGCCACCGGCGGTCTGGGAAACTCGTACCTGCACACCACCAATCCGCCGGAGGCCACCGGGGATGGTCACGCCATGGCCGCCCGGGCTGGCGCTCGCTTGGTGGACATGGAGTTCGTCCAGTTCCATCCAACGGCACTCAACGTGGCCAAGGGAAGGATGGGCGATCCACAGGCCCTCGCCGGAACCGCTCACGCGCCGGACGGCCCGATGCCGCTCCTGACCGAGGCCCTGCGCGGGGAGGGGGCGGTCCTGGTGAACGGGGCGGGCTATCGCTTCATGGTCGATGAGCACCCCCTTGCGGAGTTGGCGCCACGCGATGTGGTGGCCCGGGCCATCTGGCGCCGGCAGGCGGAAGGTCAGGCAATCTACCTGGATGCGCGCGATGCCGTGGGCGACCGCTTCCCGTCGCGCTTCCCCACGGTCTTCGCTGCGTGCCGGAAGTACGGCATCGATCCCCGCCACGAGCTCATGCCGGTGTCGCCCGCGGCCCACTACCACATGGGCGGCATCGCCGTGGACTCACGCGGTCGCAGCTCCCTGCCGGGCCTTTGGGCCTGTGGCGAGGCAGCATCCACCGGCGTACACGGCGCCAATCGGTTGGCCAGCAACTCACTGTTGGAAGCCCTCGTCTTCGGTGCGTGGGTAGCTGAGGACATCCGGTCCGCCACCCCGCAGATCTCATGTCGCGCCGAGTCGGCGCTGGTCCCGAGCACCGGTCCGACACCTTCGTCGAACGGGCAAGGCGCACCGCTCGCCGCTGCGAACCGGACCGATGCCCTGCACGCGGGCGACAACCGTGCCGCAGAGCGGGACGTCATCGATGCCGTGCGCCGGTTGATGTGGGAGCAGGTCGGCCTGGTTCGGGACGCGGCCGGTCTGACCGCAGCGCTCGCGGCCCTGGAGGGTCTGGCCGCGGAAGCGCCGCACGCCTCCGGGGAGGCCCGCAACCTGCTCCTCGTCGCCCGGCTGATCGCGACCACGGCCTTGGCGCGCACCGAAAGCCGCGGTGCGCACTACCGGTCCGACTTCCCAGCTCCGGACGCCCGCTGGCAGCGGCGGCTCTTCCTCACGGCAAGCTTCAGGTCCGGCCGTCTGTCGGTGGAAATCGCGGCATCCGATCCCGTGCTGATAACAGCGCTCACATCACGAGAGGCGGCGTGAAGGGCGATCCGCCAGCACCCCTGGCCCCGCTCTATCCCCTCCTGTACGAAGGGATCGTCCGCCGTGGGCTGGAGGAAGATCTGGGCCACGCCGGCGACCTGACCACGGATGCGATCGTCCCCCTCGACGCTTTGGCTACAGCGCGAATCGTGGCTCGCTCCGGTGGGCGCTTGGCGGGCCTCCCGGTAGCCGCGTTGACCTTCACTCTCCTCGACGCCCGCGTCGAGGTTGAGATACTCACGGCCGATGGAGAGAACGCCGCGCCGGGCGAGACAGTCGCCGTCGTGCGGGGGCATGCGCGGCCGATCCTCTCGGCGGAACGCGTTGCCCTGAACTTCCTGGGCCGCATGTGCGGAATCGCCACCGCCACGCGGGACATCGTCGCGGCAGTGGCGGGCCATCGGGCCCAGGTAGTCTGCACCCGCAAAACAACACCGACGTTGCGCGCGCTCGAGAAGCACGCCGTGCGCGCCGGCGGCGGGTCGAACCACCGCTTCGGGTTGGGCGACGCGGTGCTGATCAAGGACAACCACGTGATGATCGCCGGCAGCGTCACCGAGGCGATCATGCGGGCCCAACGGGCGGTCGGTCACATGGTGAAGATCGAAGTCGAGGTGGACACCCTCGCCCAGCTTGAGGAAGCCCTGGCACTGGGCGTGGATGCGGTGCTGTTGGACAACTTCGACCTCGACGGTCTGCGCGAGGCCGTGCGGATCGTCGACGGCCGGGCGATCACCGAGGCCTCCGGCGGCATCCGGCCCAACACGGCAGCCGAGATCGCGGCGACCGGGGTGGACCTCCTGTCGGTTGGGTGGCTTACCCACAGCACACCGGCGCTGGACATGGCGCTGGACGTGGAGTAGACCTCACGCCGATCCCTCTTCCGCGCGCAGTCGAAGCAGGGCACGAACCCAGCGACGGGGAACGGGCTCACACAGCCGGTCTGCGCTCCGACTGTCACTCACGCTATGCTTGCGAGACGGAGGTCACCATGCCGACGATCACGATTCACCTGCCAGACGAACGTCTTCTGAGTTCTCCATGTGCGCACCGCCCACACCACCGCGAATGAATGAGGGAAATCTCATTCATCGGAGGCTCAAGGAGATCGCCGAGCGGCTTCAGGTCTCACCGGAGGATTTGGTCCGAGTCAGCATCGACGAGCTGCTCACACGCCCGGACGAGGCCTTCGAACAGGCGGCGGACCTGGTGCTCGAGAAGAACGCCGAACTCTATCGCCGGCTGGTCTGATGCGCTATCTCACCGTCGGCGAGGTGATCGAGCTATATCGCCGGGTGATGGAACAATCAGGCGGCTCCATGGGCATTCTGAACGCCGGCGCACTGGATTCTGCCTTAGGAGCCTCAGCACAATAACCTGGCGGAGTTCCTGCGCGCGCCACTGGTGG